>JBKOWY010000040.1:0-3587 GCA_046724655.1 Actinomycetota bacterium
ACTCCGGCGTTGTCGAACGTGACGACCCGCCGAGTCGACGCCAGCGCGTCAATCAGCGCAGGGTCCCAGTTATCCAGATTGCCGCGGAAGTGCTGTAGGAGCACCAACGGCATCGCACCGTCGCCAAGCTGACGATACGCATAGTCGATGCTATTGGCGGCGCTGACCATCGCGTTGGGAGTCTCAGAGTATGTCCTGGTCATCCCTGTCCTCCTGTCGACCGATCGTAGATAGAAGCCCAGCACCTCGGAGCGGGGCCGAACCGGTGATACGCAGAGCTGACAAACCGCCGCACCGCCGGCACGGCGGAGCACCTACGCGGGACTTGGAACCCTAGAACCGTCGTTGGTTGCGGCGTTCGGTCAGCTAGCCGGCGTCGAGGGCAGGGAGTCGTGAAGGTCGCAATGACACGTCGGTTCATCACCTGTCAGCGCGGCACAGTCATCGGCGCGCCAAAGGTCGACATCGGACCCGTGCTATCACCACCGGGTGGACCGAATGGCTGCGCTTCCCGGACGGGATCAAGCGCGTTCGCAACGACTTCGTGCACCTCAGTGACCTGGGCGCGTCGATCTCGAGCTACACCATTGCCGCCGGCATCCAAGGCGAGCGGCAGCTCACGAGCACCTCGCGCGGTCCAGCGAACCACACAGGGTGAGCCGCCGAAGCTTGGACTAAGTCACCGGATAGGCTCCCCCGCGCTGATACCGAGCCGATCGGTCATTCGCCTCCCGCGCACCGAGCGCGGCCGCGTCCCCTTGGTCGTTGCGGGCCTGATCGTGTTGTTGGCTCTGCCATTGGCCATTGGTCTTGCCGTACTGCGTCATCCGCGTTGGTATCCACTGTTGGAAGTGGCGCAGACCGAGCTCCGGATCCGCGACGTCTGGAGCCGCCATCCGCCGCTCATCGGGCTCGTGGGTCGCCTCGGTAGCGCGACCGCCCCCGCGAGCCACCCGGGGCCGATGAGCTTCTGGTCGCTGTGGCCCGTTTGGCGGCTGTTCGGCGCCAGCGCGTGGGGCATGCAGGTCTCGACCGCCTTCTTGAACATCCTGGCCATGGGCGCGGTCGTCTGGATGGCGATGCGGCGCGGTGGCGTGCGCCTCGCGGTGGCCATGACCGCCATGCTGGGCGTGCTCTCGGCTGCGTTCGGCGCGACGCTGTTCGAGTCGTGGAACGCGTACCTGCCGGCACTGTGGTGGGTCACCTTCGTCGTCGCCATCTGGTGTGTGCTGTGCGACGACCTCGCGCTGTTGCCGGTTTCCCTCTTCGCGGGTTCGTTCTGCATGCAGACCCACGCGTCGTACCTCGGTCTCGTCCCCGGGCTGCTGGCCGTCGCTGTACTCGTCGCGGTCTTCACGGCGTACCGCAGGGCCGAGAGGGGCGCAGTCGCCCGTTTCTGGCGCTGGACGGGCATCGCCGCCGCGGTCGGCGTGATCGCGTGGCTGCCACCTG
The DNA here is from genome assembly GCA_046724655.1 of Actinomycetota bacterium. Classification (GTDB taxonomy): domain Bacteria; phylum Actinomycetota; class Acidimicrobiia; order IMCC26256; family JACDBD01; genus JALZAA01. The sequence continues at coordinate 1,453 of JBKOWY010000040.1, forward strand.
TGATCGATGAGGTCAGAGGGTCGCCGGGCAACCTCTCTGCGCTGCGCGACGCGTTTGTCGACCCGCCCGAGGATCCGATCGGCGTGCGGGAGGGGCTTGACGTGCTGCTCGCGCACCTCAACCCGTGGCGCGTGCTCTCGAGAGGTGACATCACCTCCGGTCCCGCTCACGGCTCGATCATTGCGGGCGTGATCCTGCTCGTGGTCTGGGTCGCCGGGGCGGCGTTGGCGTGGAGGGTCCGAGAGCGTGTGCTGACTCGCTTGAACATCGTCATCGGCGTGTCGCTCGTGCTTGGTTTGATTTCGGCGAGTCGAATCTCTGGCTTCGTGTGGACGTACCTGGCGCTCTGGGCATGGGGACTCAACGTGCTGATGTGTCTCTCCATCGGATGGGCGCTCACGATCGCCATCGGCCGGCGCCTCGACGACGCTCACCGGCGGCGGGCGCTTCGCATCGGGACGCACGTGCTGACCGCCGCCGCCGTGGTGGTCAGCGCTTCGTTCGTCGTCGACGCCTCCTCCATCGAGCCGGCCGACTCCGACTCGTCCGCGATCCTGGGCGAGCTCGCCCGGCCCACGGTGCAGGCGCTCGCCCGGGGATCGTCGCCGGGCGGAGGGCGCGACGGCGCGTACCTCGTGACCTGGAGCGACTCGGTGGCATTCGGGTCGCAAGGCTTCGGACTCGTCGACGAGCTCGAACGCCAGGGCTTCCATGTCGGTACCCTCGACGCCTACCGCCGCTTCGTCACGCCCCACCGCGTGTTCGATCCCTCCGATGCCACCGCTGTCGTCCACCTCTCGATCGGAAACGACGTCGAGGCGTGGCGAGCCAAACCAGGTGTCGAGGAACTCGCCTACGTCGATCCGCGCACACCCTCCGAGCGCGCGGAATACGCGCGGCTGCGGGCGGGAGTCTTGGACGAGCTCGAGCAAGCAGGGCGGACCGACCTCTCCCAGCTCGCCGACACCAACTTGCTCGCGCTTGGAGCCGACGCACGAGTGCCTGTCGAGACTCGCGAGCGCGTGGCGCGCATGAACGAGCTGCAGGGCCCGGCAGCCATCTTCGTCGGCCCCCCGGGAGCCGCCGAATGAGAGTCGACTGAGCTCAGGGAGCTCGGACCGGGCTCTCCTTCCCGCGTCCCGCGTCGGCGCCATCGGCCTCCGGCGAAGGTTGACGGAGTCGAGTGCGAACCGTTTCGACTACCGCGTCCGCGGCGAGGAGCGCGACCGCGAACCATCCGAGCATGTGCACGCGGTCGAAGAACGTCGGCCATTCGAACACGGGCGGATAGTTGTGCAGCGTCTGCTCGACCAGCACGTACAGGCCCGCGAGGCCGAGCGCGGCCGGCGCTCCGATCGCGAGCACGACGCGCCAGCGCGGCCGGATGAGTGCCGCGAAGACCAGCAAGCCGACGAGCAGGCCGGGTAGCGGCTTGATCAGCACGGTGGCCACGAGGCCGACCCCCAGCGCAGTTGCAGCTACCACAGGCCAGCGCGGGCGTGCGCCCGAGATGGCCAGGGGCGATCGGAACACCGGCGGCTCGTCGATCGCCCCTGGTGGCTCCGCCACCAGCCGCCGGCGCGACCACAGCCCGAGCGCGAGCGCGGAGCACAGGAGCATCGTGATGCCGGACAGCGCGATCGCGATCCAGACGGTGCGCTGGGGCGTCCACGTGAGGGAGATGTCGAGCGTCGTCTTGCCCTTCGGGTCGACGAGCCAGCCGTTCGCGTAGCCGTTCACGAGCTCGCCCTCGCCCTTGTCGTGGCCGTCGACCGATGCGGTCCAGCCCCGGTTGTAGCTCTCGCCGAACACGAGCCAGAACGGCTGCTCGGCTCCGGCGACGCGCACCTTCATGTCCGTCCGACCCGACCGCACGACTTCCACCTTCGGCGGGTTGGCTCCGGGCGCCGCGACGAGCGGCGGGAGCACGCCGCGCTCACCCAGCGCCAGCGGCGCGCCACCGGCCTCGGAGCCGAGCACGATCCCGTCGAGATCGACACCGGTGTCGACGCCGAGGGCCGTGCGCAGCACGTGCTCCCCGCCGCCCAGACTGAGCGGAGTCAACACGCTGCCGCCCGTCGCCGGGTCGCATCGATCGGCGGCAACCGGCCGGCCTGCTGCCGCGTCCGCGACCG
>JBKOWY010000024.1:0-6297 GCA_046724655.1 Actinomycetota bacterium
GTACGCGCACGAGTACTACACACCTCCGGTCGGGGGCATCGACTTCAAGGCCAAGACCGACTACGAGCCCGACTACCGCGACTTCGCGTATGTGGCGTTCACCGTCGGCATGACGTTCCAGGTCTCGGACACCGACATCCAGATCCGGCAGATACGGCGCAGTGTCCTCGTGCACGGCCTGTTCGCGTTCCTGTTCGGGGCGGTGATCCTGGCGATGATGATCAACGTCGTCGCCTCCCTGCTCCAATAGCGACCGGCGGCGGCGGATCCGGTATGTTGACGCGGGGCAGCGGTTCTCGGGTCGCTCTTTCCCTGCCCGAGAGTGGCTGGGGGCCGCTGCCCCATTTTTCAGCCCCTCCGGTGAGGGCCGAGTGGGGCACGGTGACCGCCGCGAGCCACGATTTGCTTTCCGCGGGGCGGCGTCCCGTCTTTCCACAGCTTTCTGTGGACGAACGTCGGTGCTGATCAGGCAAGGCGCGAGATGGCGCGGAGCCGGGACCGGGTCCGGCGCTCGGCCAGGACGGGGACGAAGTCCGGGATACGGGCGTCGGTGAACGGCTGAAGTTCCTCGGCGAGATACCGGTCGACGTCCTCGGACGACACCTTGCCGGCGAATTCTTGCGACAAGCTGACAGCCGCGGTCTCAAGCTGCTTTTGGAGCTTGATCTGGTCGTCCACGTACTGCCTGCCCTGGTTCGGCGCGAAACCCTGCGCTGCGGAATCTAGCGCGACGGAATCGCGCGTCAACCAGCGAGGACCTACGCGGCGGCGCGGCGGTGGGGGACGGTGCGGACGATCGTCAGGCGCTCGACGGGCGCGCCCGAGAGCCAACTGAGCGTGCGGTTCGGGTGGCGGGCGACGACCTCGGCGCCCCAGCGGCCGAGAGCGGCGACGCGCCGTCCGACGCGGGCGTTGATCTCCCCCGACCAAGCCGCGAAGCCGGCGGCGGCGACGACGGTGTCGACGTGATCCGCGAGCAGCCGGCCCGGCAGCCCGCCCATGGCGTCGCAGGTGCTCAGGTGGGCGTGGGGCACGCCGTCCAGGCCGTGCTCGCGGTGGCGCCACAAGGCCCAGCCGTCGCGCAGGCGCAACCGGTAGAAACGGTCGATCGGCGCCGGGAAACGGCGGGCGAGCAGTCGCGGTACGACGTGGGTGGTGAACCGAGCCGCGGCGCGGCGGCGGGCGGCGCGGCGCTGCTGCTCGAGGGGCCGGCGCGCGGATGTGGCGCGAAGTCGAGCTGCGCGAGCTCGACGACGAGTCTCTGCCGATCGCGAGCTAGACGTTTCGGCGTCAACTACCCACGCAATACGTGGGTAAACGACGCCAAAACCAGAGGGTCACACCTTGGGGAGGACCTCCTCGGCGTAGAAGCGGAGGAAGCCGTCCTGGTCCGCTCCGATCTGGTGGACGAACACGGCGTCGTAGCCGGCGTCGGCGTACTTGCGCAGCATGTCGAGGTGACGCTCGGCGTCCGGCCCGCACGCGACCATGCTCGCGACGTGCTCCTCGGTCACCAACTCGGTCGCTTGCTCGAAGAGCGACGGAAGCGGCAGCTCCTGGGACAGCTGCCCCGGTAGGCCGAGGTTCGGCCACAGCTCGTGCGCGGTCCGGCGCGCCTCGCCTTCGTCGCGCGCCCAGCACGCCTTGACCCCGGCGAACTTCGGCTTCCCCGCCCCGCCGGCCTGCTCGAATGTCTCCAGGAGCTCGGACTCGGGGGAGGTGCCGATGTAGCCGTCACCAACCCTCCCGGCCAGCTGCGCCGACTTGTCTCCGAACGCGGACACGAACACGGGCACTGGCTCCTCGGGCAACGTGTACAGGCGCGCGTTCTCGATCCGGTAGTGCTTGCCCTCGTGCGACTGCAGTCCGCCCTGCCACAGCTTGCGCATCACGGCAACCGCCTCCTCGAGCATCTCGAGTCGCACGTCGGCCGGTGGCCAGCGGTCGCCCAGGATGTGCTCGTTGAGTGCCTCGCCGGTGCCGACGCCGAGGAAGAAGCGTCGCGGCATCATCGCCGCCGACGTGGCGGCGGCGTGGGCGACGATCGCGGGGTGCGTGCGGATGAGCGGGCAGGTGACCGCGGTTCCGACACGGAGGTTGGTGGTCGCCGCGATCCCACCGATCGCCGACCACACGAAGGGGCTCTGCCCTTGGCGGTCGACCCAGGGGTGGAAGTGGTCCGACACCCACGCGCTCCGGAATCCGACCTCCTCGGCGCGCTGCGCCCAGCGCACCATGTCGGTGGGATGAAGTTCCTCGCTCGCCAGCGAATAGCCAAGCTCCATGACAACCCTCTCGTCGTGAACGGGTGACCTACGTCCCCGGTACCCGGGCTTCGGAGCCGCCGAAACCGCACCGTTTCCTCGAGGCCGCCGGTGGGCATCGACTCTTGGAGGACTCTCCACCGGAGGTGAGGACCGATGCCGCAACGAGCATGGAGCAAGAAGCGGGAGCGGCAGTACGAGCACGTCAAGGAAGGGCTCGAGGAGCGAGGACGGCCCGAGGACGTCGCCGAGGAGATCGCCGCCCGAACCGTCAACAAAGAGCGTGCCCGCGCGGGCGAGGCGAGGCAGGCCAGCCGCACCTCGACCAAGGACATCTCGCCTGGGCGGCGCGGTGGGTTGCGATCGCATAGGGGCCCGGGAGGCCGAACGCGCGATCAGCTCTACGAAGAGGCCAAGCGGAAGAACGTCAAGGGCCGTTCCAAGATGACCAAGCGTGAGCTCGAGCGGGCCGTAGGCCGTTGACCGAGCGTCAGCGCTGTCTACGCGACCACTTCGACCACGAGCGCGCGGTGGTCGCTCACGTCGGTGTCGAGGACTTCGCTCCCGCGGATCGTGAGGCCGTCGACGGCGACGTAGTCGAGTCTCACCTTGGGCGCGCCGGCATGGACGGTCGGCTCGCTCTCCGCCACGTCGTAGCGGGCCGCTTCGAGGACCGGCTCGGCGACCTCGGGCAGCACGTTGAGGTCGCCCAGCAGCACCCGCGGACGCGGCCGGCGCGCCAAGGCGTCGAGCACCACGTCGAGCTGAGCCAGCTGCTCGTCCGCCTCGTCCGGGGTGCGGGGAGCACGCCCGCGCCGGTTCTGGAGATGGGTGGTGGCAACCGTCAGCGCGGTGCCGTCGACCTTCACGCGCGCGAGCACAGCGGCACGCGCTTCCCGTCCCGGCGTCACCGGCAGGGGCACATGCTCGACATCGCCGATCGGTCCCGCTGCAAGCAGCGCGTTGCCGTATTCGCCACCCCGACGGAGCCGGCGTGCCGGCGCGTAGAGACCGTTGAGATCACAGCGCTCGGCGACGACGGCCGTCTGGTCGGCGCGCATACTGCGCGGCGCCTCTCTGTCCACTTCTTGGAGCGCGAGCACGTCAGCACACAGCCCTCGGCACGCGCGCACGAGCACGTCGGGATCGCACGTCCCGTCCGCGCACAGGCCGTTCTTGATGTTGAACGTGGCGAACCGCACTAGGAGTCACCAAGGGGCGAACGATGCCGAAACGCTATATCCCCATCTACGCACATCGATTCGGGTCCAACTACGGCCCTGAGGGGTCGCGATCCGCGCTCGAGAAGAGCCTCGCCCGCGGCGCCGAGGGTCTCGAGTGCGACGTCATCTTGAGCGCTGACGAGGAGGTCTTCGCGCTGCACGATCCCGACCTCGCGCTGTCCACAGACCGCGTTGGGTGGGCCGAGGACCATCGCGCCGACGAGATCGAGTCCGCCCACATCCGCGACCTGAAAGGTGATGTCAGCGACGAGCACCCATTGCGCCTTCGAGAGGTCCTCGAGCTCATCCCGCCCGATCTGCCGCTCCAGCTCGACGTCAAATCGTATGTCCGCCAGTCGCTGGCGGAACGGACCACCCAACGGGCCTGCGACATCATCCGGGAACACGGCACCGCGGATCGCATCGAGGTCATCAGCTTCTTCACGAGGGCCTGCCAGGTCGCCGCCGCCGACGGCGTCACCACACGACTCGTCGCCTGGGCAGACTACGCGCCCGACGCGCTCGTGCACTGGCTCCTCGACCGCAACATCTCCGGGATGTCGTACGAAGGATTCATCCTCTCCCAGGAGATCGCCGACAAGATCCACGGCGCCGGCCGGACGATCAGCGTCGGCGCGGCCAACAATCGGGCCCAGGTGGAGCGACTCCTGCCGTTCGAGCCCGACATCATGGTCAGCGACCAGCCGGCAGAGGTCAGAGAGATATTGACGGAATTCGGCGCGCATGATTAGCGAACGCCGCGCGCCAGCGTCCCGGGATGATCTTGCGCCGGACACGGGTTCTCGCTCCTCTCCTTGCCGCTTTGCTCGCTGTGCCCCACCGCGGACGGCACGACGTCAGCGCAGAGCACCGTGTACGCGTTCAAGGACGAGACGGCAGCGGGCAAGTTCCTCGCCAACTTCCAGGGTGACGCGGCGGGAACCTGTCTGCAGAAGAGCCTAGAGAAATCATCGGTGGGCAAGCGGGCGGTGGATCCCCCACAAGCTCGCCGGTCACGGACCTCCAAGGCGTCGGCGACGAGGCGGTCGGCCACGAGCTGACGGTCGACCTGCCGGTCCAGGGCCAACTGACCCCTGCGTACATCGACTTCATCGCCGTCGGAGTGGGACGGGCGTGGGCGAAGCCCAAGCGAAGGCGTAACGCCGCCCTAGCGAGACTGGATCGTCGTTGGGAGGCCGGCGAACCCGCGTACGTTCACGGAATGGACGCGGACGGCGTGGTCCTCGTCTACGTCGTAGTCGGCCACACGGGCGACGAGCTCCTCGAGCACGACTCTCGCCTCTAGGCGCGCCAGCGACGCGCCGAGGCAGAAGTGACGGCCGAAGCCGAAGCTGGCGATCTCGCTCGTGTCGCGGCCGAGTCGATAGTCGTCGGCGTCGGGGAACACGCGCCGGTCGCGGTTTGCCGAGCCGACGAGCAGGAGCACGCGCGCGCCGGCCGGGATGACACCGCCGTGGAGGGGAACGTCGGCTTGCGCGAGCCGAGCCAGCATCTGTGTCGACGTGTCGTAGCGCAGCGTCTCTTCCACCCACTCGGGGATGCGCTGCGGATCCGCGAACGGAACGCGGCGCTGGTCGGGGTTGCGCCACGCCCAGTACCAGGCGTTGCCAAGAAGTTTCGTGGTGGTCTCGTTGCCGGCGACGATCAGAAGGAAGAGGAACCCGGCGATCTCGTCGTCGGTGAGCCGGTCACCGTCGACCTCGGCCTCGAGCAGCGCGGACGTGAGATCCCCCGTCGGACGCTTGCGGCGCGCCGCGATCAGCGCGGCGTAGTACGCCGACAGCTCGAGGGCGGCCTCCATGCCCGCCGGAGGCATGTCGGTCACACCCTCCTCGCGGTGCAGCACGAGGTCGGCGAGGCGCCGGAGCTCGTCCCGGTCGGCCGGGGACACGCCCACCAATTCGGAGATCACGTCCATCGGGACGCGGCCGGCGAGATCGCGTATGAAGTCGAACGTCCCGTGGGCGACGGCCGCGCTGAGGTGGCGCACGGTCAGCTCACGAATGTGCGGCTCGAGCGCGGCCACGCGCCGCGGCGTGAACCCCCGGGAGACGAGCGCCCGCATCCGGGTATGTCGAGGCGGGTCCATGGCGAGGAACGAGGTCGTGCGTTCCGCCTGCGGTCCCCAGACGTGGGGGTCGAGGGTCACGCCGTACGAGCTGGAGAAGCGCTGGCCGTCGCGGAACGCGGCGGCGACGTCGGCGTGGCGTGACAGCGCCCAGAAGTCGAGCTGCTCGTTGTGGTAGAGGGGCGCCTCTTCGCGGAGGCGGGCGTAGGTCGGGTACGGGTCCTCGTGGACGGCGTAGTCGTACGGGTCGTATCGGACGGCGCCGGCGACGACCATGTTTCCGGACAGTAGCCGGGTCGAGGTCGGCTGCCATGGGTGCCGGCGCGTCCCACGGAAGCGCGCAATGGGAGTAGACAGGCGAGGTGCTCGCCGACGCCTCGGGCCCGTTCGACGCCGGGTTCTCGCTCGCCGATCTCGGGCGTGCCCCGCTCGCCGTGCTCGGACGCGAGTACATGCTGCACGGGCAGCTCCAAGACCGCGCCGCGCTGCCACACGTGATGGCCCGCGCCGGCGCCGACGCGTGGGTCGGCGTCGCGATCGACGAGTGGATGAGCGCCAGCCCGATCTACTCGAAGCGAATGCAGCGCGTACTCCGGTTCACGGGCGACGACGTGCGCACGCTGTTCAAGAACCTGCAGCTCGACATCGGCTTCTCGCACCAGTACATGGACGTGCGCTACGAGCTGCACGACGAGCGGTCGGGCGAGTTCTGGTTGGCGTG
>JBKOWY010000139.1:0-14240 GCA_046724655.1 Actinomycetota bacterium
AACACGCGGAGACGACATGCCTCTGACCAGCACAAATGTAGGCGATATCTCACGGCGTACCGCCGTTCCTTCGAGCGGGCCTGCGGGCGGGCAACAAGTCGCCACGAACCGTCGAGACGTACCTCGACGCTCTTGATCAGCCTCTGTGCCTTCCTGGCGGGCCGCGGGATGCCCACTGCCGCCGAGGCTGTAACCCGCGAGCACATCGAGGCGTACCTGGTGGAGCTGTTGGACCTCGGCCGGGCGCCGGCCACCGTCTCGAACCGGTTCGAGCGTTGCAGCAGTTCTTCAAGTTCCTCATGGACGAGGGCGAGATCACGACGTCACCGATGGCGCGCATGACGCGGCCTCGCGTGCCGGAGCAACCGATCGCGGTGCTGAGTGAGGATCACCTGCGAGCCTTACTCGCGACGTGGTCGGGGCGCAGCTTCGAGGACGTACGCGATGCGGCCATCATCCGCCTGTTCGTCGATACCGGGATGCGACGCGCCGAACTCTTGCGGCTGCGCGTCGATCACCTGGACCTCGACCAGGACGTCGCCGTCGTCGCGGGCAAGGGCGGGCGTCACCGCGCCTGTCCCTTCGGCGCAAAGACCGGCCAAGTGCTCGACCGGTACATGCGAGCACGCAACCGTCACAAGAACGCGGCGGCCCCGGAGCTCCACGCACCAGTGACGGCCCAATCTTCGGACCCGTCCGAGTCGAAGTCTCTGGGCCTGCGCACCGCTGGCAAGCGCGCTGCCCTCACCACGGCTATCTGCCTAGCCCAGTTGCCAGTTGGTTCATGCGCGAAGGCCTTTCCGACCGAACGGGCCTAGATTTCAGGCCACCGACGTAGTTGGCGTCGGGTGAGTGGCGACACCGACGCGGGAAGGCGGGAGGCCCACGGTCCTGCCACATGGCCTCCCGCCTTCCACTTTGCCTCCCAGGCCTGTTGGCGGTTCCCCTAGGAGAGGACGCCAAGACTCGCAGCCACCCCTAAAGGCCGGCTTAAAACTCTCTAACGGCCCAGCGCTGCGCCCCTCCCGCCGCTGCCAGCTGTCGACGGCACGTGAAACTGACCCCCTGACGGCACCCGAAAACTGACCCCCTGGCGGTCGGGTCCACCACTCGCGGTGATGGAACTCGAAGCCTGGCTCGAGGCGAGCCAGGAGGTCAGGAGGGGTGATCTGCGTGGAGGACTGGGCCGAGATTCGTCGGTTGCACCGCGCCGAGGGGTTGGGCATCAAGACGATCGCTCGGCGCTTCGGTGTGGCGCGCAACACGGTGCGCGCCGCGCTTCGTTCGGACGCACCGCCGAGTTATGTGCGGTTGCGCAAGGGCTCGATCGCCGACGCGGTGGAGCCACAGATCTTGGAGCTGTTGCGCGACGTTCCTGAGATGCCGGCGACGGTGATCGCGGAGCGGATCGGCTGGGAGCGTTCGATTCGGGTGCTGCGCGACCGGGTGGTCGAGCTGCGGCCGCTGTTCGTGCCGCCGGTTCCGTGCCAGCGCACCCACTATGAGCCTGGTGGCTGGTCGGCTGCTGGGGGAACCCGAACCCCGGCGACGACATGTTCCGCATCGACGTGCAGGAAGTAGAGGCCACCATTCGCGAAGCGTGTAAACGGTGGAATGTCCTCGAAGTCACCGCCGACCCGTATAGGTGGACCCGGACGCTGCAATTGTTGGCCGACGAGCGCATCCCAACGTCGGAGTTCCCACAGTCGCCGTCGAGGATGACGCCGGCCACCACGAGCTTGTACGAGGCCGTGGTCAACGACGCCGTCTCTCATGATGGTGACCGGCGGCTCGCCCGCCACGTCGCCAACGCCGTCCTCAAACCGACTCACGCGGGACCCGACTCGCGAAGGAGCATCGGTACTCGAAGCGGCGCATCGACCTTGCAGTCGCCGCCGTGATGGCCCACGACCGGGCGCGGTATCACGCGCAACAACCGCGGGCAGCGATCTACGTACTGGGGTGAGCGTGTTGGGGGCGACACAAGGCCGCCCCCAACACCTACCGTCACTCAGCAGCCGAGCTTCTTCTGCCAGCCCTCCGGGAACTCCGCACACTTAGGTGGGGCGGATTCACTTTTGCCGTTGCAGTTTCCGTTCACCTGCTTGCACTGCCCGGGTGGCTGTGCCCCAGCGGGCGACGACGTCGCGATGAACCCAACCGGCAAAGCCGCCGATAGAGCAACCGCGACAGTGCAGAGCTTCTTCTTCATTCGAGCCTCCCTTCCCATGATCCGAAGCTGCTTCGCTACCCACTGTTCTGGACTCGCAAACCCCCCGCGAGCACTCTGCCCAGCGGCCGCCGGCCGGGATCTACGTAGGGGAGCGCAGGCCCGCCTTAACCACGAAACGTGAGGGCTCGTCACGCTGAGCGCGCCTGTGCGCAGCGGGCAGTTTCAAACCGTAAGCCCTGGTCAGAGGATCATTCCGGCTCACCGAACGTCCAACCGGGATCTCCTGCGTGGGGTAGGGCGGGGCGATTGAGAACCCGTAGAGGTCGACCGTCCGACGCGGCGACGAATGAGTGGACTAATGTGCGCCGACCGCAATGGAGCGGGTGGAAAGGGAGGGAAAGGGAAATGCGACGAAGGTTTGCGATCTTTTCGGTGATCGGCGCCACGTTGGCGGCGCTCGCCGTGGGAGGCATCGGCGTCTTGTCGGCGTCAGGGCAAGAGCCACCCAACCAGACGGTGACGCTTTGCCACGCGACGGACGACGTGAAAATGCCCTACGTGACGATCACGGTGGACGAGAACGCCATCGCCAACGTAATCCTTGGGCAGAATGGACACGCGACTCACACCGGGCCGCTAGTTACATCAGAAGCAGAGGCTCAGGCGCTCAAGGATCAGCACATCGCGTGGGGTGACATCATCCCGGAGTTCCACATCGGAGCCAACAACTTCGCCGGCCTAAACAACACCCCGGCGGGTCTAGCGATCCTCGCGAACGACTGCCAGTTCGTAACACCGACGCCGCCGACTCAGGCACCGCCGGAGACGAAGCCGCCGGTGACGGCAGCGCCGCCAACCACGGCTGCCGCACCGAAGGTCACGCCGACGGCTCCGGCGCCGGTAGCGGCTGCGCCGAGGGTCACCGGGTAACACTCCAACAACGTCATTGTGGAAGCGCCCCCGCCGGAAGGCGGGGGCCTTCTGCTTTGAACGCGGAACGCGTGTTGAAGCAGGACTGCGCAAGCCGTGCCCGCATCGAACCTGAGGCTGCGCGATCAGATGCGCGCTCATAACTCGGCGTCTTATGCTCAGGCCCGCCGCCGGAAAGAGCAGGTGAGCGCCCAGTGAGCACAGCGTTGAGCGTTGGCTAGCCCCAAAGCAGGTGCGCGACCAATGCGCCACTCCCCGGCGGCACAAGCGTAGGCGCGCTCCCTCGGACCCAAACCACGAACACGCGGGGGCGCATCGACCCCGACGCGGTGCGACCGTGAAGGGTGGATCCGGGCGGCGGGTGCGGCGCGATGTCCAGGAGAGGACTCACGATGGCCGTCAAGCTGAACGCGCGTTCCCTCAACCATGCCAAAACCTGGTGAGAGAGGGCCAGTACGTGCTCGACGATCGGGAGGACTGGAGCGAGCACCAACCGTCGACGCAGGACGAGAACAAGTTCATCGTGGAGCACGGGTGGGGCGAGTACTCGCTCTGGCATCTCGGCATCGACGACGAGGAGGACGTCGACACCAAGGCCCGGTACAGGTTCCCGTACGGCGACTTCAAGAAGGTGCACCGCTGCGGAGTGATTGCCGCCGAGGTCCGCGCGCCCAAATACGACGACATCAGGTCGGCGGCGATCGAGCTCCGGGAGATGCTCGACGAGCAGGCGTAGTCGCCAGCGGTGTTCCCACCGATCCGGAGGAACCACCGGACCGGCCCGAGATTCTCAACCGGCTCACAGGTTGCGCTCAGAACCATCCAAAGCCGGTCGCGCATGATCCGGCCGTGGACGATGTCGCCGGCCGGTCGGCAGGCGCGGCAACCGCCGAGCTCGACCGGCGCCACGACGGGGTCGCCCACGCACCAAACCCACCCACCCCGCCCCCGGTCAGCCCTCCCGGCCACGTGCGTCAGCACACGGGGCCCGTCCGCCGCATGCTGCTCGCAGCGACGGCCGGGGGGCTGGTGGGGGCAGTCGTCGCGTCGGGCGCCTTGGTGCTCAGAGACGATTCAGGTGGCTCGACCGCGACGCAACGGCCGGCCCAGCAGGTGCAGACAAACGGGTCGACGCCGTCGGCGTCGGGTGACATCGCCGCGATCCTGGCCAAAGACGTTCCGGCAGTCGTCGCGATCACGACCGACGGAGGGCCGGGACTCGGCGGGAGCGGCGGTGGCGCCGCAACCGGCTTCGTGATCGACCGGAACGGGATCATCGTGACCAACGATCACGTCGTCGACAGCGCGCGCAGCGTCTCGGTCACGACATCGGAGAACAAGAAGCTGTCTGCGCGCGTGCTCGGCGAAAATGCGTCGTCGGATCTCGCGGTCCTCAAGGTGGACGCGACGGGCCTTCCGGCGATCGAGCTCGGCGACTCGAACCAGGTTCAGGTCGGCGATGACGTCGTCGCGATCGGCAACGCACTCGATCTAGACGGCGGTCTCAGCGCGACGCGAGGCATCGTGTCCGGCCTCCATCGCGACATCCCGACTGACAACGGCCGGCTCAGCGGCTTGATCCAAACCGACGCCGCCATCAATCCCGGCAACTCGGGTGGGCCACTGGTCGACGCTCAGGGCCGTGTCATCGGGATCAACACCGCGATCGCCAATCCCACCAGGGCCCAGAACGTGGGTTTCGTGATCCCGATCTCTCAGGCGAAGCCGATCATCGACCGGCTGCGTGGCGGCGAATAGCCGCCGCCCACGCGGTGTTCTCGCGATGAGAGTCGATTACCGTCGATCCGAGAACTCGGGTGACTCTTCTATGGCATCTAGCGGCAGCGTGACGGGACCGGCACGGATCGTCGTGGTCGACGACGAGCCGTCGATCACGGACGCCGTGGCCACCGCTCTCGGTTACGAAGGCTTCGACGTCGCGCAGGCCCACGGAGGTCGCGACGCGTTCGACCTCGTCCTCGACCTCCGCCCCGACCTGGTGATCTTGGACGTGATGCTGCCCGACCTCGACGGCATGACTCTGCTCCGCCGGCTGCGACAGGACGGCGTCGACGTGCCCGTCCTCTTCCTCACCGCCAAGGACGAGCCGTCCGACCGCATCGAGGGGCTCGTCGCCGGGGGCGACGACTACGTGACCAAGCCGTTCACGCTGGCCGAGGTCGTTGCCCGCGTGCACGCCATCCTTCGCCGGACTCGGGGCGACACGGCCGGTGACGGGCTGCTGCGGTTCTCCGACGTCACGATGAACGACGACACACGCGAGGTATGGCGCGGAGACGAGGCGCTCCAGCTCACGGCGACAGAGTTCAATCTGCTCCGGTTCTTCCTACGAAACCCCAAACGCGTTCTTTCCAAAGCGCAGATCCTGGACGCGGTATGGCACTACGACTTTGGGGGGAACCCGAACGTCGTCGAGACGTACGTGAGCTATCTCCGCAAGAAGCTCGACCGCCTCGGCCCTCCACTCATCCAGACCGTGCGTCTCGTCGGGTACGCGCTGCGAGAGCCGGAGAAGTAAGGCTCCAACGTGAAGCTCCCGCGGCTGTCGAGACTGTCGCTGCGGGCCCGACTGCTGTTCGCGGTGGCGGCAGTCGCGCTCGTCGGGCTCGTCGCCGCCGACGTCGCAACGTACACGGCGCTGCGGTCGTTCCTCATCGACCGCGTCGACCAGAGCCTCATCGCCGCGCACAAGCCGCTCATCCGTTCTCTCTACGAGCCACCGCAGCCGCTCAGCCCGAGCTCGGGCCAGCGAGACGCAGCGGCGTTTGCGAAAGCGGCGCCCGACGCGTTCGTCGAGCTACGAGGCCCGTCCGACAAGGTGTGGTTGAGCGGCTCGACTCGGGGTGAGTTCTCCACCGACAAGCCCCGTCTTCCTGCCCACGTCAACGGGCTCGAGGGCACCGGCGACGACGGACGGACGTTCTTCACCGTCGAGTCCTCGGAGCAGGGCGGCTCCGACTTTCGGGTCCGAGCCGAACGACTCAGCGACGGGTCACTGCTCATGGTGGCGCTGCCGCTCGACGACGTGAACTCGACGCTCCACCGCCTGGTCCTCATCGAGGTCGTCGTCACCGGAGCCGTGCTGCTCGGGGCCGTGCTCCTCGGCCTCTGGCTCGTACGCGTCGGGCTCCGGCCACTCCGCGGCATCGAGACCACCGCCGCGAACATCGCCGGTGGTGAGTTGAGCGCCCGGGTCACAGAAGGGAACGAGCGCACCGAGGTCGGCCGGCTCGCGATCGCGCTCAACACGATGCTCCAACGCATCGAGGATGCGTTCACCAAGCAGCAAGCATCGGAAGAGCGACTGCGGCGCTTCGTCGCCGATGCGTCGCACGAACTGCGTACGCCGGTGAGCGCGGTGGGCGCCTACGCCGAGTTGTTCGAACGCGGTGCCCAGCAGCGGCCGGACGATCTCGCTCGCGTGCTGCGCGGCGTGCGGGCCGAGACCGCCCGCATGCAGGCGTTGATCGAGGATCTCCTCCTGCTCACGCGCCTCGACGAAGGACGCCCGCTCGAGCGCCAGCCCGTCGAGCTCGTGGCGCTTGCCGGCGAGGCCGTGGAGGCCGCGCAGATGATCGGCCGCGATTGGCCGGTGTCGATCGAGGCCGACGAGCCCGTCGAGGTCACGGGCGACCGCATGGCGCTCCGAGAGGTGCTCGACAACCTGCTTGCCAACGTCCGCACGCACACCCCGCCCGGCACGCCCGCCACCGTCCGCGTGCTCGCACGCGACGAGGAAGCCATCCTCGAGGTCGCGGACGAGGGGCCGGGGCTCGAGGCCCAGGACGCGGCGCGCGTCTTCGAGCGGTTCTACCGGGCCGATCCGTCACGAGCTCGCGACCGGGGTGGGACCGGTCTCGGGCTCGCGGTCGTAGCCGCGCTCGCGGACGCACACGGCGGGCGGGTCGAGCTCGACACGAACCCGGGCGCCGGTGCCACGTTCCGTGTACGCCTGCCCCTCGCCACGACGCCCGAGTCTCAGCCCCGGTCGCCGAGCGGCGTGAGCGCCGCGGGCGGGTAGGTCACAACCGAGCCTCCTCGACAGCCAGGCCCACCTCCTGGCCGTAGGACAGCTCGAGGTTGTTGCCGTCGGGATCGGCGATGAACGCCCAGTAGCCGACGGGTGGACCGGAGTCGAACGGTCCCCGTACGGTGCGGCCCTCTTGGCGCGCGAGCGCGGTCCGACGCTCGATTTCCTCGCGGCTTTCACAGCCGACGCCGAGGTGCGAGAAGCCGGTGAGCACGCCGCCCGGGCCTTCCTGCTCGATGAGCACGATCACGAACGGACGGGTGCGGTCGCTCACCCATATCACCTGCTGACCGGTCTGGTCGTCGCGACGGCGATGTACGACGACCATGTCGGCGAAGCGTTCGTAGAACTCGAGGCTGGCCTCGACGTCTCGGACGGGAAGGGCCACGTGCGTGAGCCCGCGGTCGACGCGCATCGTGAGTAGCAGCGTACGAGGGGCACAACCCGCCTCGCGGCGGCGGCGTCAAGGGGCGCCCGCGACGACGGCGGCTTTGCCGACCGTCGCCGCAAAGCCGGAGCTTGCGACGGCGACTGGGAGGATCATGAAACCACCGAGCTCTCAGGACCCCGCTGTACACTCGCTCTCCCCATGACCCCGGTCGCGACGTCAGTCGAGGAGCTCGACGACAACAAGGTCCGCCTGCACGTCTCGATTCCGGCGGCCGAGTTCGAGCGGGCGATCGACGCCGCCTTCCGAAAGCTCGCGAGCGAAGTCAAGATCCCGGGCTTCCGACCGGGCAAAGCGCCCCGCAAGCTCCTCGAAGCCCGCCTCGGAGCCGACGTCGCCCGTGACCAGGCGTTGCGTGATGCTCTCCCGGGTTACTACACGCAGGCCGTCGAGTCCGAGGCGCTCGACACGATCGCTGCGCCCGAGATCGACATCACCGCCGGCGAGGACAGCGGCGACGTCGAGTTCGACGCCGTCGTCGAGGTGCGCCCCGTCGTGGAGCTCTCCGACTACGAAGGCATCCGCGTAGAGATCCCGGCGCCTGCAGTCACCGACGAAGCGGTCGACGCGCAGGTCGACGCGCTCCGCGACCGGTTCGCGGATCTCGAGGACTCCGCCCGCCCGCTTGCCGAAGGTGATTACGCCCAGATCGACATCAGGGGGTACGTCCACGACGAGGCTGTCGACGCGCTGACGGCCACCGACTATCTCTACGAAGTCGGTTCCGGTCTGCTCGTCCCGAAGCTGGACGAGGAGCTGACCGGGAAGCGGCCGGGCGACATCTTGAAGTTCAACGACACGCTGCCCGAACGCTTCGGGGACCGGGCCGGCGAAGAAGTCGCCTTCCAGGTACTCGTCAAGGAAGCCAAGCGAAAGGTCCTTCCCGACGCCACCGACGAGTGGGCGTCGGAGGCGAGCGAGTTCGAGACCATCGACGAGTTGCGCGCCGACGTTCGGCGCCGGCTCGAGCTCGTCGGCAGAGTGCAGGCACAGATGGGAGCGCGCGACAAGGTGCTCGACGTCGTCGCCGACATCGTGACGATCGATCTGCCGGACGCCCTTGTGCAACGGGAGATGGAACAGCGGCTCCACGACATGGCGCACCGGCTCGAAGGACAAGGCGTGACCCTGCAGCAATACCTCGCCGCGACCGGTATGGAGGAGCAGGACTTCGTGCAGCAGGTGCGCGCCTCGGCGGAGCGCGGCGTGCGCGCCGATCTCGCGCTACGTGCAGTCGCGGCACAGGAAGGCATCGAAGCGACCGACGAGGAGCTCGACCAGGAGGTCGAGCGCATCGCCGAGCGCCTCGAGGAGAAGCCGGCCAGGGTGCGCCGCGATCTCGAACGCAGGGGCATCCTGGAGGCGGTACGCTCGGACATCGCCAGAGGGAAGGCTCTTGGGTTCCTCGTCGACCACGCCGAAGTCGTCGACGAGGCCGGGAACACCCTCGACTTGAAGGTTCCGGAGGGGGAGCCGTCGCCAACCCAAGACCAGGCTGAACAGACTGCAGAGACCGACCAGACTGACGAGGCCGATCAGGCGCCAGGCGGCGACGCCGGGAGCGGACCATCGAAGGAGCGAGTAGAGGAGCCCCAGGCGTGAGCAGCACCGAACCAATCCGCAACTATCTCGTCCCCACCGTCATCGAGCAGACGAACCGCGGTGAGCGCGCGTTCGACATCTACTCGCGGCTCCTGAAGGAGCGCATCATCTTCCTCGGGACGCCTATCGACGACACCGTGTCGAACCTCATGATCGCCCAGCTCCTGCACCTCGAGAGCGAGGATCCCGACAAGGACATCTCGATCTACATCAACTCGCCCGGCGGTGAGATCACCGCGCTGTTCGCGATCTACGACACGATGCAGTACATCAAGCCCGACGTGCAGACCATCTGCGTGGGGCAGGCGGCCTCGGCGGCCGCGGTGCTGCTCGCGGCGGGCGCCAACGGCAAGCGCTTCGCCCTTCCACACGCCCGGATCCTGATCCACCAGCCACACGGCGGGGCGTCGGGCCAGGCGGTCGACATCGAGATTCAGGCCAAGGAGATCATCCGGATGCGCGAGCTCCTCGACGAGATCATGGCTCACCACACCGGTCAGCCGGTCGAGAAGGTCGCGCACGACACCGACCGCGACTTCATCATGAGCGCGGTCGAGGCGCAGGACTACGGCCTCGTCGACGAAGTGATCAGCAACCGTGAGCTCGCCTCGGTGGCTGCCGCCGCCGGTGTGAGCTAGGACGTCGCCGGAAAGGCGGGGGGAGCAAGGAGACGTCGTGGCCAAGTTCGGTGATGGTGGCGACCTGCTGAAGTGCTCGTTCTGCGGGAAGAGCCAGAAGCAGGTGAAGAAGCTCATAGCCGGGCCCGGGGTCTACATCTGCGACGAGTGCATCGACCTCTGCAACGAGATCATCGAGGAGGAGCTCTCGCAAAGCACTGAGGTCAAGTTCGACGACCTTCCCAAGCCCCGCGAGATCTACGACTACCTCAACGACTACGTCATCGGACAGGAACTGGCCAAGAAGATCCTGTCGGTGGCCGTCTACAACCACTACAAGCGGGTCCAAGCCGGCGCGTACGGCGATCCCGAGGTCGAGCTGCAGAAGAGCAACATCCTGCTCATCGGACCGACCGGATGCGGCAAGACCCTGCTCGCCCAGACGCTCGCCCGCCTGCTGAAGGTGCCGTTCGCGATCGCCGACGCCACCGCGTTGACGGAGGCCGGCTACGTCGGCGAGGACGTAGAGAACATCCTCCTCAAGCTCATCCAGGCCGCCGACTACGACGTCAAGAAGGCCGAGACGGGCATCATCTACATCGACGAGATCGACAAGATCGCGCGCAAAGCCGAGAACCCGTCGATCACGCGCGACGTGTCGGGTGAGGGTGTCCAGCAGGCGCTGCTGAAGATCCTGGAAGGGACGACCGCGTCCGTGCCGCCGCAGGGCGGACGCAAGCATCCGCACCAGGAATTCATCCAGATCGACACGACGAACATCCTGTTCATCTGCGGTGGCGCGTTCGCGGGGATCGACAAGATCATCGAGAGCAGGGTCGGGAACCACGGCGTCGGCTTCGGCGCCGACATCCGCAAGGCCGAGGAGAAGGATCTCGGCACGATCCTCGCCACGGTCCTGCCCGAGGACCTGCTGAAGTTCGGGCTGATCCCCGAGTTCGTCGGCCGCCTGCCCGTGATCGGCGCCGTGCACAGCCTCGACAAGGATGCGCTGATCCGCATCCTCGTCGAGCCGAAGAATGCCCTGCTGAAGCAGTACCAGAAGTTCTTCCAGTTCGACGATGTCGACCTCGTCTTCACCGACGACGCGCTCGAGTCCGTCGGCGACGAGGCGCTGAAGCGCGGCACCGGTGCCCGGGGCCTGCGTGCCATCCTCGAGGAGGTCCTCCTCGAGGTCATGTACGACCTGCCGAGCCGCTCCGACATCGCCCAGTGCGTGATCGACCGGTCGGTCGTGCTCGAGCGGGTCACTCCCACGCTCGTCACCGCCGGCCCGACGAGCACCCAGCGCCGCAGCGCGTAACCCTCACGGTGCGTATCTGAACCGCGCCTGGCGCGGTTCAGATACGCCACGAGAGCGCATCTTCATAAACTGCGACTATGGCGCGCGTTCCCGAGAAGCCCAGCCTCGAGGGCATCGAGGCGCGCTGGAGCGAGCGGTGGGAAGCCGATGGCGCGTACCGGTTCGACCGCTCGAAGGCCCGGGAGGAGATCTACTCGGTCGACACGCCACCGCCGACGGTGAGCGGCTCGCTCCACATGGGTTCGGTGTTCGGATACGCGCAGACCGACTCGATCGTCCGGTACCGGAGGATGCGCGGGGCCGAGGTCTTCTACCCGATGGGATGGGACGACAACGGGTTGGCGACCGAGCGCCGCGTCCAGAACTACTACGGCGTGCGCTGCGACCCGTCGCTGCCGTACGACCCCGACTTCACGCCCCCCGAGAAGCCGCCGAAGCAGCCCATCCCGGTGTCCCGGCCCAACTTCGTCGAGTTGTGCGAGCGGCTGACCCAGATCGACGAGCAGGCGTTCGAGGACCTGTGGCGCCGGCTAGGCCTGTCGGTCGACTGGTCGTTGATCTACACGACGATCGGCGAGGCCGCGCAGCGCGTGTCGCAACGGGCGTTCCTGCGGAACCTGGCCCGCGGCGAGGCCTACCAGGCCGAGGCGCCCACGCTGTGGGACGTCGACGATCGCACCGCCGTCGCCCAGGCCGAGCTCGAAGACCGGGAGCAGCCGGGGGCCACGTACCGGGTGCGCTTCGGGGGTATAGACGGCGCACCCGACATCGTCATCGAGACCACGCGGCCCGAGCTCATCCCCGCCTGCGTCGCGCTCGTCGCCCACCCCGAGGACGCACGGTTCCGGGACCGTTTCGAGAGCGAGGTGACGTCGCCCCTGTTCGGTGTGCGGGTCCCGGTCGTCGCCCATCACCTCGCCGACCCGGAGAAGGGGACCGGCATCGCGATGATCTGCACGTTCGGTGACGTCACCGACGTGGTGTGGTGGCGCGAGCTCCGGCTGCCGACGCGCAGCGTGATGGGACGTGACGGCCGGCTCGTGTCCGAGCCTGCGGACTGGGACGCCACTGACCCCGACGCCGACGCCCGGTACGCCGAACTGGCCGGGAAGACAGTGCGCCAGGCGCGGGAGCGGATCGTCGAGATGCTGCGAGACGCGGGCGCGCTGGACGGCGAGCCCACGCCGATCACGCATCCGGTGAAGTTCTACGAGCGCGGCTCGCATCCGCTCGAGATCGTGACGACCCGGCAGTGGTACATCCGCAACGGCTCGTACGACCCCGAGCTGCGGGCCGCGCTCATCGAACGAGGGCGCGAGCTTCACTGGCATCCTCCGCACATGCGCGCGCGCTACGAGAGCTGGGTGCAGGGGCTGAACACAGACTGGCTCATCAGCCGCCAGCGGTTCTTCGGCGTTCCGTTCCCGGTCTGGTACCGCGTCAGCGAGGACGGGGACGTCGATTACAAACACCCGATGCTCGCCCGCGAGGACGATCTCCCGGTCGACCCATCCAACGACGTTCCCGAGGGTTACGACGACGACCAGCGCGGCAAGCCCGGTGGATTCGTCGGCGACCCCGACGTCATGGACACGTGGGCCACGTCATCACTCACACCGCAGATTGCGACGCACTGGGAGGATGACCCCGACCTCTTCGCCCGGACGTTCCCGATGAACCTTCGGCCTCAGGGCGGCGAGATCATCCGGACATGGCTGTTCTCCACGCTCCTGCGCTCACATTTCGAGCATCGGGCGTTGCCCTGGCGGGACGCCAAGATCAACGGCTGGGTCCTCGATCCCGACCGCAAGAAGATGTCGAAGTCGAAGGGCAACGTCGTCACGCCGATCGAGTACTTCGAGCAGTTCGGCTCCGACGCCGTGCGGTACTGGGCGCAGCGCGGACGACCCGGGGTCGACACCGCGGTCGACGAAGGCCAGATCAAGATCGGCCGCCGCCTCGCGATCAAGATTCTCAACGCCTCGAAGTTCGCGCTCGGCGTCATCGGCGATGCGGACAGCGGCGAGGTGACGGAGCCCATCGACCGAGCCCTCTTGTACCACTTGCGCGCCCTCATCGTGGATGCTTCGAGCGCATTCGAGGGTTACGACTATTCGCGTGCGCTCGACGCTACTGAGCGGTTCTTCTGGGACTTCTGCGACAACTACCTCGAGCTCGTGAAGCAGCGGGCCTACGGCGCAGCCGGGGAACCGGGCGCGGGGTCGGCGCGCCGGACGCTCGAGCTGGCGCTGTCGACGCTCCTGCGTCTCTTTGCCCCGCACCTCCCGTTCGTCACCGAGGAGGTGTGGTCGTGGTGGCAGGAGGGGTCCATCCACGTGGCGCGCTGGCCCGATTCGAAAGAGTTCGGCACCGAGGCAGAGGGCAGCGGCGCCGAGGCCACCGTGTACGAAATCGCGGCGGCTGTGCTCGGCGAGATCCGCAAGGCGAAGACCTCGCAGCAGAAGTCGATGCGCGCCGAGGTCGAACGGGCCGTCGTGCGTGACGCGAGTGAGCGCCTACGTGCGCTCGAAGCCGCGCTCGACGACGTGCGTCATGCAGGTCGTGTACGTCAGGTCGACGTGATCGATGCGGACGACTTCGCGGTGGACGTCGAGCTCGCCGAATCGGACGCGGCCTGAGTTGAACGTCGAGGAAGCCCGGGCGTGGCTCGACGCCCACGTGAACCTCGAGTCGACCGGCCTTCCGCCGGGTGCGGACCGGCGGGCGAGCGCGCCGACCTTGAAGCGCATCGAGGAGCTGCTCCGGCTGCTCGGCTCGCCCGAAGACTCGTATCCCGTGATCCACCTGACGGGCACGAACGGCAAGACATCGGTGGCGCGCATGACATCGGCGCTGCTGGAGGCCTCTGGACTGTCGGTCGGCTCGTATACGAGCCCGCACCTGGAGCGCGTGAACGAACGCATTGCCTGGAACGGTGAGGCCATCGAGGACGAGACCCTTGCGCGTCTGCTCACCCGTATCGCGGACGTCGAGCCCCACCTGCCCGACTTGCCGAGCTACTTCGAGATACTCACCGCCGCTGCGTTCACGTGGTTCTCCGACATCGCAGTCGACCTCGCCGTCGTCGAAGTCGGCGT
>JBKOWY010000144.1:0-29705 GCA_046724655.1 Actinomycetota bacterium
AGAACGGCTGTTGCCGGTTATCGACATCGGCGGCGGCCGAGGGCGGCTGGCGGAGCTCCTTCCGAACACCGTCGTGGTGGACCCCTCGCCGGCGCAGATCGCCGAGGCCCCCCATCCCAAGCTGCGGGCTGACGCGCTGGCGCTGCCGTTCGCGTCCGGCGCGGCGGGTGCGGTGGCGATGCTCTGGATGCTGTACCACCCGGACGATCCGGTCGCAGCCATCGCCGAAGCCAGGCGTGTCCTGCGACCGGGCGGCCTGTTCGCTGCGTGCACCGCGAGCCGCCGCAACGATCCGGAGCTCACCGACGGCTATCCGCCCAGCCCGTTCGACGCCGAAGAGGCGCCCGCGATCGTCACTTCGATCTTCGGTGACGTGGACGTTGACTCCTGGGACGGGCCCTACACGGTGCTGCCGGACCGAGACGCCGTCCTGCAGTACTGCCGCAGCCACTTCCTGCCACCCGAAGCGGCCGACCGCGTGACGCCGCCGGTGACGCTCACGAAACGGGGATGCCTGGTCTGGGCCCGGTGCTAGTCGTCGGTGCGAACGCCGCCGATGTCGTCTCGGAGGGGATAGTCGACCACGATCGCGCGGCAAGCGCCGAGCGCCCGTGCAGAATGCGGAGTGTTGGGCGGCACGATCACCGCGCAGCCGGGTTCTGCGACGCACTCCTCACCGTTGATCGTGAGAGCGAGCTTGCCTTCCACGACGTTCCATACCTCTTCTTGAGGATGATGGTGCTCGTGAAGCGGAACGGCGTCGGCGTCGATCTCATAGACGCCGAACGACATGTTGTCGGAGTCGAAGAACCGCCCCTTCCAGCCCGGGAGGCGCTCATTGGCCCGCATATCGGCCGAATCGACGAACGGCATGCGCCCAAGATGATCGCGCGTTACTCCGCGGGGACGGCGGCTTTGCCGACCGTCGCCGCAGGAGCCGGAGCTTGCGACGGCGACAGTTCAGCGCCGGACGAGCACGATCTTGCCGAGCTTGCTCCCTGCCGCGAACCGGTCGTACGCGGCCTCCGCCTCCTCCATCGGGTACGTCGCCGTCACCGGTACTTGCAGCCTGGCCTTCTCCGAACCGTTCCCGAAGAAGGGCAGCACCTGCGCTTCGACGCGCCGCACGGCGAGTGCCTTCTCCTCCAATGGTCGGGGCCGCAGCGTGGAGCCGTGGATGCGGCCGCGCGCCGCCATCAGCGCGAGGAGGTTGATCTCGGCCGAAGCTCCCGCTCCGACGCCGATCACCGCGATTCGGCCCCGCGTGGAGAGGACTTGAAGATTCCCCGCCATGTTCGGCGCCCCGATGAGCTCGAGGACGACGTCGAACGGGCCGTGCTCGACGAACTCGTCGGGCGCCACTGCCTGCGTCCACCCGGCTCGCTGCCCGATCGCCGCCACATCGCCGCGTAGTTCCGGGTTTCGGACGGTTGCGACGACGCGGCCCCCGGCGAGCGCCGCGAGCTGCACCGCTGCGATGCCGACGCCGCCCGCCGCGCCGTGGATCAGGACGCGCTCACCCGGGCGCAATTCACACTGCGTGAAGAGCGCGTCGTGCGCGGTGACGAATACCTCGGGAAAGCCGCCCGCCTCTGCCCACGACAGCGTGTCGGGGACGGGCATTGCGACGCGGTCGTGCACGACCGCCCGTTCGGCTTGGGCGGCACCGGCGAGGAGAGCCATGACGCGATCACCCACCGTGAAGCGCTCGACGCCCCGTCCGACCGCCGCGACCTCGCCCGCGAGCTCGAGTCCCGGGATGTCAGCCGGGATGCCCGGTGGCGCCGCGTACAAACCCTGACGTTGGAGCATGTCGGAACCGTTGAGCGCGGCGGCGCGCACATCCACGAGCAGCTCGCCCGGGCCCACGTCCGGGTCCGGATGGTCATGCCACTCCAGCCGCCCGTCGACCACAGTGACCGCCCGCACGGGTGAAACCCTACGGGACCGCCCCGCGACCCCCGCCGGGCCTCTGACCTGGGCAAACGGGGGGCCGCCTCAGGGGGCGCTACCTTCCCGGCATGGCCTTCGCCGACCACCCCCCTGACGAGTCCCTGGCCTTCCTCGACGACGAGGGCAACCGGGTCGCCCTCGACGCCGCCGAAGCGCTCACGCTGCTCGGCCTGACGGATGGCCTTGACGCAGTAACGGTGTCGGCGTGCCCGTCGTGTCGAAGCCGGGTGGTGGCGGCGGTCGCCTTCGTCGATCTCCTCGAGAGCGAGCCGTTCCATCCCCGCGCCGCGCGGCTCGCGGAGCTCGCTGACGACGCTCCCACGCTGCACATCTACGTCGAGGACGTCGCGTCGGAATGCGAGCACGACGAGTGGCTGGACCCGGGCTACACCGAGTGGTTCGAGGCGATCGGCGAGGTTCCGGGCGTTCGCCGCCCGGCGCCGTAGCGTCCCGAGAAGTCAGCCGCCGACGTCGAGCAATGCGCCGAACGACTCCTCGAAGCAGTCGAGCAGCGTGGCCGGGTCGCTGACGGCGGCAGGATCGATGTTGATCCCCATGTCGAGTGAGTCGCGGTAGCTGAGAAGCGTCACGTTCAGGCCGCAGCCGGCGCGCGGCCCCATCGGGAAGTTCGCCTCGATGCGGGCGCCACCGAGATAGAGGTCGACCGGACTGCCGCGCAGGTTCGACGTCGCGAAGTCGATGGTGCGCCCCTGGCTCCGGGTCACGCTGACGAGCACCGACGTCGGCAGCATCGTGAGCAGGCCCGCCACCGAACCGGCCGCAGTGACCGCCGGCTCGCTTCTCGTGCTCGCGAGCCGCTCGCGCACGATCTCGAAACGTGCCACGGGATCCTTGGGCTCCACCGGGACGATGACACGCGAAGGGGTGAACGAGTTCGCGCTCTCCTCGCCTTCGCCGCGGGTGCTGATCGGCATGGCCATGCGCAACTCGCCGCACGGAACGCCCATCCGCTCGTGGTAGAGCCCCATTGCGCCGGCAACGCCGGTGACGAACACGTCGTTCACGCTGCCGCCCAGCTTCTGACTGGTGGCCTTTGCGTTCGAGAGCGGGGCCTGGAACGCCTCGAAGCGATTGCCCAGCGAACGCGGCCGGAGCAGGTCCGAGCGGGAGGGCTCCGTCACGAGCAGCTGGCGGCGGACCGACCCTGCGAGACGCGCGAGGTTGGCGACGCCGCGCCGGGCCGACTGCGGGCTCGCCAGGGTGCGAACGGCCGACTCGATGCTCCGCCGGGCGAGTCGGAATTGCTGACCGAGCGCGTACGTGACGGTGTTACCGAGCACTTCGATCGGGGTCGTGCGGTTCACAGGATCGGCGGCGGCTTCGGCCAGGTCGCCGGCGACGGCCTCGGCGGCGATGCGCTGGACCGGCGAGGGCGCGGGAGGCTCGGGCGGATCAGGCTCCAGGTCGAGGATGCTCATCGACAGTTTCACCCCGCCGACGCCATCCGTGATCGTGTGGTGGACCTTTTGCAGGAGCGCGGCGCGCCCGCCCTCGAGCCCTTCGACGATGGTGAACTCCCACAGCGGACGCGACCGGTCGAGCGGTGCCGCGGCGACCGTGCCGGCGAGATCCAGCAGTTGACGGAGCCCGCCGGGCGCGGGCAGCGCGACCGTACGCAGGTGGTAATCGAGGTCCAGATTGGGGTCGGGTCGCCATTCCGGCGGCGCCAGCCGCAAAGGTGACGAGACGACCCGATGGGACAAACGGGGGATCGCCGCCACCGCGCGCTCGACCTTGGCCCGCCACCGTTTGGGATCCGGCGCACGCTCGAGGATCGTGACGTTCGTGAAGTCCACCCGCAGGGCGGGGTCCTTCTCGACCGTCCACATGATGGCTTCGGCGTCGCTCATTCGCATGAGTTCAGAGTCTCGCGACGCCGGCGCCGGCGCAAACACGCGCCCGCGGCTATCTCGGGATCTGGGTGCGCTTGAACTCGTTGAAACGGGTCCATTCGAGCAATTCGAGTGCACGCTCGAGGTCGTCGACCCGGTTGCGTTCCATGAAGCGGATGAACACGGCTTGCTCGCCCTCTATGAAGGTCGGGACTCCGAACGCGTTCCAGCGGTCCACTTGTTCGGTGTGCTCGGCGGCGAGGGTCTTCAGCGGGCGTCCGCTCCAGACTTCCTCGGCGACCGCGTCAACGTCGAGGCCGACCGACGCTGCCGCCTCTCGCACGACCTCTTCCCGCCCGAGCTTCTTGCCGTGGTCGTGACGGGCGGCGAACGCGGCGATGTGGAAGTCGAAGAAGCGCTCCGGGAACTGGTCCCGTACGGCGATCCCGTACAGGAGAGCGGTGACACCCGTGCCCCATTCACCGGGCTGCCGCTCCCACACGGGCGACTCACCCTCCTCGACGTGCGCCTGGTCGAGCGAGAACGGAAGGAACCGGATGTCGAGATCTGCGCCTTCCCGCAGTGCCGTGACGACGGCTTCGTGGGCGTTGCGGGCGAACGGGCAGCGGTAGTCGAAGGTGACGGCGATCTCGCGAGCCACGGAGAACCTCCCGGAGACGGGAACGTCGCGGTGGGTTGCCGCAACAACCTCTACCGTACCCCGGCAGATCGCCGCGGTGATCCGGCCGCAAGCATCCGCTTCGCGATCTGGCCAATTGCCAAGCCGAGGACGGCCCCGGCGAGCACATCGGAGGCGTGGTGCATGCGCGTGTACACGCGGCTGGCGGCGACGAGAGCCGCGAGCCCGTAGTAGGCGGGCGCGGCGCTGGGGCCATTCGAAAGCAGCGTCGCCGCCGTGAACGCGGTCGTGGCGTGCCCGGAAGGAAATGCGCTCGTCCGAGGCCGGTGCATGCCGTAAGGGAGTCGGCCCGACGGTGCGTTGGTGGGACGGATGCGGCGAAAGGCGAACTTGATCGGTCCGTTCGTCAACGCCGACTCCGCGCCGAGGGCAGCACCGAAGCGAAGGCCGGCCGCGGGATCGCGGCAGCGCACGGCGCGCAGGGCGCCGAGCGCGATCCAGAGCAAGCCATGATCGGCCGCGCTCGACAGCCGGTAGAACAATGGATCGAGGCGCGGGCCGCGGTGCCGTTCGACCCACTCGTCGACCATTTCGTCGAACGCCCGAACGCGCGTCGCGAGGCCGCGGCTCCGCGGCCGGCTCTGCGCCGACGGCAAGCGGGCCGCGGTCATGCGCGAGAGGCTACAAGTGGTGTGATGAAGCTCGGACCTCGGATCGCGGTGGTCGGCACGAGCGGCGCCGGCAAGACGACGCTCTCGTTCCGTCTCGCGGAGCTGCTCGGCTGCCCGCACATCGAGCTCGACGCGTTCCAGCACGGTCCGCACTGGCAACAGGCGACGGTCGAGGAGCCGCGCGATCGCACGGACCGCGCCACAGCCGGCGACTGCTGGGTCTGTGACGGTAACTACGAGGCCGTCCGCGACCTTGTCTGGGGACGCGCCACCCAGCTCGTCTGGCTCGACTACGAGCGCCCGCTGATCATGGCGCGTGTCATCCGGCGCTCCGTGTGGCGCGCGATCACGCGCAAGCCGATGTGGAACGAGAACCGCGAGGACTGGCGCAGCTGGGCCGACCCCGAACACCCGATCCGGTGGGCGTGGGCCAAGCACGGCGAACGCCGTCGCAAATACCCCGAACTGCTGCGACAGCCCGCGTACGCCCACCTCGACGTGCTGCGCCTGCGCCACCCGCGCGAGACGCGCCGCCTGCTTGGTGCGGGACGCCGGGCGGCGAAACCGGCAGATCGAATCAGCCGGCGAGCGGCAGGCTCGGCTCGATCACCGTGCCCGGGCCGCGGAGCTCGGCCGCCTGCGCGGGATCGCCGCCGAAGGCCGGGCAGTACGGCTTGAAGGTGCAGAACTCGCACAACGGCCCGGGGTGGGGCCGGAAGTCGTCACGCTCGCACGCGCGCAGGATGGCGCTCCAGAGCGCGTCCGCCCGGCGTTCGACCCCCGCGACCGACTGCGCGGTCGGCGTGGCGATGATCGCCTCCGGCTTCGACAGGTAATAGAGCTGCACGCGAGCCGGGCGCCGTCCGAGCATCCGCTCGCACAGCGCGGCGTAGATGTGGACGCCGGACAGCCGCATGTTCTCGGCGTACTCGCTCGGCACCGAGCCGGTCTTGTAGTCGGTGACCACGAACTGCCCGTCCTCGTCGAGGTCGAGACGGTCGATGATGCCGCGCAGCGTGACGCGTCCGAACTGGGCGGTGAGCTTGAGCTCGAGCCCGATGGGTCGCACGGAGCGCGGGTCCTCGAGCTCGAAGTAGCGGCGGACGAGCTGCTCGGCGTCCGTGTGGAACCACTCCCACTCGTCGTTGGTCAGCTCGAGGCCGGCGAGCTCAGGGTCCTCGGCCATCTCGAGCTTGGC
Organism: Actinomycetota bacterium; assembly: GCA_046724655.1. Classification (GTDB taxonomy): domain Bacteria; phylum Actinomycetota; class Acidimicrobiia; order IMCC26256; family JACDBD01; genus JALZAA01. Next base: position 6,316 of record JBKOWY010000144.1, read on the forward strand.
CTGCTCCAGGCCGCGCAGCGCGACGTCGACGGTCCGCTCGGCGGGCGGGCGGCACATCATCAGCTCCAGGGCCCGGTGGACGAGCGTGCCCTTCGTGGCCGCCGCGCTCGGCGGCTCCGGGAGACGTTCGATGTACGCGAAACGGAACGCCAGCGGGCAGTCCTTGAACGCCGACACCGAGCTCGGCGACAACGACGGCGGGAACGCCACACCCATGAGCGGAGCGTAACTTCGGGGTGTGACGACTACGCGGATCTCCTCGTAGCCTGCCGCGGCGACGGCGGCTTTGCCGACCGTCGGCGCAAAGCCGGAGCTTGCCACGGCGACCAGGAGAGACGCATGAAAGTCGACGGAACCACCATGACGGCCAAGCCGGAGGACATGCCGGCGGCGGCCCGGGAGCTCGAGGAGCTCGGCTACGACGGCGTGTTCACCGCCGAGACGAGCCACGACCCGTTCCTGCCGATCACCCTGGCCACCCTCGAGACCGATCGCATCGAGCTGGGCACCGGCATCGCTGTCGCGTTCGCCCGCAACCCGATGACCATGGCCACGATCGGCAACGACCTCCAGCTCTACACCAAGGGCCGGTTCATCCTGGGGCTCGGCAGCCAGATCAAGCCCCACATCGAGAAGCGCTTCTCGATGCCGTGGTCGCACCCGGCGGACCGGATGCGCGAGTTCATCTTGGCGATGCGGGCGATCTGGGCGAGCTGGACCGATGGCGGGAAGCTCGACTTCCGCGGCGAGTTCTACCGGCACACGCTCATGACGCCGTTCTTCAATCCCGGCCCGAACCCGTACGGCAACCCGAAGATCTTTCTCGCTGCGGTGGGGGGGCGCATGACCGAGGTCGCCGGCGAGGCCGCCGACGGCATCCTGCTCCACGGGTTCACGACCGAGCGCTACGTGCGCGAGGTGACGCTCCCGGCGCTGGAGCGGGGCTGGGCCAAGGCCGGCAAGCAGCGCAGCGACTTCGAGCTTTCCGGTCCGATGTTCGTCGTCACCGGCACCAACGAAGAGGAGTACGAGAACGCCCGGCGCGGCACCAAGCAACAGATTGCGTTCTACGGGTCGACGCCGGCGTACCGAGGCGTGCTCGAGCTTCACGGCTGGGGCGACCTCCAGGGCGAGCTGAACCGCCTCTCGAAGCAAGGCGATTGGGTACAGATGGGGGAGCTGGTCGACGAGGAGATGCTCGACACGTTCGCGGTGAGCGGCGAGCCCGAGGAGATCCCGGCCAAGCTGCTCGCCCGGTACGGCGACATCGTCGACCGCGTGAGCTTCTACGCCCCCTACAAGAGCGACCCCGAGCGCTGGGCGCGTGTCGTCGAGGGGTTCAAGACGCCGAGCTGAGCTCGTCGTCGAGACCTTTCGGGAAGCGATCCCGGACCGCGGACAGGACGATGTGGTGCTCGAGCAGCGCCTTCAGCGCGCACAGCACGATCGTGAACCCGCCGGTGGAACCGGCGACGCGGGCGACGAGCTCGTCACCACTACCGCTGAGCCCGGTCTCGGCGACCTCGACGTGGGTGGCGTCGTACCCGACCGAAGTGAAGAGGAACTCCACCGTCGTGGGCTGGTCGCCATCACCCCACTCGAAGAGAATCCGGCGGTTGTCCTCGACTTCTCTGACGGAAACGGTTGTCGAGACGCCGTACATCTCCCATTCCCACCGGACGGTCGCCCCGGGCACCAGCTTGCCGCTGCTCTTGGTGAACCAGAACCTGGTCGTGATGGCGGGGTCGACGATCGCCCGGAAAACTTCGCCCGGCGGTCTACGGATGAGCATTCCTACGTTCACCGACGGGATCTGCGTGAGCTGGAGTGCATCCGTCATGACGTGGCCACCCTCGCTGCGTACTCGTCGCGCCGGGCTTCCCAGCTTTCGAGCCTCCAGTCACCTGGCTTGCCGTCGAGGACCTGCGCCAGTCGGTCGAGAAGCTCGTGCCAGCCCGCGAGGGTGCGCGGTCCCTCGTCGCTCATATCGAACTCGGGCGGCACCGTGTGCACGAGGCGCACCAGCGTTCCGTCGCCGTCGGGCGTGAGCGTCCAGCGCACCAAGGAGTTCGGATCTCCGAACGTGTGCTCGAACACACTTGGAGGGTCGACGTGGACGACGGTGTTGTGTTGCACGAGCCCCTGCTCGCCGACCTCGTCGATGATCGCCTTCACGAGTTGGGGCGGGCCCGTGGTGCGAATTTCGAACTTCCCGCCGTCGACGAGGTCGAGTTCGACGTCGCCCTCACTGAACCACTCGCCGATGCGCTCGGGGCGTGTGATTGCGTTCCACACTTTCTCTCTCGAGTGCGGCAGCCGGCGCTCGAACCGAAGGACCCATCGGCCGGAGATCTGCTCGACGATCCCGTATTCGCTTCGGTTCTGCACCTTCGGGGCGTTTTGGTTGGTCGACATGGCCTATCCCTCCTTGTTGTCGAGGTGGCGTTCGAGGGCGTCGAGCCGGCTCGACCAGAACCGGCGGTAGGGGCCGAGCCAGGCGTCGATCTCGGCCAGCGGCTCGGCCCGAAGCTCGTACATCCGGCGCTGGCCGTCGGAGCGGACCGCGACCAGCCCCGCGTCGCGCAGCACCCGCAGATGCTTCGAGACCCCGGGCTGGCTCAGTGCGAGGTGCCCGACCAGCTCACCGACCGAACGCTCGCCTTCCCGCAGCAGGTCCAGGATGTCCCGCCGGGACGGTTCGGCCAGTACGTCGAAGGTCGTCGCCATTGGCTCCAACATACTGCAGCGGTTATATATCTGTCAAGGCATACAAACCCCCCTGCCGATGAGTCGCCGTACTGCGGTCCGTCTATCCAGGTGGGGCGGGTGGAGGAGAGGAGACACATGGGCGTCACGTTTCCGAATGAATCCCCTGAGTACCGGGAGGCCCGGGACCGGCTGCTCGCGCAGGAGATCGAACTGCGCCGTGCCATGGAGCGACTGGCTGAGGCACGCCGCGCGCTTCCGCCCGGCGGAGTCGTCCCCGAGGACTATGTGTTTCAAGGTGCAGGTCGGGACGGCGCCCCGACGGACGTGCGGCTCTCGGAACTGTTCGCGCCCGGCAAAAACTCCCTCGTGATCTACAACTTCATGTTCCCGCGTCACGTGGGCGACAAGCGCCCGGGGCCGTCCCAGGGCGAGACGGCGCGTCTACCGCTCGCGGAGGGACCGTGCCCGTCGTGTACTGCCCTGCTCGATCAGCTCGACGGCACCGCCGAGCACGTCTCCCAGCAGATCAACTTCGCGGTCGTCGCCAAAGCTCCGTTACCGCGCGTCCTCGCGTTCGCGAAGGAGCGTGGGTGGCGGCGCCTCCGCCTCCTGTCCGCAGCCGGCAACACCTTCAAGCGCGACTACCACGCCGAGACCGAAGACGGCCACCAGATGCCGATGCTCACGGTGTTCCACCGCGACGGTGACACGATCCGCCACTCCTGGAGCTCGGAGCTGCTGTACGCGCCGACCGACCCGGGCCAGGATCCGCGCCACGTCGGCACCATCGAGCCGCTCTTCAACCTGCTCGACTTCACACCCGAGGGACGCGCGCCCGACTGGGAAGAGCAGATGGGTTACGCCTGACGCGCGGCTCGGATGGCGGCGTCGGCGGCGGTCCTGGTGGCGAGCCTGGCGCCCTTGGCGAGACGGACCATCTGCGGGATGCGGCCCGGGTGCTTGAGGAAGTAGCGGGCGACGGCCCGCCCGTTGGGCGTGCCGTCCTGGTTGCTGAGCCGGAACACCTCCTCATCGACGGTGCCGTCCGAGGCGCGGTCGCTGATCACGCGGAAGACCGACCAGGGGATGCCGCGCCGCTCGCAGCTCTCGGCGATGGCGGCCGTCTCCATGTCGAGCGACACGACGCCCTTTGCCCGAAGCTCGGCCAGCACGTCCGGCTCGATCAGGAGCTCGTCGCCCGTCCACATCTTCCCGCTCGGTGCGCCATGGCCGAGCGGCGCCGGCCGGTATTCGACACCCGTGGCGCTGTTGACGACGACTTCGGGAAGGATCAGCGTCCCGATCGGCGTCTCGTTCTCGACCGCGCCCGTGATGCCGACCACGACGACTTGCTCGACCGGTACTGCGTCGAGGAGGCGCTCGGTCCCCTCTGTCGCGAGCTTGGTTCCCATCCCCGTGACGATGGCGACGACCGGCCGATCTCCGAGCGCGCCCCCGTGCACGGTGACGCCGCCGATCTCCCTCTTGTGCAGTGACAGCTGCTTCACGAGTGGCGCGAGCTCCATCGGCATGGCGCAGATGAACGCGAGGTGTCCGGATTGCGGCGACGTCTCCACAGGCACAGCTTGTCGGATCGTGCCGGCCGCCGGCCAGGTCAGCGCTACGGTCGCGGTATGACCCAAGGTCACCGCATCACGATCACTCCCGCCGACGTGCACATCGAGGTCATCGTCGACGGCGAAAAGGTCGCCGAATCCGACAAGCCCGTCCTGCTCGAAGAGACCGGGCTTCCGACTCGCTATTACTTGCCCCGCGAGCATGTCCGCACCGACCTGCTCAGGTCCACGAACCGCGAGACGACGTGTCCGTTCAAGGGCGAGGCGTCCTACTGGTCGCTTCAGGTCGGCGACGATTTCCACGAGAACCTCGTGTGGAGCTACGAGACGCCGATTCCCGACGCCGAGGGCATCACGGGCCTCATGTGCTTCTACAACGAGCGCGTCGATCTCGTGGTCGACAGTGAGCGCCAGGCGAGGCCCGAGACGCCGTACTCGCGCTAGCTCCCGGTCTCGGCAGAGAACCCGAGCATCGAGTCCACGGTCGCGTCCGGGTCCTGCATCGGCCCGAAGTGGCCGACACCGGGCATGACCTCGAGCCGGCCGCGCCGGAGCCGCCCGACGACCATCTCGCCCAGCTTCGGCGGGATCGCGTCGGTGTGCTCGCCGCACACCACCAGCACCGGGCACTGCACTTCGCGTAACCGCGGATAGACGCCGTTGGCTACGCCCATCGAGTACGTCGTCGCCTCGTCCTCGGGCAGGCACTTCAGCTCCACCTGACCGTCCGGGCGGTCACGAAGGCCGTAATCCACGTAGGCGCGCAGCGCGTCCGGGTCGAGCACGTCGAGTGGTGGCCTCGCCGCGTACGACGTCAGCACCTCCTCGCGCGAGGACCACACGGCACGGCGGCGGCGCGCGCCCTCCGCCAGCGGGAAGTCGTGCTGCGGCTCCAGAGGCTCATCGGACGGGAACACGATCGGCTCGTAGCACCAGAGTCGGGCGAACGTGCCGGGCTCGCGTGCCTCAGCTACGAGCAGCGCGGCCGCGCCCTTCGAGTGGCCGCACGCAACCAGGGTCGCCTCGCTTCGCAGACCGAGATGGTCGACGACGGCGAGGACGTCGTCGGTGAACTCGGACCACCGATACGCCTCTGGCGACGGGTCGCTGTCTCCGTGCCCGCGGAAGTCGAACGACCACGCATGCCGACCGCTCGCGACGAGCCGCACGGCAACGGGCGCCCACGTCAACCCGTGAAACCCGGTCGGGTGCGCGAGCAAGACGGGACGGCCGTCCCCGCCCCAGTCGTGCACCGCGAGGCTCAGCCCGCCGGCGTCGATTCGGTGGGAGCGAGGCGGCGACGTCGCCACAGTGAGGTCCAGAGTGGGTGGGCTGTCTCGGGATGCTCGCCCGCCGGCACGTCCTGGCGCCGTCCCCACAGCGCCGGCCAGATCGCGATGACGCTCAGCACGAGCGCCAGGATCATCACGAACCGAAGTCCGTGCGTGAACGCCTCGTCGGTGATCCGCTCGACGAGACCCCGAGAGGCTCCGGTCAGGGTGCGTACGTGCTGCTCGGCCGCGTCCGAGCCCGACAGAAGCCCGCGCACGTCACTCGCTTGGGCCTTTGTTGCCCCGGTGCCGCGGACCTGAGAGAGGAGCTCACGGATCTCGAAGCTGTTGAACACGGATCCCGAGAGCGCGAGTCCGATCACGATGCCCATCACTCTCGCCGTCTGGAGGACTCCCGACGCGATGCCGGCCTTCTCGTCGGGCATCGCCTCCATGCCGGCCGTGTTCGAGATGTTGTACGCAAACCCCTGCCCGAACCCGGCAATGACGAGCCCCAGGATGGTGAGAGCAATCCCGCTGTCGGCGTTGATGAGCACGAAGCAAAACAAGCCCGCGGCCACGAGCGCCATACCAATCGCCATCAACTCTTGTGAGCCGAAGCGGGAGACCATGCGCCCTCCAACGGGTGACATTACGACGAGCGGCACGCTGAACGTGAGGAACACGACACCGGCGGCGAGCGGATCGAGATCCAAAACGTGCTGGAGATAGAGCGTCAGGAAGAAGAGAAGGACGCCAAACGTCCAGTTGCCGACGAAGGCGACGATCGCCGCGCCCGCGAAGCGCAGGTCTCGGAACAGCGAGAACTCGACCAGCGGTGACCGCCGCTTCTCGCGCAGCTCGTGCATCACGAACGCGGCGAGGAACAGCGCCCCGACCACGATCGGCCCGAGTACCACGGCTGACGTCCAGCCCTCGTTGCCGCTCTGCTGGAGCCCGAGTATGAGCAGCACGAAGCCCACGGTCAATGCCACGAAGCCCGCCCAGTCGATGCCGCCGGTGAAGCTCGGGTCACGGGATTCTCCGACGGCGGCCAGCGTCACGACGAGCGTCGCGATGCCGATCCGGATGTTGATGAAGAAGAACCAGCGCCACGACGCGAACTCGGTGAGGATCCCGGCCACGAAGGGCCCGAGCGCCGATCCGGCGAGGCCGACCCCTGACCAGATGCCCAGCCCACGCGCTCGTTCGTCGGGTGGGAAGGCGTTGTTCACGATCGACACCGACACGGTGAAGATGATCCCGCCGCCGACTCCCTGCACGGTGCGGGCGACGATGAGGAAGATGTCGTTGGCTGAACCGGCCGCATGCTGCAGAGGCGCCGACGAAGAGCACGATGCCGACGAGCACGACCTTTCGGCGACCGAAGATGTCAGCGAACCGGCCGATGGCGATCATCGGCGACACGAACGCAAGGAGATAGGCGTTCACCGACCACAGCAGGGTGGACGTCGACGCGTCGAGGTCCTGCCCGATCTTCGGAAGCGCCACCGCGATGCCGAAGAAGTCGACGGTCAGCAGGATCATCACGCCCGACATCGCGGCAACGACCCACCACTTGCGGTTCTCCGCGGTGATCACCGGCACGGCGGCGCAGCTTACGATGCCCGCATGGCGGCGGCGGGCGACCAGGTCGGCGCGTGGGAACGGCAAGGCGAGCATCGCCGCGTGCTCGAGCATCGGATCTTCGTCGTCGATCGCGGCCCGACTGACCCAACGGATCCGGCCCGCGAACCCATCCTCGTTCTGCACGGGTTCCCGACGTCGTCGCACGACTGGCACCGGGGGCTCGACGCCCTGTCCCGGCGTCACCGGGTCGTGCTGCTCGACATGCCCGGCTACGGGCTCTCCGACAAGCCCGACCAGCGTTATTCGCTCTTCGAGCAGGCCGACCTGGTCGAGGCGGTGGCGCGCGACCTCGGGCTCGGCGAGGTCGCCTTGGTCACGCACGACATGGGCGACTCGGTAGGCGGGGAGATCCTGGCTCGTAGCCTCGACGGCACGTTGTCGTTCGGCGTGGCGCGCCGGGTGATCTCGAACGGTTCCATCTACCTCGAGATGGCCCATCTCACCGACGGCCAGCAGCTGCTCCTCTCGCTGCCCGACGAGCGCCTCGTCGACGGGCTGGGGCGCGACGCGCTCGTCCAAGCCCTGCGGGCGACGTTCGCGCCCGCGTCCGCCGTCCCGGACGAGGACGTCGAGACGGCGGCGGACCTGGTCCTCCGCGACGGTGGTGACCTTCTCCTGCCGCGCACGATTCGGTACGTCGAGGAGCGCCGCGAGCACGAAGGCCGGTGGACCGGCGCGATCGAGCGACACCCGTCACCGCTGACGATTCTCTGGGGCGACGCCGATCCCATCGCGGTATGGCCGATGGCGGAGCGTCTGCACGAGGCCAGACCTGACGCGACGCTCGTGCGCCTGCGCGGGGTCGGGCACTATCCGATGCTCGAGGCGCCCGAGGAGCTTACGGCCGCACTCGAGCACGCGCTCGCGTGACCACCCGCCCCGTTGGGTCGGAAGCCGTGGCTCTAGGCCCGTTATCTGACCCCACGCTTCGAGGACTAGGGCAGGTTCGCATCGATCCAACGATCCAGAGCGGGACCGCTCTCGAAGCTGGAGATCAGCGCGTATCGGGGAGCGTCGCCGGTGTGGCACACCACGTGCCACAAGCGCTGGGTGTCGAGCACGAACTGCGATCCGCGGTGCAACGGGATGTGCACCTCGGTGTCGGGATCGGGAAGCCCGTCATCGTTCTGCTGCATCAGGATCATGAAGCTGTCGGGGAAATCCGTGAGCTCGAGCCATGAACGCACGACCCAGCCCTCATCGGGCGGATTGAAGCGGTTGTTGTCATCGCGGTGCATCTGGCCCAGCGCGGTGTCGTAGTCCTGCGGCTCGAGCTTGATCACGCGCACACGGCCGAAGTTCGCTCCTACCGACTCGACGTAGCGCTTGATCTCGGGGCACCGCTCGGCGTTTGAGGTGAACTTGCCGTCCTTGTCGGGTCGCTCGTCGCCGGGCTTCCAAAAGCCGCGGCAGTCGAGCTCGCCGTCGGCGGTGGCGATGGGGGCGAAGTTCGTGTCGCCGCCGCTCTTCCAGTCCATGTACTCGAGCCCGAGGAACTCGGACTCGGGGATCGGCGGGGTGAGGTCGCGCAGTCGCACGTAGCCGGCTTCGTCGAGCGTGTCGAGGCGCGGATGCGGTGTGTCGAGCGGGATATCGGAGGACCAGTGCGGCGCCGTCAGCCAATGGGACATGGCGACCGATTCTAGAAGCTGAGCTTCTTCACGCCCCGAAAGGGCGCTCGGCCACCTCGCTCACGCGGCGCGGCGGCCGGAAGCGGTGCCCGGGAGTCGGGCATTGATGGCGGCGGTCACATCGTCGAGCAGTTCCGGCGCCTTCGTTTCATATACGTACCGGGCGATGGCACGCGGGCGCCGGCTGCCGCCATAACGCACGCCGACTTCGCTTCGGCTGCGCGACCACGGTGACAGCACGACCTCGACTGGAACCGCAGCCCACGGCACACCGCCGCGCAGACGCGTGCGGACCCGCCGCGCCGGGAGCAGCGCAGTCCCGACGTGCGCCGGCTCCGGCCGCGTAATGGGCCCCAGAGAGCTCGTCGCGTCGTCGAACAAGATCTCGGCGATCGCGACAGGAAGATCGACAACCGCAGAGAGGTATCCACAGCGGAGAAACGGTTCCATTCCCGCCTCCTCGAGCTCGCGTTCACGTTCGGGCGCACGGTAGCGAGCGCACATGTCGAGACCGTCACGCGAAAGCGTGCGCGACGCGAACAGGAGTTGATCGATCGGCTACCGGAATCTCACGGAATTCTTGGTGTCGCGCGTCACACCTCGGCGCGTGTCAACCGATTCTCACCGGTAGGTGCTTGAGTCCCCGGAGCGTAAACGTGTCGCGACGTTCCGGGGTGCCGGCGAGCTCGAGGTTGGGGAACCGCCGCACAAGTGCGGGAATGGCCACCTCGCCTTCGAGACGCGCGAGGGCCGCCCCTAGGCAGAAGTGGTGGCCGCCGCCGAACGCGAGGTGACGGTTCGCGTTCTCCCGGCCAAGGTCGAGCCGATCGGGTTCGGCGAACACCGCCGGGTCATGATTGGCCGCGGCGAGGATCGGGATGACCTGCTGACGCGCGGGGATCGTCACGTCGCCGAGCTGGTACTCCTCGAGCGTGATGCGCTGCGTGAAGGTGACCGGGCTGTCGTAGCGGAGGAGCTCCTCGATCGCGTTGTGGTCGAGCGCCGGGTTCGCGCGCAGTCGGTCGAACTGGTCGCGGTTTCGTAGTAACGCGAGCGTGCCGTTCCCGATCAGGTTCACGGTCGTCTCGTGCCCGGCGATGAGCAGGAACAGACCCGTGGCGAGCAGCTCGTTCTCGCTCAACCGATCGCCACCCTCCTCGGCCGCGATCAGGCCCGTCAGCAGGTCGTCGCCGGGCTCACGGCGGCGCCGCTCGATGAGGTCGCGGAAGTAATCCAGAAACGCGTCTGCGGCGTCGTTGATGCGCGTCTGCTGCTCCGGGGTGACCAGCGGGTCGGGGTCGATGCTGTGGGCGAGGTCGCTCGACCAACCCTGGAACGTGGCGTGGTCATCGGGCGGGACACCCAGCAGCTCGCAGATGATCACGACCGGCAGCGGATAGGCAAGGTCGATCACGACGTCCATGCGCCCGTCGTCGCGAGCCTCGACCGCATCCAGCCGCTCGTTGACGATGTGCGCGATGCGCGGCCGGAGCTGGCCGACGACCTTCGGGGTGAACGCCTTGCTCACCAGGTCTCGCAGCCGCGTGTGGTCAGGTGGGTCGAGGAACAGGATCACGGCTTCCCCGAACTCGTCGTCGAACGGCCCTGGGGTCGCGTCGGGGCTGGCCTCCTTGAAGGCTTGATAGAGATCGGACTTGCGCTCGTTGTTGCTGAGCGCCGGGTCGCGAACGGTCGCCGAGGCGTCGGCGTACCGCGTCAGCATGTAGACGCCCATCAGGGTTTTGTGTACAGGCTCGTGCTCACGCAGCAGATGGAAGAACTGGTGCGGGTCTTCGCGGAACTCGGCCGTCAGCGCGACGCTGAGGAAGTCGAGTCCCTGCTCGACCGGCTGTGCCATCGGAGCCCCCGTGATGCCGGTGTCGTTTGCGTCACGGTATGCCCGGTTCGTCGGCCGATCTACGTGACCTCCGGCACAAGCTAAGGCCTGGTACCGCGTGCGGTCGGCCCGGTGCCACGCCTCGCCGCCACGAGGTCCGCGAACTCGCACAGCAGCGGGCGCGTGTCGCGCGGGTCGATGATCTCCTCGATCATGAAGACCTCGGCAGTGCGGAATGGCGAACGTGCCGCGTCGAGGCGCCGCTCGATCTCGGCCCGGACCGCGTCGGGGTCGTCGGCCGCATCGAGCTGCGCCTTGTACGCGGCTTCGATGCCACCCGCGAGCGGCAGGCTTCCCCAGTCTCCCGACGGCCACGCGAACCGGTACTTGAGCCGGGCCGCGTTCTGATGCGCGGCACCCGCAACGCCGTAGACCTTGCGCAGGATCACCGAGCACCACGGCACGCGTGCCTGATAGATGGCGGCGAGGGCGCGGGCGCCGTGACGGATCGTGGCGGCCCGCTCGGCGTCGACCCCGATGACGAACCCCGGATTGTCGACGAGGTGCACGACGGGCAGGTGGAACGTGTCGGCGAGGTCGGCGAACCGGGTCACCTTCTGGGACGCGTCCGCCGTCCAGCCCGCGCCGTAGAAGTACGGATCACCGGCCAGCACTGCGACCGGCCAGCCGTCGAGGCGCGCGAGCCCTGTCACCGCCGAACGGCCGTAGCCGCGGCCGATCTCGAAGAAGGATCCGCGGTCGACGACCGCCTCGACGATGTCGCGCACCTTGTACACCTGACGCGCGTCACGCGGGATCGCGTCGACGAGCCACTCTTCCTTCCGCTGCGGGTCGTCGGTCGGATCTGCACGCGGCGGAGCATCATCGACCGACGGAGGAAGATAGGCGAGGAACGCTCGTGCTCGTGCGAACGCGTCGTGCTCGGTGTCGACCACGTCGTCGACGGAGCCGTTGCGGCCGTGGATCTCGCTGCCGCCGAGCTGCTCCTTGTCGACCTGCTCGCCGAGGCGTGCGACCACGGGCGGTCCGGCCACGAACAGCTGCGACGTGCCGCGCACCATGACCGAGTGGTGGCTCGTCACGACGCGCGCCGCGCCGAGCCCGGCCACCGACCCGAGGCACAGTGACACGACCGGAACGGTGGCGAGGTTCTCGACCACCCATTCCCAACCCGGGTTGAAGGGAACGAAGCTGCGCGCCATCGTCTCGATCGACTTCACCGAGCCGCCCCCGCCCGAGCCGTCGACCAGCCGGACGATCGGGATGCGCAGCTCGTTCGCCATCTGCTCGCCGTGGACCTGCTTCTGGAAGATCGACGCGTCGGCCGCGCCGCCCCTAACCGTGAAGTCGTCGCCCGCGACGACGACGGGCCGCCCGTCGATGCGGGCCCGGCCCATGACGAAGTTCGCAGGCGTGAAGCTCGCGAGCTGACCGTCGTCGTACTCGGCCCGTCCAGTGAGCGCGCCGACCTCGTGGAAGCTTCCGGGATCGACGAGCGCGTCGATGCGCTCGCGCACGGTGAGCTTGCCCGCCTCGTGCTGGCGGGCGACTTTGTCGCCGCCGCCCATCGCCGCGGCGAGCTCGGTGCGTCGCCGCAGCTCGTCGAGCTCCGGATCCCACGTCACAAGACCATGTTCCTCTTTGTCGCCGTCGCAAGCTCCGGCTTTGCGGCGACGGTCAGCAAAGCCGCCGGCGCCGCGGGCGCACCGTAGTCTCGCGGCTCGTGGCCGAGCCGAAGACCTACCGTCAACATCGCTACACACCGCCGCCGGGCGCGACGGAGATCCTGCTCGTGCGGCACGGCGAGTCCCAGCCCGTCGACCCGGAGAAGCCGTTCGAGCTCGTCGATGGGCACGGTGACCCACCCCTCGATCCCGTCGGCGTCGACCAGGCCGAGCGGCTGGCGCACCGGCTGGCGGGCGAGGACATCGCCGCGATCTACGTGACGACGTTGCGGCGGACCGTCGAGACGGCTGCGCCGCTCGCGCAGCGCCTGGGCATCGAGCCCCGGGTGGAGCCCAACCTGCGCGAGGTCTACCTGGGCGAATGGGAAGGCGGGCTTCTGCGCGTGAAGGCCGAGGAACGCGACCCCGCGTTCGTGCGCGCCATCGAGGAGGAGCGCTGGGACCCGATACCCGGCGCCGAGCCGGTCGAAGTGTTCCGCGAGCGGGTCAGCAAGGGGATCGCCGGCGTCGCCGGCGGCCACCCCGACGAGCTGGTTGTCGTGGTGACCCATGGCGGCGTCATCGGTCAGATCCTGGCCGACGCCGCCGGTGCCCGCGGCTTCGCGTTCATCGGCGCCGACAACGCGTCGATCAGCCACATCGTCGTCGATGGCGACCGCATCGTCGTGCGCCGCTTCAACGACACGACGCACCTCGAACCGCACTTCTCGGTCGCCGCGCCCCCACCGATCTAGTGCCTGCGAGCGACTACCTGGAGCTGCTCGGCCGTCACCTCGACGCCGAGAACAGGCACGACATGGAGGACACGCTCGCCACCCTCACCGGCGACTGCCTGTTCGAAGACCTCGCACTTGGCAGACGCTTCGAGGGCCATGCCGGTGCGACGGCCTACTACCGGATGTGGTGGGACGCGTTCGACACCGAGGTCACACCGGAGCGGTTGCACCTCGTCGAGCCCGCGACGGCGGTGGCGGAGACGACGTGGCGGGGGAAGCACGGCGGCCCGTTCCTCGGGATCGAACCAACCGGCCGGAGCATCGAGGTGCCGGTCATCCTCGTTGCCGACCTCCGCGACGGCCTGATGACAGGAGAGCGCATCTACTGGGATCGCGCCACCGTGCTCGAGCAGCTTGGGCGGCTCTAGAAGTCGAAGTCGCCGGTCGCGGCGCGGCTGTCGCCCGTGTCTTTGACCGCGGCGCGCACGTTGCGGGCGATGAGGGCCTGGTGCACCTCGTCGGCGCCGTCGACGAGCCGGGCCGACCGCGCGTGCTTGAGCATCCGCTCCAGAGGCGTGTCGGTGGAGTAGCCGAGTGCTCCGTGCACTTGGATGGCGCGGTCGACGACCTTCCAGAGCATGTTCGCCACATGGTGCTTGGCGAAGCTGACCTCCTGGCGGAACTGCTGCTCGTTCTCGATCTTGTACGCGGCATGAAGCACCATGAGCTTGGCGGCGTACAGCTCCATCGCCGAGTCCGCCATCATCCACTGGATCGCCTGCTTCTCGGCCAGTGGCGCGCCGTGCAGCTGCCGTTCTTCCGCCCGCTTCACCAGCATCTCCAACGCGAGCTCGGTCTGACCGATCCAGCGCATGCAGTGCGCGAGCCGCGCCGGGCCGAGGCGCGCCTGTCCGAGCAGGTGACCGTTGCCGCGCCCCCCGAGGATGTTCTCGTTCGGCACTCGCAGGTCGGTGATGCGGATCTCGCAGTGGTTGCCGTGGCCGGCCATCGTGTCGATGTCGCGCACGATCTCCCAGCCGTCGGCGGGCAGGTCGACGATGAACGCGGTGTTCGACGCCTGCGGCGGGTCGGCGTCGGGGTCGGTGTTGGCGATGAGGATCGCGAAGCTGGCGCCCTTGGCCCCGCTGATGAACCACTTGTGGCCGTTGACCACCCACTCGTCACCGTCCTGGACGGCGGTGGTGCGGATGCCGGTGGGATCCGAGCCCGCAACCTCGGGCTCGGTCAGCGCGAAGCACGACCGCACCCGGCCCTCGAGCAGCGGGCGCAGGTACTTCTGTTTCTGTTCTTCGCTGGCGTGGTGCAGCAGCGTGTGCTGGTTGCCCTCGTCAGGGGCCTGGGCGTTCAGGATGAAGGGACCGAAGTTCGTGCGCGCCGCCTCCGCCGACACGAACGCCATGGCCGTGATGCCGAGCCCGAGCCCACCCCATTCCTTGGGCATGTGGGGGAGCCAGACGTTCCACTCATGCGCCTTCTGCCGTAGCTCGATGATCATCCGCACGATGTCGCCGCGGTCGGGCTCGCCGTCGGGGGCGTTGGCGTACAGCTTCTCCTCCGCCGGGCGCACCACCTCGTCCATGAACTCGCGGACACGGCCGCGGACCTCGTCGACATCGGGCGGGAGAGTGAAGTCGATGCTCATGCCGAGCAGTGTTCCCGCCGCTTGACCAAGCGGTCAAGCAGACGTGCGGTAGTGGTACCGGTACACCGTCTCGAAGCCGGCGCGCGTGTAGAGCTGCCGGGCGCCATCGTTCGTCGTCTCCACCTGGAGGTACATGCGGGCGGCGCCACGTTCCTGTGCCCACCGCGCCAGGCCGTTCAGGATGGCGGTCGCTGCCCCGCGGCGGCGGGCCGCCGGTCGCGTGCCCATCGCGTACACACCGGTCCAACCTCGTTCGAGTACCCCGAGCCCGACGGCAGCCGGCGTTTCGTCAACGGGAAGCACGGCCGTCCCCACGGCGGGGCCCAGGTGGCGCAGAAGAGCGGCATATCCACGCAGCCGGTCGCGTTCTGTCTCGTCATCGCCGAACGCAGAGGCGTACTCAGCGGCCCAGAACTCGTCGATCCCCTCGTCGACGGCGACTTCGTCGGTTTCATCGCGAACTGTGCGCTCGATCACACGACCGCTGTCAGCGACGAGCACGAGGGTCGGTTCATCGATCTCGTAGCCGCGCGTCTCGAGCATTTCGTCGAGACCGGCCGGGAGCGCGGCCGGGCTCATCTGGAATCGAACCGGGAGACGGCGCTCGCGGTAGAAGCCCTCTACTACGGCGAGACGTGTCTCGAGGCCCGTGCTGTCACCGGCGTACGGGAGCGCGGAGTTGCAACGACGGAACGGATAATCCGGGGCGGCTCGGAGCAACCAGCCGTCGACGAGCTGCACCGTCGTGGCCGCGACCGCGTTGGCGGCGAGCTCGTCGAGCAGGTGCACCGTCTGAATACCGGCGCTGGTCATCGGCGCACACCGTACCGGCGGCGCGTCGGACCCGGATGGCCGAAATCGTGGGAAATATGTCATTGCGGCCACCACCGCCGGCCAGCATGCTGATCGTGTGCAACGCAGGATCGTCGTGCTCGCGTTTCCGGAAGTGCAGTCGCTGGACGTCGCGGGGCCGGTGGAGGTCTTCGCCCGGGCGTCGCCGGAGTACGCGCTCACCATTGCCGCGCCCCGTCGCGGCCCTCTGCCTTCACAGAGCGGCCTCGTCCTGCACGCCGAGCGTTCGATCCATGACGTCCGCGGCCCGCTCGACACACTGCTGATCGCGGGCGGGATGGGCACCCCCGCAGTCATGGCCGACCGACGGGTGCGGCGGAGCGTGCGACGGCTCGCCGCGACCAGCCGGCGCCTTGCGTCCGTCTGCACCGGCTCGTTCGTGCTGGCCGAGGCGGGTTTGCTCGACGGGTGCCGCGCCACGACCCATTGGGGGTCGTGCGATCTGCTGGCGCGCCGCTATCCGCACGTCGCCGTGGACCCTGATCCGATCTTCGTGCGCGACGGCAACGTGTGGACATCGGCCGGCGTCACGGCCGGCATCGACATGGCGCTCGCGATGGTCGAGGAGGACCTCGGGCGCGACATAGCGCTCGAGGTCGCCCGCCGGCTCGTCGTCTTCCTCAAACGCCCGGGCGGTCAGACCCAGTTCAGCGCCCAGCTCGCGGGCCAGCTGGCCGAGCGTGCGCCGCTCCAGGCGTTGCAGGGCTGGATCGCGGACCATGTCGACGGCGACCTCACCGTCGAGCGCCTCGCGGCGAGGGTGGCAATGAGCCCGAGGAATTTCTCGCGGGCCTTCCGTGCCGAAGCGGGCGTGACACCGGCGCGCTTCGTCGAGCGCGTGCGCGTCGAGGCGGCGCGCCGGCATCTCGAGGACTCGAACGCCTCAGTCGACGAGATCGCGACGCGGTGTGGGTTCGGGACCGCCGAGACGATGCGCCGGACGTTCTTGCGCGCCCTACACGTGACCCCGACCGAGTACCGCAACCGGTTCCGACTCACCGAGGAGACCGCCTGATGCCGCTGACCACCGGGATCCTGTTGTTCCACGACAACGAGGAGCTGGACTTCGCCGGACCATGGGAGGTGTTCTCCATGGCACGGACTGAAGGGGATCGAACGGTGCTCATCGCCGAACGTGCCGAGCCGGTGCGCGCTGCATGGGGCATGCGCGTCCTGCCCGACCACACACTCGCAGACGCGCCACCACTCGACGTGCTCGTCGTCCCGGGAGGGAACGGCACCCGTCGAGAAGTCGACAACCCAGCGCTGGTCGAATGGATCAAGACGGCCGCCGAGAACTGCACCTGGGTGACCAGCGTGTGCACCGGCTCCTTCCTTCTGCACGCCGCCGGCCTGCTGGCAGGCAAGCGCGTGACGACGCACTGGACGTCGATCGAGCGCTTCCGGGAGAAGCCCGACATCACCGTCCTCGACGACGTCCGGTACGTGCGCGACGGGAACGTGGTGACCGCCGCCGGGGTCTCCGCCGGAATCGACATGGCGCTCTGGGTGGTCGGTCAGATCTACGGGACGGCGCACGCACGGGCTGTGCGCCGTTTCATGGAATACGACCCCGCGCCGCCGTACGGCGCCGAGGCGTAACCACCCCTCTGCCGATCGTCAGGTGCGGTACGCGCCGCCGCCGGCGAACATGCCGCGCCGCCAGCGGTCGGGCGTCAGCAACAGCGCCCGGGGATAGACCTCGAACATCCAGCGGGCGAAGTGGCGCCGCGTCCACGGCGTCAGGCCGGCAACTCGGACCGCGGCCCGTGCGCCCCGGCGCGAGCGGAGCACCCGTTGGAGCGCGGCCGCGAAGCGCAGGTCGCGTCCGAGCGCGCGCCGGACACCGTCGCGGTACCGCTGACCGACTCCGGCGGCGTCGCCGGTGGCGATGGCATCGACGGCGAGGATGGCCGTCTCGAGGGCCTGGGCGATGCCCTCGCCCGTCAACGGGTCGACGGCGTTGGCCGCGTCTCCCACGTACAGCACGCGGCCGTCGGCGAGCGCGTCGTACTCGAACGACGCCGGGATCGGCCAGGCGCGGTGGGTGGCCTCGGGCTCGGCGGCCGGACCGAGCACGGCGCGGACGCTGTCGCGTTCGAGCAGCTCGCGCCAGCGGGCGTTGAGCTCCTTGCCGCTCATCCCGGGCCGCCGCAGGACCCCGAACCCGACGTTGGCGCGCCCGTCGGGCAGCGGGAACACCCACGCGTACCCAGGAAGCAGGTCGGCTTCGAAGAGCACAAAAAGCCGCGGGTCGTCGACACCGCGGAAGTACTGCCGGAACGCGTGCCAGGTGCCGAGCTCGGGCGGGGCTGGCGGCCGCAACGAACGCCGCACGAACGAGTAGTGCCCGTCGGCGGCGACGACGAAGCCCGCGCGCACCGCGCCGTTGTCGCCCAGCGACACGGTGACACCGTCGCTGCCGACCTCGACTGCGCTGACCGCGGTGCCGTCGCGCACCTCGACGCCCGAGTCGCGCGCCTTGGCGACGAGCGCGGAGTCGAGCTCGACGCGGGGTACGACCGCGGCGTAGTCGCTGTCGCGCGGCAGCGGGAGGGACACCCGCCGCCCGCTCGGGCTGACGAGAACCGTCTCGCGGACCGCCATGTATCCGGGAAGGGTTCGGAGGTCGAGGCCGAGCTGCTCGAGGAATCGCAGCGCCGCGGTGGTGAGCCCGTCGCCGCACGTCTTGTCGCGGGGAAAACGCGCCTTGTCGACAACCAGGACGTCGAGCCCCCGGCGTCGGGCGGCCAGTCCGGCGGCGGCGCCCGCAGGCCCCGCACCGACCACGAGAACATCGACGTCCGCCGGCATGCGTCGCGACGGTACTGCCGTCATCGGTGAGCGACCCCGCCGGGACCGCTTCGACGCAGGCGGCCCGGGCGGGCCAGAATCGGGCGACCGCTGTGGGGGAATAGGAGTGGGATGAACATCGCCGTCTGCGTGAAGCAGATTCCCGACCCGGCCGTGCCCGGCGAGCTGGATCCCGAGACCAAGACGCTGAAGCGCGAGGGCAAGCTGATCCTCGACGACTCCGACAGCTACGGCGTCGAGATGGCTCTGCAGCTCGCCGACAGCGCCGGCGGGGGCGAGGTCACGCTGATCTCGATGGCTCCCAACGACGAGGTGTCGGGACTGCGTACCGCCCTGGCCATGGGCGCGGCCAAGGCCGTGCTCGTGTCCGACCCGACGCTCCAGGGCTCGGATGCGTTGGCGACGGCCAAGGTGATCGCCAAAGCGGTGGAGCGCGCCGGCGACATCGATCTCGTCGTGACTGCGACCGAATCGACCGACGGCTACACGGGGACCGTTCCGGCGCAGGTCGCCGAGCTGCTCGGCTGGCCGTCGCTCACCTTCGCGAAGCACATCGAGGTCGCCGACGGCAAGGTCAAGATCCAGCGGCAGACCGAGGCCGGCTACGACATGGTCGAGGCGTCGCTGCCCGCGGTCGTGAGCGTCACGGCCGGCGTCGTCGAGCCTCGTTACCCGTCCTTCAAGGGGATCATGGCGGCCAAGAACAAGCCCGTCGACCAGGCCAAGGTCGGCGACCTCGGTTTGGCCGAAGACGAGGTCGGCTGGAAGGGCGCCCGACAGGAGATCAAGTCGATCGAAGCCGCGCCCGAACGGCAGGCGGGCGAGAAGATCGAGGACGAAGGCGACGCGCACGAGCGGGTCGTGGCGTTCCTCGAGCAGTTGAAGGTCATCTAGGAGGCCGTTGTCGATGACGCTCCCGAAGGTATGGGTGTACGCCGAAGGCGAGGAAGGTCAGGCGACCTCGGCGACCCTCGAGCTGCTCACCAAGGCGCGCGAGATCGGTGACACCGTCGAGGCGGTGTACGCCGGCGCCGACGCCGACACGATCGCCCCGCAGCTCGGCGAGTACGGCGCCACGAAGGTGTACGCGGCCGACCACGGGTCGTCGCTGAGCGGCGTGGTCGGAGGTGCGCTCCTCGCCAAGCTCGTCGACGATGAACAGCCCGACCTGATTCTCTTCGCGCAGAGCTACGACGGACGCGACGCGATGGGTCGCCTCTCGGCGAAGCTCGACCGGCCCGTGCTCACGAACGGCAACGAGGTCGAGGTCGACGGCAACACGGTCACCGTCAGCACGGCCGTCTTCGGCGGCAACACGATCGTCACGGCCGCCTTCGACGGCGAGAAGCCGTACCTCGCCGGCATCCGGCCCAAGTCGTTCGCGGCCGAGCCCGGTGGTGGCGGCGCGGCCGAGGTCGCGAAGGTCGACGGCGTCGACGCCGGGCGCGCCGCCGAGGCCGAGGTGCTGGACCACCATGTGGAGGAGCAGGAAGGGCCCAAGCTCGAGGACGCCGACGTCGTCGTGTCGGGCGGGCGGGGGCTCGGCAGCGCCGAACAGTACGAGCCGCTCGTGGAGGAGTTGGCGAAAGTGCTGAAGGGGGCGTCGGGCGCGTCACGCGCCATTGTCGACGCCGGCTGGGTGCCGTACTCGAAGCAGGTCGGCCAGACGGGCAAGACCGTGAAGCCGAAGGTCTACATCGCCATCGGCATCTCGGGCGCGACCCAGCACATGGTCGGCATGAAGGGCTCCGACAACATCATCGCCATCAACAAGGACCCCGAGGCACCGATCTTCGGCGTCGCCGACCTCGGCATCGTCGGCGATGCGTCGAAGGTCGTGCCCAAGCTGATCGAAGCGCTGAAGGCGAAGACCTAGCCCGACGCGATGTCCTCGGGCCTGACGTCGCGTGTGTGCGTGGCGAAGCCCCACTGCTGGCCCTGAGGGTCCTCCGC
The DNA here is from genome assembly GCA_046724655.1 of Actinomycetota bacterium. Taxonomy (GTDB): domain Bacteria; phylum Actinomycetota; class Acidimicrobiia; order IMCC26256; family JACDBD01; genus JALZAA01. The sequence goes on from JBKOWY010000144.1 coordinate 26,695, forward strand.
CATGTAGTTGCGGTCGCCGTAGAACTGGTCCTGCGGTTCGTAGAGGATCTTCGCGCCGGCCGCCTTCGCCTGCTCGTAATGCTTGTCGACGTCGTCGACATACACGTACACGGTTGCGTGCACGTGGCCGTGCCGATTGGGGTTCTCGTAGTCGGGCCCGGGATTTCCCATCATGAAGTAGCCATCGGCGAGGTGCATCTCGGCGTGACTCACCCTGCCGTCCGCGCCGGGGACGCGCAGGTCCTCGGTGAAGCCGAACGACTTGGACAAGAAGTCGAGCGCGGCGTCGCAGTCCTCGTACAGGAGGTACGGCGTGATGCGGGGGAAGCCCTCGGGCGGGTTCGAGACCATGGCGGCCGCTCCTTTCACGGAGGAACCGAATCTACGCCCGGTCGCATCGGGCGGGCTCGGACGCCCGTACTGCCGATCAACCCGACGGTGATGCCGGCGCCGACGACAAGAGTGCCGACGAGTTGGAGGGGGCGGACGGGCTCGATGCCGATGGCGGCGCCGATCAGCAGGGTGCTCACCGGGAGGAGGCCCGCGAACAGTCCCGTTCGTTCGACGCCGAGCCGGCCGATGCTCTCGTACCAGGCGACGAAGGCGAACGCGGTCACGACCACGGTGAGGTACGCGATGGCCGCGGCTTCGCCCCAGGAAGGCACCTGGAACGCGTCCCGCCCGTCGGCGGCGAGCGCGGTCAGCGCCAGAATCACCGCAGCGATGGCGCAGATGCGCGTCGAGACGCCGACCGGCCCGAGCCGCGGAAGGATCGGCACTGCGACGAGCGTGTAGGCAGCCTCTCCACCGAGCGCGAGCAGGGAGAGCGCGAAGGCCGTCCAGGACGTGCGGCCGACCCCTTGCACGAGTGCGGCGCCGAGCACGACGACCACGGCTGCCATCAGGCAGTGCGCCGACGGCGCGCGGCCCTCGAGAACCGGGCCGAGGAGCGCGAGCAGAATCGGTATGCAACCGACGACGACTCCAACGGCGGCAGGTTCCGCGCTGCGGAGCGCGACCACGACCGCGACGTTGAAGCCGGCGAGGCCGGTCGCGGCGATGACGACCAGTCGTACACGCTCCTCAGTGCTCGTGCGCACACGGGGAAGGTGGAGGAGCCGGGCCCAACCCCAGAGGAGCAGGGCGCCCGCCGCATAGCGCACGGCCTGCGCGGTGAACACGGGATAGTCCGTGATCACGCTCAACACGGCCACCGAACCGCCTACGGCGACCATCGAGCTCGCGGCGAGCCCGCTCCCCCGGGCGAGCTCGCGGCGCTGCATGGCTCTAGTCTGCAGGTGTGGCGAACACGCAGCAGCGTCTAGGCGAGGTGCGTACGAAGATCGATCACGCGCTCGAGTCTGTTCGTGCCGATCGGGAGGCCTCTCCCGTTCTCATTGCCGTCGTCGGTGAGTTCGCAACCAAGGCCGAAAAGGCTGCGGGCTTCGACGACGAACGGGCCGCGATCATCGAGCTCGAGCAAGCAGGCGACAGCGCCAAAGTGGCCGCCGAGGCCGACACGGCCGTGTCGGACGCCACTCGCCAAGCGATCCTCGACGCGCACCTGGCCATCTGCATCGCCAAGTCGAAGCTCTGAGCGGCAACCCCTCAGGCTGACTCTTCGGCGGGCGGATGCCCACGGCGGCGGCGCGCCCGGCGCGTCGAGGTGGCGCGTGGACCCGCTCGGCGTTCTTCAGGTTGATCTCGGCGCCGAGCTCCAGGCAGTCGAGCAGGAGCCGTCGCCGCGGGCTTGCCGCGTTCGGGCTGTGCCTGGTCTTCGGCTTCGCGTTCACGTGGTTGTTCATCACGATCGGGCTCGTCGCCGACAACGCACAGGCTGCCCAAGGCATGTCGCTGGCCGTGTTCCCGCTGACGTTCGTGTCGAGCGCGTACGTGCCGGTCGACATGCTGCCGGGCTGGCTCCAGCCGTTCGGCGAACACCAGCCGATCACCTACATGGTCGACACGGTGCGCTCGCTCTGCTTGGGCGGCAGCGGGCAGGCGCTGCTCGGCCACGGCACCGGCCACTTCCTCGGCCCCGCGCTGCGATGGAGCGTGGCACTCGTCGTGGTGTTCGGCTCGATGGCGGTCGCGCTGTTTCGCCGCAGCTGATCGAGGCGGCGTTAGCGTTGCAACATGACGGTTGGCCGGTTCGAGGTGGTCTGCGAGATCGAGCCGCCGACGCGACCAGACCTCAAGCATGTTCGTCACCAGATCGGCGTGCTGAGCTCGGTCGCGAGCGCGTTCCTCATTCCCGACAACCACCTCGGCCGGGCGACCGTCTCGAGCGTTGCGGTCGCCCACGAAGTGGAAGCGATGGGCGGCCGCTCGATTGCGTGTCTGAACTCCCGGGACCGGAACCTGTTGGGTTTCCGGCGCGATCTCTTGACGGCCGCGGCGTATGGAGTCGACCAGTTCCTGTTCGTCTACGGCGACAAGCCCACGTCGGGAGGTCGCACGAGCGAGCTCACGGTGCAGTCGATGATCGAGGAAGCGCGGGCGCTCGAACCTGTTCGGCCGTTTCGTGTCGGAGCGGTCGCGGATTTCGGCGTGCTACCGGATTGGAAACGCCAAGCGGACTTCCTGTTCCTCCAGGTCTCGTATTCGGCTGATGCGGCCGTGCGGTGGCGTGAGGTCGTCGACGTCAAGGTTCCCGTCTATGCCGGGGTCATGGTGCTGGCCAGCAGCGCAATGGCGCGCCAGCTTGCTTCCACGATTCCGGACATTGTGATCCCGCAGGAGTTGATCGACCACGTGGATGCAGATCCGCGTGCCGGTGTCGACACGGCCTTCGACCAGGTTCTCCGTCTGCGGGACAGCGGAGGGTTTCAGGGCGTGCACCTCATTCCCGTGTCCCGTTACCGCGAAGTCGCGGCCGCGCTCGAACCCGAGTTCTCCTAGGCAAGAAGAGCCCACCACATCGACCTCACCGCGCACAGAAGCAACTTCAGACGCGTCCGCACCAAGGCGTAGTTGTCACACCCCACCTTTATGCTCCGATCATGAGGTTG
>JBKOWY010000194.1:0-3969 GCA_046724655.1 Actinomycetota bacterium
CACCATGCCGTTCAGGCGCCGACATCAGCAAGTCCCGCCTGTTTCAAATCCCGAAGGACCAACGCGCAGAGAGGACCATCGGCCGTGAGTTCCGGGGAAGCGGCCTCAAATGCGGTGGCGCCGCCAAGAAGCGCAGGCGAGAGCCACTCATTTTCGTCTGCTGAAACGATGCGCGCCCATCGTTTCTCGAATTGGCGCAACAGCGAGCACGACGGCTAGTTCTGACGCACACAAGTGCCGGGTCGGGAACACGCCATAACACGCGCACCGAACACCACCAGATGAGCGCTGTCAGGCGCGCCCGATCGGCACCACGGGCATTGCGGGCGCGTCCCAGTGGTTCCGAGCATGAGGGGCCTCTCGCCCCGGCGTCGGGAGCATGCGAGGATTTCTGGTGTGAGTGACACACGAATCACACGGCTCGACAGGGCGACAGCCGAGCAATGGGCGTTGAATGAGCGCGTCGCCGAAGCGATCGACGCTTCGTTGGCGGATCGCGTTCTCGCGCTCGCACGGACGCTTGCCGGCGTGGACGATGGCTTTGCGGTCGATCAACTGGGTCACGCGTTGCAGACCGCGACCCGGGCCGAGCGCGCTGGTGCTGACGACGAGGTCGTTGTCGCGGCCCTGATACACGACGTGGGCAAGATCTTCGGCGACGACAACCACGCTGCGGTCTCTGCTGAGATCTTGCGTCCATATGTGCGCGATGACGTGTACCGCGTCGTCTGCCACCACCAAGACTTCACCGCCCGCTACATCGCTCCGATCCTTGGAGGGGATCCGCAGCGACGAGAGCGCTGGCGGAGCGAGCCATGGTTCGGCCTGGCGCAGCGCTTCTCCGACGAGTGGGACCAGCTCAGCTTTGATCCTAAGTACGCGACTGAAGCGCTCGGGCATTTCGAGCCGATCGTTCGTCGAGTCTTTGTAACGAAGGACCAGCGCGAGTCGACTTAGTCGGCGACTCTCAGACCGCCGAGCCTCGGTGAGCACGTTCGGTTCCGGTGAGAGAAGGCGGCCGAGCCTTGTCCTAAACGGTCGCCAGAGCGCACACCGAACATCGCTCTGCCGCTGCGGACCCAAACGCAGATGGCACTTTCGAGTGCGCGGTGGCGGCCCGAAGGGCAATATGGGCGCCGCGGTTGGCGAAGCGGGTGACGTCGCCGGTGTAGCCGATGAGCATCGCCGCGACGACCGGGCCGACACCGAACAGCTCGGTCAGTACGGTGCCCGACGCGGCGACCGCCTCCACGATGCGCTGCTTGGAAACGCGCATCTGGCCGTACAAGCGGCGCAGATCGTCGAGGTGCTCGAGGGCCAGCGCGTGGCGGGCACACTCGACCGGGCTCGCCGGGCCACGCCAGCCAGCACCCGCTCGGCGCTCGAAGCGTTGATTTCCTTGGGTATCCCTCCGGGGACGAGCTCCGCCAGCAGGGCATGGAGCCGACAGGCCATCCGGTTGCGAGCCCGACCCAGGTCGGTGTTGCGCTTCGCCAACAGGCGCAGCACCCCCGAATGATCGGCGCGAGCGACCGATGCGAGGCGCGATGCTCGCAGCGCCGCGACCGCCACCGACAGAGCGTCGTTGGGATCGTTCTTGTTCGAACGCCCAGTACCCAAGACCCGCACTCGCGCCGACAGCGTCGCCGGGGCATCGAGCACCCGCTCGCCGGCACCGACGAGCTGCTGAGCGAGCAAGTACCCGAGGCCGCCTGCGGACTCGATCGCCCACGTCCGCTCCTCGAACCCCGACGCCCACCGCAACAACTGGTCGACCTGGTGGCGCGTTGATCGCACCTTCACCTTCGCGAGCTGCATCTCGTCGCGGTCGACCCCGACCGCAGTGTGCGAACCCTGCGGATCGACGCCAATGATGACCTGCATGTGCTCCTCCGTGATCGCGTTCGGCGAGACCAAGGCGGGCACTCCTGATTACGGATCGTCGTGTGTTTCGCACCTCTTTCGAGCCACACCCCGGCGAAATCCCCGTGGGCCAGCACCTCGTTAGAAAGCCAGTCGGACGAACCGACAGCAGGCACTTCGAGAACCCAGCCCACCGGAGACCTCAAACTACGGAACACCGCAACGTCCTCGCCGGATACTCAATCAGGCACCTTCGGGCGCGGTTTGGATGATCGAGCTTTGGGCGAGTTGATCGCTGCGGCGGTCGGCCGCCTGGTGGTTCGACTAACGCGCCGGAGATCCAAACCGGCAGTGGATGGCACCGGGAACGTGGTCGTAAGCCTGCGCGTTCCATGGGACTGATTGGATCGCGACACCCCGCCCGCCGCGGCACGACCCTCATCCTCGGCCCGCGAGTCGTGTCTGGTGCGACGCTCACGTCCCTTCGAAGTAGCGCCGCGGGTTGTGAACGAGCATCGTCTCGATTTGGTCGTCGGTGACGCCGGCGTTCTGTAACGCGGGCAGCACGTCGCGGTGGATGTGGGTGTAGTTCCAGTTAGGTAGCAGCGGCAGCGCGGCTGGGTCGATCCAGTCGATATAGCAGGACGCGTCGTGTGACAGCACCATGTTCTCCGCGTACCCCCGTCGGCACAGCTCGGCGACGATGGCCACCCGCTTGTCGAACGGGCTGATCACATCGACACCGAACCGGTCCATCCCGAGCAGGAACCCCGCGTCAGCGAGCTCCTGGAGATGCTCGGCGTCGTCGGAATCGCCGCTGTGGCCGAGGACGACACGACGAGGGGCGACACCCTCTTCGCCGAGCACCCGCTGGACCACACTGCCTGTCCTCGTTTTGGGATGCGTGTGCACGGTGATCGGCGCGCCCGTCTCCAGGTGCGCTCTGGCCACCGCTCGAAGCGCGCGTTCGACTCCAGCCGTGAGGCCGGGTTCGTCGATCGCGCATTTCAGGAAGGCGGCCCGAACCCCGGTATCGGCGATCCCCTCCCGGATGTCGCCCACAAACATGTCGACCATGGGGTCCGGCGCCGAGGGGTCGATCGCCGGCCCCCGATGCTGAAAGAAAAAGGGCAGCCGGTCATAGGTGTACAGGCCCGTGGCGGCGACGATGTTGATGTCAACCTGCTCGTTGATCCGTTGGATACGCGGGATGTAACGACCGAGCCCGATCACGGTCGGGTCGACAATGGTGTCGACCCCCAAAGCCCTAAGTTCGCGAAGCCTCCTGACCGCGTCGGCCACGCGTTCATCCTCCCTGCCCCACTCCGCCGGATAGTTCTGCTGCACCTCCGGCGAGAGCACGAACACGTGCTCATGCATCAGCGTCGTGCCGAGCGCCGACGTGTCAATCGGGCCACTCACGGTCTGGACCTCGGTCATCGCTCGGCCTTTCACTAGACGGCGCGCTTAACCTCGGACGAACCCGGGGTGCGTCGGGAAGCTGAGACAAGTCCCCGACCCTCGGATCCGTTGCTACGCCTTAGTCTTAGCGCTTCGCCATGTCGGCATGCTCGAGCCCCAGCCTTAGCAGCGCCGCGTCGAGCTGTTCTCGGGGAAGATCTGGCCTCCAGCGACCCAGGCAGCCCATTCTCGTCGGCGGCAACGGGCACCGACTCCTGCGGATGGCGGCGGCGCGCGCCGACACCGTGGGGCTCTCGGGTACCCGCAGAACGAAGGCGGATGGCCTCACACACGAGGCAACCGGTTTCCCGCCCGAGGCGGTCGATGAACGGATTGCCGTCGTGCGCGCCGCGTCGGGACCGCGAGACCTCGAACTACATGCGCTAATCCGCAGCGACCAGGCCGCTCTTGAAGTCACGATGCCTTCGCACTACGGCGTTTCTGCGGACCCCAGACTGACGGACCGCAGCGCCCATCGCGCGCCCTCGTCAGGCGCCTGGAAGAATCGTTGGTGATGAACATCGAGCACCGCGATGGTGATCACGTTCTCGACTTGTCGAGGTAGAGAAGCAGGTTGTGTGCGGCGAGCATGACCTCGGTGTGCTCCCACTCGGCGGCCCGGTAGTAGCAGGCGATCAAGCCCAT
>JBKOWY010000175.1:0-14464 GCA_046724655.1 Actinomycetota bacterium
GTCATCGCCGGCCCGGTCGGAAGTGGGCTCTACCTTCTGTGGGTGCGTCACGCTTACGGGGATCCCTGGCTTCCGCTGAGCATCCAGAACGACCGCGCGCACCGGGGAGGAACGGTCGACCCTTTTACGCGCGTGTTCGACGGCATCGGCGATCTCATCCACGGCGACCGCTTCGGGTCGGGACTGCACGTGCTGTGGGCGGCGGTCTTCGTCGTGCTCGTCGTCGTGCTCCTGGCCCGGCTCCCGGCGTCGTACGGCGTGTACGGGGCGGCGGTCGTCGCCGTCAACCTCTCGGCGCGCAACCTGGATTCGTTCGAGCGCTATGCGATGAGCGCCTTTCCGTTCGCGCTGGCGGTGGCGCTGGTTACCGCCCGCCCCGATGTCGAGCGTCCGGTGCTCGCGCTGTCGGCCGCCGGCCTCGTCGGATACAGCGTGCTCGGGTTTCTCGGGGTCTACGTGCCGTGAGCAACGGCAGCCGCGGCGACGGCGGCTTTGCCGACCGTCGCCGCAGAGCCGGAGCTTGCGACGGCGCCAGGTGGTGATGTCGCCGACTGCCGTTACAGAGCCGGAGCTTGCGACGGCGCAGGTCATAGACTGTCCGACTTGGGTGCCGTCCCGCCCGGCGCGCCCGGCCCCGCCAGCGCCTCCCCGGAGCTGCCTGCATGACCACGGAAGCGACGCAACCAACGGAATCGCGTACGCCCGACAGCTCCTCGTCGCCCAACGTCGTGATCATCGGCGCCGGTCCCGCCGGGCTCACCGCCGCCTACATGCTGACGAAGCGGGGCGTGGCGTCGACCGTCTTGGAGGCCGACACCGTGGTCGGCGGAATCAGCCGGACGACCGAGCGCGACGGCTGGCGATTCGACGTCGGCGGGCACCGGTTCTTCACGAAGGTGCAACCAGTCGAGGACCTCTGGTTCGAGATCCTCGGGCACGACGACTTCCTCCGCCGGCCCCGGAAGAGCCGGCTGACGTACCAGGGCAAGTTCTTCGACTACCCGCTAGTCCCCATGAAGGCGCTGCGGACGCTCGGCCCCGTCGAGGCCTTCAAGTGCGGCCTCTCGTACATCTGGGTTCGGATCCACCCGCCCAAGGACCGCTCGACGTTCGAGGGCTTCACCGCGTCACGCTTCGGTTGGCGCTTGTACCGCAAGTTCTTCAAGACCTACACGGAAAAGGTGTGGGGCGTGCCTGCCACCGAGATCCAAGCCGACTGGGGCGCGCAGCGGGTGAAGGACCTGTCGCTATTTCGCGCCCTGTGGGAGGCGGTCAAGCCCAAGCGAATCCGGCGCAGGCGCGACAAGGCGAAGCAGGTCACGAGCCTGATCGAGGAGTTCAACTATCCGAAGTACGGGCCAGGGATGATGTGGGAGCGCTGCACGGAGCTCGTGACCGCCCGCGGCACGAAGGTCGTGTTCAGCTCCAACGTCACGAATGTGCACCGCCAGGACGGCCGAGCCATCGCGGTGACCGCGGAGACCGACGGGGCGCCGACCCGATACGACTGCACGCACGTCATCTCGTCGATGCCGATCAGCTCGCTGGTGCTGAGCATGGACCCCCCGGCGCCGTCGGAGGTGCAAGCGGCGGCGCGTGGGCTGGCGTACCGGGACTTCATGACGGTCGCCCTCGTCGTGCCGGAGGACGCCGGCTTCCCCGACACCTGGATCTATGTGCACGACCCCGGTGTCGAGGTGGGGCGCATCCAGAACTTCGGGTCGTGGTCGCCGTACCTCGTGAAGGACGGCCGGACGTGTCTCGGTCTCGAGTTCTTCGTCAACGAGGGCGACGAGATGTGGTCGAAGCCCGACGCCGACCTCGTCGAGCAGGCGAAGCAGGAGCTCGAGAAGCTGGATCTCGTGCCCGCCGCGCTGGTCGAAGCGGGTTACGTAGTGCGCATGCCGAAGGCGTATCCGATGTACGACGGGACGTACAAGGCGAACGTCGACGTCCTGCGGCGCTGGCTCGACGAGAACACACCGAACGTGTTTCCCGTCGGGCGCAACGGCATGCACAAGTACAACAACCAGGACCACTCGATGTACACGGCGATGCTGTCGGTCGAGAACATCTTCGGCGCCGACCACGACGTCTGGTCAGTGAACGTCGAGGCGGAGTACCACGAAGAGAAGAGCGACGAGAAGAGCGAAGAGAAGAGCGAACCGAAGACCGACGAGGCGACGTCTAGCTCGGACGCAGGCGTCTCCACAGGCGGCGAGCCCGGTCCCGCAACCCCCACCACGTAACCAGCGAGAGCTCCTCCAGCGCGATCTTCAACGACATCTTGGAGTGGCCGCGCACCCGGTCCGTGAACACGATCGGCACCTCCGAGATCCGCCCGTCCCATCGGTGCACCCGGTACGCCGTCTCGATCTGGAAGCCGTACCCCTTCGCGCGGGTCGTCGAGTAATCGATCGCCTTCAGGGCGTCGGCGCGATACGCCCGGTAGCCGGAGGTCGAATCCCGGGTGCCCGTGCCCAAGACGAACGACGCGTACAGGTTGCCGTAACGCGACAGCGCACGCCGGAACCACGGCCAGTGCGGGATCTCACCGCCGGGTACGTAGCGCGACCCGATGGCGAGGTCGGCGCCCGCCTCGACGGCGCGCAGCAAGCTCGGCAGCGCAGCCGGGTCGTGCGACAGGTCGGCGTCGATCTGCACCAGCGTGTCGTAGCCCTTCTCGAGCCCGATTGCGAAGCCGGCGCGGTACGCGCTGCCGAGGCCCTTCTTCGCCGGCCTGCGCAGGACGTCGATCCCGCCGAGCTCGCCGGCGGCCTTCTCGGCGACGTCGGCCGTTCCGTCGGGGCTGTTGTCGTCGACGACCAGAATGTCCACGCCCGGCGTGGCAGCACGCGCTCTCCGCAGGATCTCGTCGATGTTCTCCGCCTCGATGTACGTCGGGACGATGGCGAGCGTCCGCATACTTCGTAACCTACCGGATGCTTCGTCGCGCTCTCGGTCGGCTCAGGACTTGCAGCGTCGGTACAGCTCGTATACGTCGTTGCGCCCGAACTTCTGCACGAGGCAGAAGTCCTTCTTCAGGATCTCGTTTGGAAGGTTCGGCCCGAACTTCCGCGCGTCATTCGGCTCGTCCCAGTCGTTCCAGATGGACGACAGGATGACGATGTCAGAGGAGCGGAGATCGTCGGCGAGCCGCGAGCCCTTCTCGTTGGCGACGCCGGGATCCATCTCGATGTAGTACGTCGCCGGGTCGAGCTTGGGCAGCATGTAATAGAGGTAGGCGTCGCTGTATGGCGTCTTCCGCAGGTCCGTCGGGCCGACGAAGAGCCGCTCGCCCGGCTTGGAGATGCGATCCGCCACCGGTAGGAGCTCGTTGGCCGCCTTCGCCGCTTCCGGGCGCCCGTAATAGAAGATCCGGCCCCCGTACTCGATCTTGTAGGCGATTCGGTGAACGCCGATGCTCTGCAGTGAGTAGTCGGTGTAGGTGCGCACGGTGAAGAACGGCAGGACTGCGAACAGGAAGAGGAGCACCCCCCCGCCCGCGAGCACGTTTCGGGCCCGAGCGCGCATCGGCGGCCGCTTCGCCCGGAGGACCTCGGTGATGGCAACAGGGAGAAAGGCGACGGGCACACAGCTGACCCACGCGAAGTGCGCTGAGTCGACGCGCTGGATGGCCTGGGGGAGCAAGCCGACGCTGAACACCGCCATCGCCAACAAGGCACGAGCCGTGAACGACGACGGATCCCGGCGGAGTCGCCACACGGCGACGAACAGCAAGAAGCCGACCGTTCCGAGCAGGAAGAAGAACCAGATCGTCAGCTGCTGTGCGGTGCTGAACGACGGGATCGGCCACGAAAGCTGCTGGATGTTGCCCGCCCGCTGCAGGAAACCGTCGAGGTGGTCCCAGGGCGGCGGAATCGGCAGCCGCCGTCCGCCGCGCAGGTAGATCACGGGGTCGAGGATCATCCCGCTCACGGTGGCGCCGACGCCGGCGGTGGCGAGCTGGATGATGTACGGCGACAGACCGAGCGCGAGCCCACCCAAGAGTCGTTTGACCCGTGCCCGGTCGAGACCGCGAATCAGGACCAGGAGCGCGAGCGCGAGGGCGAGGACCAGGTCCAGGCGGTACAGCAGTGCGAATCCGAGAAGCACACCGCCCAACAGAGCGAATCGACCACCGCGCCGCGCGCCGGGAACGCGTCTGCTCTCGAGCGCGGCGGCCAGCCCGAGCAAGCCGAGCGCGACACCCCCGACCCACCCCAGGGCGGTGAGCCCGATCGGCGGGACGATGATGACCAGCGAGATCAGGGCGCAGGGAAGCGCGACGCTTCGGCCCCAGTGGCGCGTGAGCGCGTACACGCCGAGGACGACCCCGACTTGCTGGAGGAGCGCGACCAGCCGCTCCGCCGTCAGCGAGACGCCGAACACCTTGAACACGCCGGCCAGGAACCAGAGGCTGCCCGGCCCATAGAGATGGAGGAAGTCGCGGTTGGGCAGGTCGCCGTTGAGCACTCGCTCGGGGAAGACGAGCATGAACCCCTCTTCCATCGGCGGCCCCTGGCTGCGGAGCAGACCGCGCAGGGGAATCAGGAACGCGAGCGCGATGACCGCGAACACGAGCGCGTTCCGTTGCCCGGACGTGAGCCGCCGCCGGCGCGGCGCGGCCGCGGGGGCCGCTTGCGCTTCCGCCGTGGTTCGCTCGCCGGCGAGCTGGGCGCTCATGAGCCCGCGAGGACCCGCTCGTCGACGCGGTCCTGGGCCGGTCCCGCGGAGACGTCGGCGGCCGGGTGCCGGCGAGCGCGGAGCCATCGGACCCCGGCGTCGATGGCCACGGCGGCGAGCAACACGAAGGCGCCCTCGGCGATCGCTCGGTACCGGTTGGTGGCGAACGTCAGCGTGACGGTGAAGAGCACGATCGCAGGCAACGCGACGAGCGGGAACACCGGCACGCGGCGCATCCGGAGGACGATCGCACCCGCAATGGCAAGCGAAACGATGGCGTAGAACATGCCGAGCGACGACCACGCCACCCAGCGCTCCCGGCCTTCGACGATGTGGTCGAGACGCGCCTGCTGCGTCGGTCGGAACAACCCCGTGATGCGACCCCATCGGGCGAGCACGACCACGGGGACGCGTCCCTTGTGCGCACTGACGTAGTCGATCGCCGCCTCTCGGTATGCGAGCGCCTTCTGGGACTGGTCGAACCGCCGTGGCGTCCGGATCCCGCAGTCCTGGCTCCAGTAGCCCGTGAGCGACCCGTAATACGTGGTGTCGCAGCTGGCGGTGAGCAGAGTCACTTCGTATCCCGTCGAGAGGAACACCGGGTGCTCGAAGCGGGTGAGGTTGTAGCCGACCCACGGCGCCAGCACGACCGCGGTCCCCGCGCCCGATACGAGCAGCCATTTCAGCTTCGTGCGCAGGTCTAGGGATCCCGTGAGCGCGACAAGTGGCACGACGACGAACGGCACGAGCAAGAGCAGCTCGGAACGAGTAAGCGCAGCCGCGCCACAGACCACCCCCAGGGCGGTGATACGGCCGAGGCTGGGCCGGTGCCAATAGCGGTACGCGAGCAGGATCGCGGCGGACGCCGCAAGGATCGCCATGGTCTCCGATTGGAGGAACCCGTCGTGTGACCAGATGTTGGGGTAGATCGCGGCGAGCCCCGCGGCAAGGAGCCCGACCCGCGCTCCGGAGATTTCGCGCCCCGCGAGGCCGACGACCACGATCGTGCCGGCGCCCAGCAAGCACGACCACAGCATGTGCCACACGGGAGTGTCGAGCCCGAGCTTGGACGGGAACGCGAGCCACAGGAGGTACAGAGGGGGATGGTCGGCGGCCTGGCGAGTGAGACCTCGTGCGAGGTCGAGGGGGACGATGAACCCGTGGCCGTCGGCGAGCAGGTTCGCGCCGAAGTGGTAATAGATCGCGTCACCCCCGACGACGATGTCGCGTCTCGCGATCAGGACGTAGGCCACCCGTATCGCGAGACCGACGACAGTGATCAGGACGAGCAAGCGCCAAAACCGCGCGCGCTCACGCTCGTCGGCCATGACGGAAGACGCTACCAATTGACTCTGGTGCGACCGGCCGGGTGTGTGCGACGTCACGGGCAGGTCGTCATCCGCCGTCGCCGGCCGTGCCGGCCCCGACCGGGACGGTTTCCGGAGCTGACACCTCGCCTTGGGTGACTGTGCCACGCGCGCGTCGTCGTTGCACTGCTTCCAGGCCCGCGTTGATCGCAACGGCGGCGAGCACGACGAGCGCGGGCTCGGCGCTCGCCCGATACCGGTTGCTTCCCAGCGCGAGCGCGACGGCGGAGAGCACGATCGCCGGCGGTACCAGCAACGGGAAGACCTTGACCCGCCGGCGGCGAAGAAGCACGGCTCCTGTGATGGCGAGCGCGGCAACGGCATACAAGCTCGAGAGCGCCGCGAGCGCCATCCACCGCTCTCGGCCCTCGATGTGCTCATCGATCTCCAGCTGCTGACGTGGACTGTACAAGCCCGTGATACGACCCCACCGGGCGAGCACCACGACCGGAGCTCGCGCTTTGTGATCCCACACGTACTCGCGCACGATGCGCGCCGATACGGCGTTGCGCTCGGACTGGTCAGCGCCGGGCTCGTAGACCACCGATTGCGTGCACCCGGGCGTGAAGTAGCCAATGAGCTCGCCGTAGTAGGTTGCATCGCAGTTCGCACCGAGCATCGTCGGCTCGAGTCCCGTCGAGAGGAACACCGGGCGATCGAAACGCGTCATGTTGAACGTGACCCACGGGGCAATGGGGATCAGCGCCGCAAGCCCGGCGGCCGCCAGCCACTTGAACTTCCGACGGACGTCGACGACGCGGGTGATCAGAATGCACGGAAGCAGGAGCAGCGGGATGAGTAGAACCAGCTCGGCTCGAGCGAGCGAGGCGAGGCCACATGCGAACCCCAACACAGCGGCGCGCCACGGTGTCGGCGTGCGCAGGAAGCGATAGGCGAGGAGCACCGCCAAGATCGCGGTGAACATCGCCATCGTCTCGGACAGGAGGAACCCGTCGAAGACCCACAGGTTGGGGTAGACGGCCGCGAGCCCGGCGGCGACGAGCCCTGCGCGCGGGCCGGCGACCTCCCGGCCCGTGAGCCCGACGAGCACGACCGTTCCCACGCCTACGAAGCTCGACCAGACCATGTGCGACACCGGACCGTCGAGACCGACCGCCGAAGGGATGGCGAGGTAGAGCAGATAGAGAGGAGGGTGGCTCGCGCTCTGCTCGACGATGCCGTTGATGAAGGGAGTCGGCTCGATGAAGCCATGTCCTTCGACGAGCAGCCGCGCACCGAGGTGGTAGAAGAACGCGTCGCCGCCGGGGGCTACGTCGTGACGGACGATGAGGATGTAGGCCAGGCGGACGGCCAAGCCGACGGCTGCTGCCGCGATCAAGCCTCGCCAAAATGTCCGGGTCGTCACCGCAGGGACGGTAGTGAGCGGAGCGAGCCTGGCGCCGGTCGGGCCCCGAGAAGCTTCTTCCTGCGCCGCCCTGGCTCAGCAGGGCTGTAGCCCGGCGCCTGCGAGCGGCTGATCAGGGGGCGTCGACGCGGTCTTCGAGCTGGGCTCGCAGCAGGGCCAGCTCCTCGGCAAGCGTGCGCGTCCGGTTTTCCAAGCGGGACAGCTCCCAGGAGTAATGGACGACAACCACGAACAGGAAACCCACTGCGACGAGCAGAAAGATCGTGGGCGAATAGAAGACGCCCAGCCACTCCGACACGGTGTTGAGGACGCCAGGGACGGCGGCGAGCGGCAGCAGCATCAGGCCGATGACCAACCACAGCAGCGCGTACTTGCTGCGGAGCTGGCGCGCCCGCACGAGCCGGAAGATGAACCACGCAGTCAGCAGCGTGGCGATGATGATCAGGATGTGGGCCTGGCCACTGAGCGACCCTCTGGGGAGGTCGGTCATGGTTGTTCCTTTCGGAGTCGGGCCCGGCGCGACGCCGAGCCGAGAATGCCGATGAGGAGCCGGAGGTAGTTGACGACGAGCTTGACGCGGCCGGTGGAAGGCACGCCGGCAGCGCGAGGCCGCATAGTGATCGGGATCTCGTCGACGCGGAAGCCGGCGTAGCGAACGATCAGCAGGGCCTCGACCGTGTCGGCGAGGTATTCGACGGGATACTCCCGGGCCAGCAGCTCGATCACGGGCCGATCGAAGGCGCGAAATCCGGATGTGACGTCGGAGTACCGCTGGCCTGTGATCACCCGCACGATGAATGCGAGGAAACGCATTGCCTGCCGACGAGTCCGACCCACCCGGTACTCGGCCGAGCCGGCGGCGAACCGGCTGCCGACTGCCATGTCGGCGCCTCCGTCCAGGGCTTCGAGCAAGGCGGTGATCCCAGCCGGGTCGTGCTGTCCGTCGGCGTCGATGACGACTGCGCGCTCGTACCCCCGCTCCTGCGCGTAATGGAGACCGGTGCGAACGGCGCCGCCTACGCCCAGAGTGAACGGTAGCTCTGTTGCGACCGCGCCAGCCCGGCGCGCAACGTCCGCGGTCGCGTCAGCCGAGCCATCGTCGATCACGACGACGTCGTGGTCGGGCACGACCTCGCGCAGCTCCTTAAGGGTCGCGGGAAGGCTTTCCTCTTCGTTGAGCGCGGGGACGATGATCAGAGTGCTGGGCACTGACCCCAATGCTACGGCGCGCTTCCGCTGGGCTCCCGGACCACAGAGTCGACGTCTTCGACGTAGAGCCAGTCGCCGCCCACCAGGTCGAGCGTGTGTGGCCTGTCGGTGCCCGTCCACGCGAGAAGCGAGAACTTGTACGGAAAGAAGTGGATGTGCGGGTTGAACGTCGCCCGGTACGGGCGTTGGTGCGGCACTACGACGACGATCCGCTGTCGAGCGACCCGCCGCAGCTCTTCGAGTGCGACGGCGAGGTGCTGCACGTGCTCGAGCGTGTGCGTCGACACCACGGTGTCGAAAGCGCAGTCACGGAACGGCAGCTCCTCGACGTTGCCGCCGCACCACAGGACGTTGGGGTGCGTGCCGTGCCGGCCGGCGGCCACGGCCACGTCGCAGCCGACGACCTTGTGGTCGGGCGCGAGCTGCTCGCAGACATAACCGAGCCCACACGCGACGTCGAGGACGGTGCGGCCCCGCACGGCCCGCAGCACACCAGCGAGCGACTCCGGTGTGAGGTCGCTGGCGCCCTGGTCGAACTTCGAGTGCAGGCTCTTATAGAAGTCGGCGAACTCGGTGCGCGAGAGGTAGAAGGCCTTGTCCTTGAGCTCGACGATGTCGACCGTGAGATCGCGGTACATCCTCCGGGCGAGGTTGCCGAAGAAGCGCGAATCGCGCAGTACCGGTGGCATGTACCGGTCGAGCGCTTCGTTGATCCAGAGTGAGGCTCGGCGGCTGAGCTTCACGATGCCTCCGTCGATCGGGGCCGGCGCCTGGCGACGAGAGCGGCCAGGCTCACCGCCGCGAGCACGACGATCGCCGGCTCGGCAGCGATCCGAAAGCGCTGCTGCCCGTAAGTGACCGCGGTCGTGACCGAGGCAACGACCGCCGTGGACACTAGCGGCCAGGCGCGCACTCGCCGGCGCACCAGGACGATCGCACCGGCCACCGCGAACGGCAGCAGCACCCAGTACATCACCGTGCCCACACCCTGCCAGCGGCGCGGGCGTCCCTCCAGCGATTCGAACTCGATCTGCTGCCGAGGCGCGTACAGCCCCCACGTACGGAGCTCCCGCACTGCGACGACGAGCGGAGCGCGCGAGAGATGGCGGCGCGCGTAGCTGACGCCGCTCCGGCGGTGGAAGTTCGCGACGTCCGTCTCGTCGAAGTCCCGGCGGCGGATGTCGAACCCCTCGAAGCACGCTTTCGCCTGCGGAAGACGGCGGGCGGCATCGCCGAAAGTCGTGAACGTCTCGCGCCAGAGACCGATCTGCGCGCCCGAATAGGTGAGATCGCAGTTCGCGCCGTCGACCGCCGTGCCGATGTTGTTCGAGATCGGCACGAAGGCGTGCAACCTCGCTGCGTTACGGATCGTCCACGGTGCGACGGTCAGGACCGAGACGCCGACCGCGACCGCGGCCAGAACGATCCGCCGATTCGCGGCCAGCGACCCCACGCTCAGTGCGAGCGGGATCACGAGGACGACCGCGAACAGCAGCCCCTCGGCGCGGGTCAGCGCGCTCAACCCGATGACGAGCCCGAGAGCGGCGAAGCGGAGCGGGCTGGGCGCGTCGGCTGCGCGGTACGCAAGAAAGAGCATCGCCGTCACGAGGAGCACGAACAGTGACTCGGCCATGAGCACCGCTTCGCCGAGGAAGAGCATCGTGTACACGGCCGCCATCCCTGCCGCCACCAGGCCGACGATCGGACCGCCGACACGCCGGCCGAGCAGCCCGACGAGCACGACGGTTCCCGTCCCGACAAAACACAGGAAGACGCGTTGCGCGTCGACGCTCGTCGCGCCCAGGTACGAGGGCACGGCCAGCAGTGCCGGAAAGAGCGGCGGGTACTCGGCAGTCGGCCGCGCGACATGAAGAAGCCGGAAGTCGAAGGGACGGATGTAGCCGTGCCCGTCGGCAAGATTGTTGGCGAGCAGGTGATACGCGGTGGCGTCACCCGGATCGGGCAGCTTGGGGTCCACCACGAGAACGAACGCGATCCGCACCACGAGGGCGACCACTGCGATCGCCAGCAGGGCGATCAGGAAGGCACGGTTGCGCGAGCTGCTCAACCGGCCGGCGTGGCCACGGGACGGCGGTTCGGCACCCGGGACTTCAGCGACAGTACGGGTCGCTCGACGAACACGTAGCTCGCGATCGACACGAGCACGGTGGCGACGAACACCACGATGAGCATCTTCGAGAACGAGGTCCGGAACGGCGTGCTATCGGTCCACTGGATGTATTTCTCGAGCAGAGTCTCGTTCCAGAGGTACAGCCCGTACGAGATCAGGCCGAGCCACTGGACGGCGCGGTTGCGCAGGATGGCGCGTATGACGCCGACCCGTTGCGGGCCGAAGATGCCCGGCAACAGGAAGAACAGGCCGACGGCCAGATAGAGGTAGTGGATCCCCATCTCCTCCCAGAAGCTGAACACGTTCAGGCCCTCCGACGGACGTCCGATCCAGACCGAGATCCCCACGAACGCCGCCGCCGCCAACGCCCAGCACGCCCCCGGGAACCACCGGCGACGGGGGATGAGCGGACGTGCGCCGCGATGGCCGATCCACGCGCTCACGACTGCGAGCGCCATGCCGACGGCGAAGACGTCGATCCAGCCCGGGAGCACGTTCTGGAGCTGGAACGTGCGGTCGAACGGGAATCCTCCGGCCGTGACAACCGCGCGGTAGACGACCCCGGCGACGAACAGCGATGCCAGCGCGAGCAAATCGACGCGTACCTGTTGCTCCGGCGGGCCGTGCACGCGGCTGAGCAGGAACGCGTAGATCGGAAGCAGGACGTAGAAGCTGATCTCGGTCACGAGCGTGTAGGACGAGAGGATCGGCCCGATGACGTTGCCGAGGCTGTACAGGTGCCCGAGCCCGTAGTACAGGAACATGTCCTTCGCCGGCGGAACCTGCTTGGGCACGTGCAACAGGAAGACGGTCACCGTCAGCGCGAGCCAGTACGCCGGGAAGATGCGCAATGCCCGGCGCCAGAAGTACGCCAGCGGTCGCGGGCCATCGTCCCCGGCCAGACGCGCCGCCACGTACGGCCGGTACAGCAGAAACCCGGAGATTATGAAGAACACGGCGACGCCGACGTCCATGCGCGCGGTGAGCGCCCCGAACGGGGAGCGCGTGTTGAAGCCGCTGAGGTAGGCGACATGCGTCACGAGCACGCTTAGCGCCGCGAGGGCGCGAAAGCCGTTGAACGCTGGAAAGGTGATGCGTTCCCGGCCGCGGGGCTCGGCTGCGCTCTCGAGGCCGCCGACCTCCGCCTCCGTCATGGCGGGCGATGCTACTTGCGCGCCGCTTGGCTCCCTGTGCCGGCCGGCACCTGCTCGGGGCAAAGCCATCCCGCGGTCGTCCGCCGGCACGCGAGCACCGCGTCGAACAGCCGGCCTGCGGCCCAGCGGGCCGTCTTCGGCGTGAAGTGGAGCGCGTCGAGCGGGCGGGGCTCGATGCCGTCGACGGTGCCCGCGCAAGGTGGCCCGCCCGGGCACAGCATGCCGGCAAAATCGACGACCGAGACGGTCTCGGAGTGAGCGCGTGCGTACTGCGTGTAGAGCTGGTTGAGGCGGATGTACCGCGAGGTCTCTGCGGCGTCAGACGGTGGGACGAGCTCGTTCGGAGCGCGCGGCGCCATCGTCGTGATCACGAGGTGCGCGCCGCCTGCTGTGAGCCGGCGCGCCGCTTGATCGATCTTGTCCAGCATCATCTCGTCCACGCAGCGCTGCCGAACCGGACCCGCTGGCCCTGCACGATGCGGTCGTTGGTCTCCCACGTGCTCATCCAGATGACGACGTGAGGGCGATCACGATCCAGTGCCGTTTGCTCGTAGTCGTCGACGAGCTTCTCGCAGCCCGCAGCGTGGGCGGGATCTGGCCGTCGTAGTAGGTGGCGGTGCCGCCGACCACACCGCAGCCGGCGACGAGCGCGGTATCAACCGACGCGCCGTGCTCGGCGCCGAGGGGCTGGAGACCGGGGAGCAGCGTGTAGGGGACGGCGTCACCGACGAGGAGGATGCGGTTTGGCTGGGGCGTGGCGGCGCCCTGTGCGGACGAGGTGGCTTGTTGCCCGGCTGCCGTCGGTGCCGGCTGCGCGGGGAGCTTCTGGCCGGCTTGGACCTGCTCGAGCGGAGACGCCGTAGTCGCGCCGACAGTGCCACGACCATCGTGACCGCGGCAGCCGCGAATCCGGTCGGGACCGCGACCCGCCCCCTCCAGCCCCGCAGCGCACCACGCCGGATGGGCTGCTCCACGAGATAGAAGGACAGCGTGGCCGCGCCCAGGGTCGTGGCAAGCCGCGCCACCGTGAGCGTCGCGCCCGACAGCCCGGTGCGGTCCTCGGTGAGCACGACGATCGCAGGCCAGTGCCACAGGTACAGCCCGTACGAGATGCGGCCCAGCCAGCACAGCATGGGCAGCGACAGTGCCACTCGTAACAGGCTTCGCCCGGGTTGGATTGCTGACGCGATGACCGCGGCGACGGCGAGAGAGAAAAGGAGTGAACCGCCGCGGTACAGGCCGCTGCCTTGATCGCTGACGCGCGACCACGCCCAGACGACCCCGGCGGCCGCGACGACGCCGACGACGTGCAGGGTGGCGGGAGCCCGGCGCTCTCTCCGGGCCCGTCGCCCCATCTCGAGGCCCGGTTCGTTCTGAGCGCGGTGTCGCGTGAGGAGCAGCGCGAGAACGGCGCCGACGAGAAACGTATGAGCGCGGCCATCAGTGCCGTAGTAGGCCCGCGAAGGGTCGAGCGGCTCGTACAAGATCGCCATGACCGCGACGGAAGCCGCGATGCCGGCGACGCAGACCGCGGCCAGCGGCTTGCGTGACCCTCGCCCGATCCACAGGCAGCCGAGGGCCACGAGCGGCCACAAAAGGTAGAACTGCTCTTCGATCGCCAGCGACCAGAGGTGGCGCATCGGCGACGGCAACGTGAACAGGTCGAAGTAGGACTGGCCACTCAGGACGAAGTGCCAGTTGGCGAAGTAAAAGACGCTCGCGAGGCCGTCGGCGCGCAGCGTGCGCAGTTGGTGGGAGGCGCCAGCGTCGCCGCGTACAAGCCGATCGCGCCCAGCACGAGGAACAGCGCCGGAAGCAAGCGACGGGCGCGTCGCACCCAGAATCGAGGGAGGCTGATACCGCCGTGCCGTCCCCACTCCGTAAGGAGCAGCGACGTGATGAGGAAGCCGGACAGGCGAAGAAAGCGTCGACGCCGAGGAAGCCGCCCCGCGCCCAGCCGGCGCCGAGGTGGTAGGCGATGACGGCTCCGACCGCGAGCGCGCGGAGTCCGTCGAGCGCAGGCTGATAGGTGAGCTCCCCGGATTCGCGGTTCACGGTTGGCCCCCGCATCCCCGGGACGGCAAAGGAGTCTACGCGGATCGGTCGAAAGCCCCGAAGTGTCTCTATCTCGCGAACGGCCGGCTAGCGACGTGGGGCGCGCGCGATGGCGAAGAGCCCGGGTGTGGTGTCCACGATCTCGGCGTTGATGAAGAAATGGCTCTGGTCCAGGCCGGATCCTATACCGGAGCTGCGATTCCCGAGCGCCCGGTAGACGAGGGGGAGAGCCCGCTCGTACGACCAGACGTACCAGCGGCGCGGCATCCGATGCCGCAGCCGCAGGACATCCAACTTGAGGATGCGCTCGCCCCGGACACGCCGCGCCGCGAAGTCGGCCTTGAGGGCCTCGGACCCGTCGAGCCCCCATACCTCGACATCGTGGAAGAACAGCCGAAGCAGGCTCGCGAGCTCCGGCGCCTCGAACAGGTACACGTGGAAGGGGTTCTCGAAGTCGGCCGGACGGTTCGGCGTGATCACGAACGCGGTGCCGTCA
>JBKOWY010000116.1:0-5909 GCA_046724655.1 Actinomycetota bacterium
TTGCCGCCCGGCTCGTCGCCGCGTTCGAGCAGCGTGACGTCGTGGCCGCGCGCCGCCGCGACCCACGCCGCCTCCAACCCCGCAGGCCCGCCCCCCACGACGACGACGCGCTTCGTGCGTGCCGCCGGCTGCAGAGTGCCCACGCCGAGCTCAGTCTCCCGCCCGACGGCCGGGTTCGTCACGCAATTGATCGGCAGGCTCTGGATGAGGTTCCCGTAACAGCCCTGGTTGCAGCCGGTGCACCGGCGGATCGTGTCGTCAGCGCCGGTCCGCGCCTTCACGCCCCAGTCCGGATCCGCGATCAGCGCTCGCACGAGCGTGATTGCGTCGGCCTCACCGCGCTCGAGGATGCCCTCGGCCTCGTCCGGCGTCAGGATGCGATGTACCGCGAACACAGGCGTGTCGCGCAGCGCCTTCCTCACCGTGTGCGCGGCGTACACGCCCAGCAGGTGCGGTGCGTACAGCGGACGCACCATCCCAACGCCCGACACGCCGATGCTGACGTTGAGGAAGTCCACGAGACCGGCGTCTTCGAGGCGCGCTGCGATCTCGGCGGCGTCGTCGGCGGTGAGCCCCGACCCATCGCGCTGCTCCTCGTCGCCCACGAGCCGCAGGCCGACGGCGACGTCGTCCCCCACCGCGCCCCGTACCGCCTCCAGCACCTCGACGCAGAATCGCGTGCGGTTCTCGAGGCTGCCGCCGTACTCGTCGGTGCGGTGGTTGTGCTTCGGCGAGAGGAACTCGTGAATGAGGTAGCCGTGAGCGCCGTGCACCTCGATGCCGTCGAAACCACCGGCCGCGGCATTCGCCGCCGAGCGCGCGAAATACTCGACGACCTCCCGGATCTCGTGGCGCTCGAGCGGCTTGGGTGACTCGTTGTAGTTGGCCACCACTGACGGCGCCCACGCCGGCAGCTTCGACCACGTGCCGTCGTTGACACCGCCGTTGTGCGCGAGCTGCAGGAACGCGAGCGCGCCGTGCTCGTGCACAGGCTCGGTCACCTCGCGGAAGTGCGGCACGGCCGCCTCGTCCCAGGCGATCGCGTTGTTGCGCATCTGGTAGGCGGTCGTCGGGTGCACCTGCGCCTGGCCGGCGATGACCAGGCCCGCGCCGCCGGCGGCGCGCTCCGCGAGGTAGCGGCCGTAGCGGGCGCCGT
Source organism: Actinomycetota bacterium (assembly GCA_046724655.1). GTDB lineage: Bacteria > Actinomycetota > Acidimicrobiia > IMCC26256 > JACDBD01 > JALZAA01. Next base: position 1,157 of record JBKOWY010000116.1, read on the forward strand.
AGTAGCCGGGCTCGCCCACGGTCGACGAGGGCTCGACGAACTGCGTGAAGTGCGCCCCGCACACGATGCGGTTGGGCGCCGTCACCGGCCCGATGCGCAGGGGCGAGAAGAGCAGCGGCCGGCGTCCCTCTTCAATCACGCGGGAACTCGAGCGAGCACTCCTGGTCGAGCCTCAGTACTTCGGTGAGCCGGCCGAACGCCAGGAAGTCCGCGATGCAGATCGTGAGGTCGAGGATGTCGGCGTCACTGAAGTGCTCGTGCAAACGGTTGAAGAACTCGTCATCGAGCGAGAGGTGATCGAGCGCGAACCGCTCGGCGTACTCGATCGCGGCTCGCTCGGCGCCCGAGTACTCGGGGTGGTCTCGGTGCTCGGCGACGTGGGCGTACATGTCTTCGGTGACGCCCTGTTCCGCCAACTGCGGAATGCGCCAGCCCAGTCAGATCGGGCACTGATTGATCTGCGCGATGCGCATGCGCACGGCTTCGCGCACTCGCGCCGGCAGCTTGCTCTCGCTGTACACGGCCTTGGACAGCTCGGCGAGCGGGAGTCCCAGCTCGGGCCGGAGCGACCAGACCCGCACGATCTCCGGGTTGTCGCCGTCGGGAACCCTGATCCGCGCCATCGCACCTCCAGGTCTTGCAGCCTAGGCGGTTGCCGCTCGCGATCAGAACGTGTTCTACTTTGCCCCCGCATGGAGTTCAACCTCGCCGACCTCTACGAGATCGTGGCCGACGCGGTGCCCGATCGGCTGGCGATCGTGGCCGGCGACCGGCGCCTCACCTACGCCGAACTCGACGAGCGCGCCAACCGCTTCGCCCACCATCTTCTCGACCGGGGTGTCGAGCACGGCGAGAAGGTCGCGATCTACTCGTGGGACCGCGCCGAGTGGGTGGAGGCCATGCTCGGCGCGTACAAAGCCCGGGCGGTTCCCGTCAACGTCAACTACCGCTACGTAGCCGACGAAGCGCGCTACATCCTCGACAACTCCGACTCGGTCGTGGTCGTGCACGAGCGCGCCGTCGCACCACTCCTGGCGACGATCCGAGACGGACTCCCGAGGGCTCGGCACTTTGTCGTGCTCGAGGACGGAAGCGACGAACCGTCCGACGCCTTTCCCTACGAGGAGGCGCTGGCAGCGGCATCACCTGCGCGCGAGTTCGGTCGGCGCTCCGCCGACGATCTCTATCTCCTCTACACGGGCGGCACGACCGGCGTCCCCAAGGGCGTGATGTGGCGGTCGGAGGACATCTTCTTCGCCGCGCTCGGCGGAGGCGGGTTCGGCCAGCCGCCGATCACAACCCCCGAGGAGCTCGCCGAGCGGATCCCGGCCGAGGACGCCCGCCCCATCCCGATGGTGAACGCGCCGCTCATGCACGGTGGGGGCCAGTGGATGCTGTTCATCAACCTCTACGCCGGCGGCACGGTCGTGCTCAACTGCGACCGCCACTTCGACCCCGACCGGATCTGGCGCACGGTCGAGCGCGAACGCTGCAACTCGGTCATGGTCGTGGGCGACGCCATGGGCCGCCCGCTCGCCGAGGCGCTCACGGCGCCCGGCGCGTCCTACGACACCTCGTCCGTGATCGTCGTCGGCTCGGGTGGCGCCATCCTCTCGCCCACCGTGAAGGACCAGCTGCGCGCCCAGCTGCCGAACGCCATGGTGATGGACAGCTTCGGCGCGTCCGAGACGGGTGCCACCGGCACCGTCTACGACGCTGAAGGTCCAGCGGCCGGGCCAAGGTTCACGATGGGCGAGTTCATGACCGTGCTCGACGATGACCTGCGCCCGGTCGCGCCCGGCTCGGCCGTCGTTGGCAAGCTCGCCCGTCGCGGTCACATCCCCCTCGGCTACTACAAGGACGACGAGAAGACCGCGGCCACGTTCGTCACCGCCACCGACGGCACGCGCTGGGTCGTGCCCGGCGACTTCGCCACCGTCGAGGGCGACGGCGCGATCACGATGCTCGGGCGCGGCTCGGTGTGCATCAACAGCGGCGGCGAGAAGGTGTACCCCGAGGAGGTCGAGGCATCGCTGAAGTCGCATCCCGACGTGTTCGACGCCGTCGTGGTCGGCGTGCCCGACGACCGGTACGTGGAACGCGTCGCCGCCATCGTGCAGCCCCGGTCGGGCGCGGAGCCGTCGCTCGAGGAACTCCAGGCGCACTGCCGCGAGAATCTGGCCGGGTACAAGCTGCCCCGCCAGCTTCTCCTCGCCGACACGATCCCGCGCACCCCAGTCGGCAAGCCCGATTACCGCGCCGCGAAGGTCGCGGCTAGCAAGCACGAGCCACAAGAGGTAAGGAGCGCCCTGTAATGGCCGAGCTCGGCTTCTGGAGCATCGCCCAGGAAGAACCGGAGAAGCTCGCGCTCGTCGACCCCGACGAGCGGGAGGTGCGCGCGGGCGAGCTCCTGGTTTCGTGCAACCAGGTGGTGCACGGCCTGCGCGCCGCCGGTCTCGAAGTCGGTGACGCCGTGGCGATGGTGCTGCCCAACAGCGTCGAGGTGTTCGAGCTGTATCTGGCAGCGCTCCAAGCCGGCTTCTACCTCGTCCCGATCAACTTCCACCTGGTCGGTCCCGAGATCGCCTACATCGTGCAGGACTCCGAGGCGAAGGTGTTCGTCGCGCACGAGCGCTTCGCCGACGAGTGCGCGGCCGCCGCCGATGAGATCGGGTTCCCGAAGGAGCAGCGCTTCGCCGTCGGCGAGATCCCCGGCTTCCGGCCCTACGACGACCTCAAGGCCGGGCAGCCCACGACGCTGCCGAAAGACCGCACCACCGGCGCCGTCATGAACTACACGTCGGGAACGACCGGCAAGCCCAAGGGCGTCCGCAGGCCGCTGGCGGGCGCGACGCCCGAGGACGGCGTCATCGGCTTCTCCGGGATGATCTTCCTGTTCGGCCTCCAGCCCCACGACGACAACGTGCACATCTGCGGCTCGCCCCTGTACCACACCGCGGTCCTCGTGTTCGCCGGGGGCGCGCTGCACGCCGGCCACACCATCGTGCTCATGGACAAGTGGACACCCGAAGCAATGCTGCGCCTCATCGAGAGGTACCGCGTCACGAACAGCCACATGGTCCCGACGCAGTTCCACCGGCTGCTCGCGCTTCCCGACGACGTGAAGGCGAAGTACGACGTGTCGTCACTGCGGCACATGGTGCACGCCGCTGCGCCGTGCCCGCCCGACATCAAGCGCCGCATGATCGAGTGGTGGGGCCCGGTGATCGACGAGTACTACGCCGCCAGCGAGGGCGGCGGCACGATCGTGTTCGCCGAGGAATGGCTGAAGAAACCGGGCACGGTCGGCCAGCCGTGGCCGATCTCCGAGGTCGTTGTCCTAGACGACGCCGGCAACGAGGTGCCGCAAGGTGAGATCGGAACCGTCTACATGTCGATGCAGACGGGAGACTTCGAGTACTACAAGGACAAGGACAAGACCGAGAAGAGCCGGAGAGGCAAGTACTTCACGGTCGGCGACGTCGGCTATCTCGACGAAGACGGCTGGCTGTTCCTGCGCGACCGCAAGTCCGACATGATCATCTCGGGCGGCGCCAACATCTACCCAGCCGAGATCGAGAGCGTGTTGCTCACGCACCCGAAGGTCGGCGATGCCGCAGTCTTCGGCATCCCGCACGAGGACTGGGGCGAGGAGGTCAAGGCGGTCATCGAACCCGCGCCCGGCGTCGAGCCGGGACCGGAGCTCGCCGAGGAGATCCTCGCCTTCTGCGCCGACAAGCTGGCGCGGTTCAAGACCCCGAGGTCGATCGACTTCATCGCCGAGATGCCCCGCGACCCCAACGGCAAGCTCTACAAACGCAAGCTCCGCGACCCCTACTGGGCCGACCGCGAGCGCGCGATCTGATGGCGAATCTCAGTCAGGAACGCGTCCTTCGCCTTCCAGTAGCCGTCGGGCCCGAGGTGGGCGGCGTCGCGCTTCACCCGGTCGTACTCGTGGCGAAGCTCGGCGTCGCGCCGCATCAGATCCCGTAGCGGAACGAGAAAGTCGTCGGGCGATCCGAGGACGGTGACCTGCAGTCCGACGGGCAACGCGCGTGACGGGTCCGAGAAGCTCGCGTACGACTCGGTCCAGTTCTGCGGTTGCGCCACCGGAAAGTGGCTGCGCAGCGTTTCGAGGGTGCGCGGGAAATCGTCCTGCAACACGCGGATGTTGACGTCGACGTCGCCCTTCGTCAGCCCGTGGGGCATGGCCGTTGCTCCGATGTGCTCGATCTGGCCAGCTGGGACCAACTCGCGAAGCGATGTCTCGAGCTCGGCCACGATCGCTTTGGCAGTGTCTGCGAGCTCCACGATCGACCGGAGCCGCACTGGCTTGGTCAACATAAACGTTTTAGCGTCACGTACATACCTCATAGGTATGTAGCTGACGCCAAAAGCTCAGTCTTCTTGGATCGAGAGGGCTTGCTTCGGGCAGCGGCGGACGGCTTCCTCCATCTTGGGACGGAGAGACTCGTCCGGGTGCTCGTCGAGGATCTGGAGGACGTCGTCATCGTCCACCTCGAAGACCGAGGGTTCGATGTCCATGCACACCGCGTTGCTCTCGCAGAGATCACGGTCGACGACGATCTTCACAGGCGCGAAGCCTACCCCCCTCTTGCCTAGGCGAACGGGGGCGGTCCTTGCGGCAGCTTGGCGAGCGCGGCGCGCAGCTGCTCGAGATCCTCGCGATCGAGCGCGAGGAGGTCCTCGGGCGGTTCGTTGAGTCGCTCGATCACCGCAGTTCGCGTCTTCG
>JBKOWY010000046.1:0-17095 GCA_046724655.1 Actinomycetota bacterium
GGAGGAAGTCGCCCGTGATCACGGGCGGTTCCTCTACAACGTCGCCTACCGCCTGGCCGGCAACGACAGCGACGCACAGGACCTCGTGCAGGAGGCGCTGCTGAGGGTCCGCAAGGGGCTCGAGCGCTACCAACCGGGGTCCCTGGAAGGTTGGTTGGCCCGGATCGTGACGAACGTGTTCCTGGACGAGGTGCGGCGGCGCCGGCGACGTCCGGCGGACGCGTTACCCGACGATCCGGACTGGGTCGTCCCGCCCTCGCCCCCCGCCGACGAGGTGCCGACGGGCCTGTCGGACGAGGTGCAGGCCGCGATCAACTCGCTTCCCGAAGAGTTCCGCACCGCGGTCGTGCTGTGCGACATCGCCGACCGGCCCTACGAGGAGATCGCCGAGGCGCTCGGCGTTCCCGTGGGGACGGTGCGGTCGCGCATTCACCGAGGACGGCGCTTGCTGCGCCGCGCGCTCGTCAACACCGGAGAGTCGGCGTGAACGACCGCCCCGCGCCGGACGACCGCCTGTCCGCCTACCTGGACGGCGAGCTCGATCCGGCCGAGCGGAAGGCGGTCGAGAGCTATCTCGCGGCGTCGACGGAATGGCGCATCGAGTTCGACGAGGTTGCGTGGGCGCGGGACATGCTGCGAAGCCTGCCGGTCCAAGAGGCGCCGCCCGGGTTTTGGGACGCCGCGCTGGCGCCGGAGCTGACGCGGGCGCGCGCTCGCCGAGCGCGACGCGTGCCGCGAATCGCGGGCTTGGGCGCGTCTGCGGCCGCGGTCGCCGCGGTGGTGACCGCGGTTCTGGTCGTGCCTTCGCCCGACCGGGTCACGCCCAAGGTGCCCGCGGTGGCCGACTCGCACGCTGTGCGCTCCTCGCTCACCGACGATCCCGTGAGCCGGCTGGCAACGCTGAGCCTCATCACGGCACCTCGGCGATGAGCGCTCGTGTCTCGCGCCCCGCACTCGTGGTCACGGCGATGGCGGCGCTCGCCGCCGTCGGACCCGTCGCCGATGCCGGACTGCGGGCCGCTGCCGACCAGCCTGATCCCGCGGAGGAGCTGATGACCGGCGCCCGGCACGCCGCCGAGAGATCGAACTTCTCGGGCGTGCTCGAAGTCACGTGGTCCGACGCCGCGGGCGCGCATTCACGCGAGGTTGCCGTCCGCAGCACGAACGGCGTGCTCTCATTGGGCAACGAGGGTCAGGTCGTCGTGGACGGCCCGCGCCGGTTCGTGCACGACACCGAAGGCTGGCTCTCGGCGTGGGGCCGCGAGGTGACATCCGAGGTGCCGTCACCGTCGGAGAAGTGGCGGTTCACGTTGCGGGACGGATCGGTGGTGGCCGGACGGCCCACCCGAGAGGTCGACGTCACCGGTCGTGAGGACGGCCGAGTGCGACAGCGGCTCTACTTCGACGCGACCACCGATCTTCTCCTGCGGCGCGAGCAGCTCGACCGCCGCGGTAACACCGTGCGCGCCGTCGGCTTCGTGAGCTTCGGCGAAGCAGCCGGCGGTGTCCTGCCTGCCGACGCCCCGCGCGCGCCGCGCGCCAGCGCGACGCGACAGCCCAGTTCGATCGAGGGCGTCATCGCGCCGTTCCGAGCCCCGAGCACGGTGGGGAACGGTTTCCATCTCGCAGGCCGCTACCGCGACGCCGCCGGCACTGTGCAGCTCTTCTACAGCGACGGCCTGTTCGGCGTGTCGGTGTTCGAGCACCAAGGGGAGCTCGACTGGAGCGAGCTCCCGGCGGGAGGCGACGCCCGCACCGTCGCCGGGCACGACGCCCGCCGCTACCGGACGCCGACCGGTGTCGTGACGGTCTGGGAGTCCGACGGTGTCGTCTACACGGCGGTGGGCGACGCCCCGACCGACCAGGTCGACGAGCTGCTCGCCGAATTCACCCCGTCCGATTCCCCGAGCGCCTTCGAGCGCGTCACGAGCTTCGTCCTCGGCCCGTTCGACTGGTAGCCCCGCGTATCGTCCTCCACGACTGCCACGTGATCCGCAAGATGACCGCGCTGATAGCGAGCCCGACGAGAGGATCAGCTATCGGTGCGCCGATCGCGACGGCTCCCGCGGATGCGATGACGCCCAGGCTCACGTAGGCGTCGGCGCGCGCGTGGTGCCCGTCTGCGATGAGCGCGGGACTGTCGAGGCGCTGCCCGGCTCTGGTGCGGATCCGACCTGCCACGTAATTGCCGGCGAATCCAACCGCTCCGGCGATGGCCAGAACGCCCAGGTGATTGGGCGCGACCGGAGACACGAGGCGTCGCACCGCCTCGACGCCGGCCATGCACGCGCTGAGGCCGATCGCGGCGACCACCACGACACCGGCCCGCCGTTCGGCCTTCGACGACCGCAAGATGAATGCGAGGGCGAGGGGCACGGCGGTCAAGGCGTCGCCCACGTTGTGGATCAAGTCCGCAAGCAGGGCGACGCTGCCGCTCGCCACGAACACCACCGCCTGTACGCCAGCAGCAGCGCCCAAGACGACGAGGGATCGGGTCACTGCCCCGATCCCCGCGCGCGAGCGCTTGAGGCTGTCGTCGACGACACCGTGCGAATGCCCGTGTTCGCGACCGTCGCCGATGTGACTGCGGTTGTGACGCCTCGCCCCTGCGGGGGTCGAAGCGCGCAGCGCCAGGCGCAGATGACGGTGCCGGCCGCGGTACGGGTGACTGTGTACCCGGGCCCCGTGACGATGTAGCGACGGGTCCGACGCTTGAGCGCTCACGTCGCCGACGGTACCGGTGCGCGACCTCTACGAAGAAGAAGTGGCGCCGGCCTCGAGGCGGCGGCGGCGGAGGATGCGGCGACGCTCCCGTTCGGATGCCCCGCCCCACACTCCGTGGTCGATCCGGTAGGTCAGGGCATACTCCAGGCACGGTTCCTTCACCGGGCAATCGGCGCAGATGCGTCGGGCCTGGTCGACGCCGACGCCGTCGGAGGGGAAGAAGTCCTGCGGCGCCCGGCCCCGGCACTTGGCCTCGAGCATCCATTGATGCTCCTGGTGGTCGGGCGGTGGGGGGAGCGGAAGGTCGTAATCCATAGGGTTCACGCTTCAAACGGCCCCGGGGGGCGATCCGGTTCCCGGGCTCTGCAAGGGCATCATGAGTGCGGCCTGATGAGAACAAGATGACAACCCTGCCCCCAGGAACCTTCTACGGACCAGGCGACGTTCGAGATTGCGACCGCCCAAACCCGGCCCTGGAGACCCTTGATGCCTGAAGACGCCATGCCCCCCGGCGACGACCCGACCCAGTCCCGCCCGCCGGCCCACGAGGACGGCCCGACCGAGCCCCGGCCGGCCGCCCATGACGAGCCGCGGACCGATCCCCGCCCTCGTGCCTACGAGCCCCCGCCTGTCCCGCCCTGGCCTCCGGCTGCCCCTGGGCCTCCGACCCCCGACCCCGGGCGCCCCAGCCGGCTGCGGCAGTTCGTCGGCGGCGCCCTGATCGGAGGGATTTGCGGCGCGCTCGTCGCGTCGGGCGCTTGGGTCGCGTTCGGTCGCGACGACACCAGCACCACGACCGTGAAGCGGGCGCAGAAGACGAACCAGGTCGCCCGCGACTCGTCGACCATCGGTCGCAACGGCGACATCGCCGGGATCATCGCCAAGGTCGAGCCCGCCGTCTTCGCGGTGACCGTCGATGCGGGTGGCCGCCAGAGCGCAGGGACCGGCTTCGTGATCTCACCCGACGGGTTCGCCATCACGAACGCGCACGTCGTGGAGAGCGCGCAGCAAGTCAAAACGGAGTTCAACGACGGGCGCTCGGCCGACGCACGCGTCGTCGGCCGCGACCCGAGCGCCGACGTCGCCGTCCTCAAGTTGAACGGCACCGGACTGCCCGCCGCGTGCCTGGCCGACTCGAACAAGGTCCAGGTCGGTGACGATGTTGTGGCGATCGGCAACGCGCTTGCCCTCGAAGGTGGTCTGAGCGTCACCCGTGGCATCATCTCCGGCCCGCCCCGACCGGGCGCGGAGATCGGCACCGCGATCGAGAGCGTGTTGCAGACCGATGCGGCCATCAACCCTGGCAACTCCGGCGGTCCACTCGTCGACGCCAACGGCTGCGTGATCGGCATCAACACCGCCGTCGCCTCCGGCAGCTCGACACAGCCGGCCCAGAACGTCGGCTTCGCGATCCCGATCTCGCTCGCAAAGACTGTGGTCGACGACATCGAAGCCGGGCGCAAGCCCGCGTTTCTGGGCGTCGGCACCACCGACTTGACGCCGGAGCTCAAAAGCCAGCTCGACGTCAACGCCGACACCGGAGCCGTTGTCGACTCGATCACGAACGGGTCCCCGGCCGACGATGCTGGCATCCAGCGCGGCGACGTGATCGTGCAGATCGGCGACGACCAGGTCAAGAACGGCGGCGGCGTCGCCACCGCGGTGCGAAAGCATCACCCCGGCGACAAGGTGTCGGTGGTCTTCGTGCGCGGCTCCGACCGCAAGACCGTGGAAGTGACGCTCGCCGAGCGCTCCGACGTCGGGTAGCCGCCTCCGCAGCCAGTACCCTGGTCGATCGCATGAGCATCGAAGAAGAGGAACTCGAGCAGCTTCCGCCCCAGGGGCACGTGAAAGTCGTGTACCTGGGGCCGGTCGCACCGCACTGGGAGGTGCACGGCGTGTTCGGGGACGGGCGCCTTATCGAGGAGTTCCGTCAGCGCGCACTTGCCCGGCTCCAGCTGCTGCCGCCGCACGACCCGCAGTTCCGGCGCAATCGGGAGCGCGTCGCACGCGACGCCGAACGTGAGCGCCTGATCCTCGAGTGGGACCTCGGCTACGAGGAGACCGAGGCCTGAGCTAGGGCTCGGCGAGGGCGTCGCCCGGCTGGGGATGCTCGCCCGTGACCATGAAGCACACCCGCTGAGCGATGGTCACCGCGTGGTCGGCGATGCGCTCGTAGTGCCGCCCGACCAACGCGAGCTGCACTGCCTGAAGCACGTTGCCTTCATCGGCGTCGCCGCCCGCAAGGATGTAGCGGAAGAGGCTCTTCGTCAGGTCGTCCATGGCGTCGTCCATGTCGGCCAGTGCCAATGCCGCCGACGGATCGCCGTCAGCGAAGGCGTCGATCGCGACGCGGGTTTCGATGCCCGCCTGCTCGCCCATCCGCTGGATGATGCCCCGCAGCTTGGGATCGACGCTGTGCGGGTAGAGGCGTCGCGTCGTCTTCGCCACATTGACCATCAGGTCAGATGAGCGCTCGAGCTCGTGGACGATGCGCAACACCGTCACCACGGTGCGCAGGTCGCTCGCCATCGGCTGCTGGCGGGCGAGGAGCAGGTAACAGCGGTCCTCGATCGAGTGCGTGAGCTCGTCGATCGCGTCGTCGTTCTCGATGACCTGCTCGGCCGCGCCCAGGTCGGCGTCGAGGAAGGCCTGGGTCCCCCCGGCGATGGCTTCGGTGGTGAGCGCGGCCAGCCGGATCACGTCGATGCGCAGCTCGTCAAGCTCCTCGTGGAAGCTCTTGCGAGCCTCGCTGGCGGTGTCGGTCATGCGCCCATCATGGCGTGTGCGTGACTCGCGTGCGTCCAGGGCGGGCCGATGGTTGGGGCACTGTTCACATTCCGGCCATCTCGACGCCATGCCGCGTCAACACGAACCTCATCGCGGCGCAGGGGCGATTCGCAATGTTCGGGGAGTGTTCACGTTCCGGCCACCTCGATGCCACTGCTTCGGAAGGCGCGCTCCCTAGCTTCCGGGTCGTGAGCTCCCAAGGAGGCCTGAAGAACATGAAGCGAATCTCTGCCTGTCTGCGGTGGCTGGTGCCGGCAGCGCTGGTCGTCGGACTCGTCACCTCGGGCGCGGCCGTCGCTGGCGCAGGCGGTGCCGCCGCTCGGGTCGATCCCGCGACGCTGAACTCGTCCGGGGCGACCTTCCCGCAGTCCTATTACGAAGAGGTCATCGGCGCCTTCAAGCAGAAGGAGTCGGGCGTGACCATCAACTACGCCGGCGGAGGCTCCGGCAAGGGCCGCCAGGACTTCGCCGACCAGGTGACGGACTTCGGCGCGTCCGACGCCCCGTACAAGCCTGAGGACGCTGCGGGCATCAAGGGCGGTGAGTTCCTCTACTTCCCGACGGTCGCGGCGCCGATCACGGTCTCGTACAACCTCAAGGGCGTGAAGGGTCTCCGGCTCTCGGCCGACACGATCGCCAAGATCTTCCAGCGTGAGATCACGACCTGGAACGACCCCGCGATCGCGGCCGAGAACAAAGGCAAGAAGCTCCCGTCGACCGCGATCACCGTGGCGCACCGATCCGACGGGTCGGGCACGACGGAGAACTTCACGAAGTACCTGACCGCGGCTGCACCAGGTGTGTGGACGCTGGGCTCGGGCTCGACGGTGAGCTGGCCTGCGGACACCCAAGCAGGCCAGGGCAACCAGGGCGTCGGTCAGATCGTGAAGAGCACTGATGGCGCCATCGGTTACGTGGACCTCTCGGACGCCAAGGCGTTGAAGCTGGCGTTTGCGTCCGTGAAGAACAAGGACGGCAAATACGTCTCTCCGACCCTGAAGGCAACGTCAACGGCGGTAGGCAAAGCCGAGCAGAAGGCCGACCTGACCTACAACCCGCTGGACGCGGCCGGGAAGGACGCGTACGCGATCGCGGCGCCCACGTGGCTGCTGGTGTACAAGAACCAGACCGACAAGGCGAAGGGTGACGCGATCAAGGCGTTCCTGAACTTCATCTACGGCGACGGACAGAAGATCGCCTCTTCGGTCGACTATGCACCGCTGCCGAAGAACCTGCTCGACAAGGCCAAGGCGCAGGTCAAGCAAATCACCGTTGCGTAGCATGCGGCGACGCGAGGGGCGGGCGACACCGCCCGCCCCTCATCGCCGTTCTGAGAGTCGATGGCCACCGACACCCCTGTCGTTCCCAAGAGCCTGACCAAAGGGTCCCGGCCACCTGGGATCATCACCGACCGCAGCTTTCGCGTCGTCGCGCTGGCGGCGGGTCTCACCGTCCTGGTTGTCCTGGCCTTGATCGCGATCTATACCACCCGCGAGGCGTGGCCCTGGTTCCGCGAAGAGGGCCTCGGCATCTTCACAGACAACTGGGACCCGGCCAAGAACCACTTCGGCGCGCTAGGCCTGATCTACGGGACGTTGCTGGTTGCGTTGATCGCGGTGGTCCTCGCGCTTCCGATCAGCATCGGGATCGCGCTGTTCGTGACGGACGTGGCGCCACGGTCGATGCGCCGTCCGATCGTCTACACCGTCGATCTGCTCGCGGCGATCCCATCGGTCGTCTACGGGCTATGGGCGCTGCTCGTACTCACCGAGCCGCTCACGACGTTGTTCGAATCCGTATCGGATGCAACGGCCAGCATCCCGCTTCTGAGCACGCTGTTCGCCGATCCCAGCGCGTCCGGCAAGAGCTTCATGACCGCCGGGATCATCGTGGCCATCATGATCACGCCGATCATCACGTCGATCACCCGGGAAGTGTTCGCCACCGTCCCGGAGTCGCAAAAGGAGGCGGCACTCGCGCTCGGCGCCACGCGCTGGGAGATGATCCGCGGTGCCGTGTTCCCACACAGCCGCAGCGGGGTCGTCGCCGCCACGATGATCGGCGTAGGTCGAGCGATGGGCGAAACGATCGCGGTGGCGCTCATCATCGGATCATCTCAGCGGCTGACGTCCAACATCCTCGGGCCCGGCGACACTCTTGCGAGCGTGATCGCCAACCAGTTCGGTGAGGCAAGCGGCACGCACCGGGCCGCCCTCATCGGGTGCGGGGTCGTGCTCTTCGCCATGACCATCCTCATCGGCGTGACGGCGCGGACCCTGGCAGCGCGTGCGCAGGCGCGATCGGCGGGAACGGCATGACTGCAGTCGGAGTACCTCTGACACGATCGACGCGCAAGGGTGTGCGTGAGGTCAAGAACGCCGCCGCGACGGCGTTCACCGTCGTGTCGTTCCTCATTGCGCTCCTCCCGCTGGTGTTCATCGTCTACTACGTCGTCCGCGAGGGAAGCTCCGTCTTCAGCCTGAGCTTCCTTACCGACGACCTGCCGTTCAGCAACCGGCGGCCCGGAGGAGGCGTCTACCCGGCCATCGTCGGAACGCTCCTGATCACTGGTCTGGCGGCCGCGATGGCCATCCCTCTCGGCGTCATGGGGGGCGTGTATCTCAACGAGTACGGCGGGAACGGCCCGATCGCCCGGGTGGTCCGATTCCTCGCCGAGGTGATGACGGGCGTGCCGTCCATCGTGATGGGCCTGTTCATCTACACGATCTGGGTTCTCCCCCGGAAGCAGTCCGGGCTCAGCGGGTTCGCGGGCGCACTCGCGCTCGGCGCCCTGATGCTCCCGATTGTGATCCGCACGACTGAGGAGATCCTCAAGACGGTGCCCGACGATCTGCGCGAGGGCAGCTATGCGCTCGGGTGTCGAAAGGCGCGGACGGTCCGTACGGTGGTGCTGCCGCACGCCGCACCCGGGATCGTGAGCGGCTCGTTGCTTGCTGTCGCCCGAGCGGCTGGCGAGACGGCTCCGTTGCTGTTCACGATCGGGGTCGTCACCGCGCCGAACTTCAACGTCTTCGAGGGTGCCAACACGGCGCTGCCGCAGCAGATCTATATCAACGCCGCAACGTTCGGTGGTTTTCCAGGTGCCCAGGAACGAGCATGGGGCGCAGCGCTCGCGCTCATTCTGATCGTTTTCATCTTCACTGTGGTGGCTCGGATCTTCACCGCCTTGTATACGCGCCGTGCGGAGGCGGCCTGACCTCGTGGAGCATCCCTTGACCGACACCGCTACCGCCGCCACTAGATTCGGGGCCGTGACCACCGCGCGCGACGAAGCGACATACCGCGGTCCGGCCGAAACTCCGCCGCTCGAACGGGCGCCCGATGAGGAGCCCGAACGGCAGCGCGAGATCGTCTTCCAGCTCTCGGACGTCAAGGTGAAATACAGCGGAGTCACGGCCGTCGAGGAAGTGAACATCGACGTCGCCGCCAACGAGATCACCGCGTTGATCGGGCCGTCCGGTTGCGGCAAGACGACCGTGTTGCGCTCGCTCAACCGCATGCACGACATCACGCCCGGCGCCGAGGTGCTCGGCAAGGTCACGTACCACGGTGAGGACCTGTACGGGCCCAAGGTGGACCCCGCCGAGGTCCGCCGCCGCATCGGGATGGTGTTCCAGAAGCCCAACCCATTCCCGAAGTCGATCTACGACAACGTCGCGTATGGGCCTCGCATCAACGGCGCCAAGCGCGGCGAAGTCGGGGATCTCGTTGAGAGGGCGCTCACCCAGGCCGCGTTGTGGGACGAAGTCAAGGGCAAGGTCCGCAAGAGCGCGCTGGCGCTGTCGGGCGGCCAGCAGCAGCGCCTGTGCATCGCACGCGCCCTCGCCGTCGAACCCGACGTCATCCTCATGGACGAGCCGTGCTCGGCGCTCGACCCGATCGCCACGGCGCGCATCGAGGACCTGATGGACGACCTCAAACGTGACTACACGATCGTCATCGTGACCCACAACATGCAACAGGCGGCACGAGTCTCCGATCGGACCGCGTTCTTTACCGCAGAAGCCGACGACGACGGACACCGCCGCGGACGGCTCGTCGAGTACGACCTCACCGAAAAAATCTTCACGTCACCGAGCGATCCCCGCACCGAGGGGTACATCACCGGGAGGTTCGGCTGAGCGTGGCGATCATCGTGGCGATCGTGATCGCCGCGTTGGTTGCGGCGATCGGAGTTCTCGTGGCGTCGGTGTGGTCCTTGCGCCGGGAGCTGCAAGGCGTCGCGTCGCGCATCGGCGACACCACCGGAAGCGACACCGAGCCGCAAGCGGCGGATCCCACGGCCACGGAGGCGGCGCGCGAGCTACTGGCCGAACGCGAATCGCTGGCCGAGGCGGTCGCTGCGTTCGAGGACGGCGTGGTCATCGTCGACGCGCAGGGCCGCGAAGTGATGCGCAACAAGGCAGGCGAGCGCTTCCGACGCGCTCGTCATGCGGACGCGCTCGTCGAGGAGGCGCTGCGGGAGCTGCTCGAGCCCGCGCTGGTGGGTGAACGCGGTGAGCGGGAGCTCCACCTGTTCGGCCCGCCCCGTGAGGTGCTCAAGGTGCGTGCCGCGCCGCTGCGCCGCGGGGACACTGTGATCGGTGCGGTCGGCTTCGTGCGTGATGTCTCGGAGCTGCGCCGGGTCGAGAGCGTCCGGCGTGACTTCGTCGCGAACGTGAGTCACGAGCTCAAGACGCCGATCGGCGCACTGGCATTGCTGGCCGAGACCATGGCTTCAGGAGAGGACTCTCCTGTCAACACCCAACTCGCCGAACGCGTGCAGCACGAGGCCGGTCGGCTCGCCCGGATCGTCGACGACCTCCTCGACTTGAGTCTGATCGAGGCACAGGAGGCGCCGACCCTTGAGCCGGTGCCGGTGCACGTCATCCTGCACGAGGCGGCGGAGCGGGTCCGGGGGGCCGCCGACGCGGCCGGGATCCCGCTGAGTGTTCCGCCCGTGGCCACCGATCTCGCCGTGTCCGGTGACCGGTCGCAACTCGTGAGCGCAGTGGCGAACCTGCTCGACAACGCCGTGAAGTACTCGGAGCCCGGCGAATCCGTCGAGGTCGACGCGGCCGCCGCCGACGACGTCATCTGCATCTCGGTGCGCGACCACGGCATCGGGATCCCGTCACGCGACCTCGAACGGATCTTCGAACGCTTCTACCGGGTAGACCGGGCGCGTAGCCGCGCCACGGGCGGCACGGGCCTCGGCCTCTCCATCGTCCGGCACGTCGCGCAAGCGCACGGCGGCGACGTCACCGTCGAGTCGATCGAGGGCGAGGGTTCGCTGTTCCGGCTTCGCCTACCGTTATCGTCGTCGAGCGACCACAACCTCTCCGAGGCGTCCTGATGGCAGAAGCACCGCTCATCCTGGTTGTCGACGACGAGGAGTCGTATCGCGACGCCCTGTCGGTCGCGCTCGAGCGTGAAGGGTTCCGGGTTGCGCTCGCCGCCGACGGGCAGGAGGCGCTCGACCAGTTCGACGCCACCCGGCCCGACCTCGTGCTCCTGGACGTGATGCTGCCCCGCATCTCGGGCGTCGACGTCTGCCGGGAGCTGCGATCCCGTTCGCGCGTCCCGATCATCATGGTCACCGCGCGGAGCGCCGAGATCGACGCCGTCGTCGGCTTGGAGGTCGGCGCCGACGACTACGTCTCGAAGCCGTTCCGGCTGCGGGAGCTGATCGCCCGTGTGCGCGCTGCGCTACGGCGCAGCTCGGAGGAGGAGGCAGTCGACACCGTCAGTCAGGAAGTGCTCGAGGTGGGAGACGTCCGCCTGGACGCCGGACGTCACGAGGTCTTCGTCCGCGGTGACCCGGTCGCGCTTCCGCTCAAGGAGTTCGAGCTGCTCGAGCTGCTCCTCGCCAACGCCGGGCGTGTGCTCACTCGCGACGTGCTCATCGACCGCATCTGGGGACCGAACTACTTCGGCGACACGAAGACCCTTGACGTGCACGTGAAGCGCCTACGGGCCAAGGTCGAGGAAGACCCGTCGACCCCCACCCGCGTCGTCACCATCCGGGGCGTCGGCTACCGCTACGAGAAACCCCGCCAAGCCGCCGCCAGCTAGCGCTCGTTTTGGCGTCAGCTACCCACCTATGACGTGGGTAGTTAACGCCAAAACCGGTTACAGCAAGCGCTCGCGGCCGGCTCGCAACGCGGCGCAGAGCCGGGCACCTCCGTTGCGCACCTCGGGAAGGGTCGCTTCAATTGGGAACCATCCGGCCGCGATGATCCGAAGTCGGCGGTCGTTGTCTCGCTCACTGGCGAGACGGCCCGAGTGGTACTCGTTGCTTTGGTACTCGATGGCGATTCGCCACTCGGGATAGGCGGCATCGACCCGAGCCACAAACTTCCCGGCCTGACGGATCTCATATTGCGGGATTGGCTCCGGCCACCCATTGCGCCGTAGGCACTGGATGAGAGCTGTCTCCATCTCGCTTTCCGGTGCTCGTCGCTCGGATTCGTGGACCATGAGCAACCGCCGCAGCGTCCCCACACCGTTGCGCCCGCTTCTTCCAAGCCGGTCCAGGGTCGCCTGGACGGACGCACGTGTGACGAGACCACGATGCTCCGCTGCGTCCAGCGCCATCTCGACCACGGACTCGTGGCACATGGCCCCGAGGTCCAGCAGTGTTCGCTCCGGTGTTGTGACCGGGATGCCTTCAACATCGGTGATGTCGACGCCCTCGAGGGCCTTGGTCTCGTGGACGACGAGGCCGTCGTGCTTCGCCCGTCGCCATCTCGGGCACGTGATCTCGACGATGGACCTGCGCCCGCCGGCGAGATCCCACAGCGCCGCCGCCGACCGGTGCGACGCAGCGGCGCGGAACCCACCGGCCCAAGAGGCGGCGAGAAGGCCGCCCCGCCAAGTCAGGGGCGCGCCACCGGCGATGTAGACGTCGTCATAAAGGCGCCGCCATAAGCCAAGCGCAATCCGCCCTTCAATCTGCCGATCCGTAAGACCGCAAACGCGAGCGTGCGCTCCCCTGAAGACGGCGTGATGGTCAGCCGCAAAGGCGAGCAGCTGGTCATCGGCGGAGCGATCCATGCCGGGGAATACCAGCACGGAGGTGTGACAACTACGGCCACGCTTCGTTTTGGCGTCAGCTACCCACCTATTTCGTGGGTAGGCGGCGCCAAAACCTGGTCGACGACCTCGCGCCAGTGGTCGAGGCCTGGGACCCGGCGGCCGGCGACCTTGGCGGCGTCGTCGGCGCGGCGCAGCGTGAGCACGTCGTCGAGCCAGGGCTCGGCTTCGAGCCGGGCGCGCTCGGCGTCGTCGAGCACGCCGCCCTGGACCTCGAGCGTGACGATGCTCCCGGCGCTCAGGCGCGACCTATAGGCGGGGTCGACGGTCACGAGGTAGCGCTTCGCCTGGTCGTGCTGGCCGACGAGCCAGGCCACGCGTGAGCCGAGGAGCGGCGCCACGGCTGTCGCCCCGGCGCGCGCATGCGTGCGCGGACGATTCGGCCACAGGACGGTGCCGACGTCGTGGACCAGCCCCGCCACTTGGAGCGCCGCATCGCCGGGCGCGGTCTCGGCGAGGATCGCCGCGCACTGCAGGCCGTGCGCGAGCAGGTCGACGTCCTCGTCGTCGCTTTGCCGGGCGCTCGACGCGAGCACGGCGAACAGCGTGTCGACGTCGGCGATCGAGGCGGCTGTCACGCCGAAGGGGGCAGATAGCGGCCGCGGCGGATGTCGCCGCCCTCGACGTCGAACACCCAGGTCGAGCCTTTGGCGAAGACGAGACCGCCTTCGAGCGGCACCCGCCGTTCGTGCAGGTGCGAGCGGAGGTTCTCGACCACGTCGCCGTGCGTGCACAGCACCGTCGGCTTGTCGGCGACCTTCTCGATGAGACGCAGCACCTCGTCCAGCGGCGTGCCCTCGGCGAGCTCGTCCGCCACCTCGACGGGGAGGCCCTTGCTCTCGGCCAGCGGCGCGACGGTCTGGACGCACCGAACGTAGGCGCTCGACACGACCCGTGCGATCGGCTCGTTGCGCAGCAGCTTGGCAAGACCCTTGGCCTGGCGGCGTCCCGCCTTCGACAGCGGGCGGAGCTCGTCGGGTCCGTCCCAGTCGCTGCGGCTTCCCGCTTTGCCGTGACGGATGAGATAGACGTTCAGGCGAGAGCCTCCGCCTCGGTGATCAGCTTCCGGTCGTGCTCGTAGCTGAGCAGCTTGCCCGTGTCCGCCGCCGAGCACCAGCGCAGCTCGTCGATCTCGTGGTTCGGCTGGAACTTCGGGCGCTCGTCGGGGTCGGCCGGCTCCATGAGCCAGTAGCGGACCTGCTTGGGGCGGCCTCTGCCGTCACGGTACCGGGCGACGCCCAGCTCCGGTCCGAGCCTGGGACGCACGCCCGTCTCCTCTTCCACCTCTCGCAGGGCGGCGTGCTCGTCGGACTCGCCGGGGTCGACCTTGCCCTTGGGCAGGCTCCAGTCGCCGTACTTGGGCCGGTGCACCAGCGCGTACTCGTACTGCCCGTTGTCATGCCGTCGGCGCAAGACGCCGCCGCCGGCGCGCACCAAGGTCTCTGATGAGCTCACGCCAGCCGCCGGAACCTCAGAACCACCGCCGCAGGCGCTTCTTGCTCGCTTGCTGCCACACGTTGGGCCATGCCTCGCGCGTCCGCTCGATATCGAGCCGCTCGAGGCTGGCCAGCTCGCCGGCGATGAACGTCTCCGGACCGTCCGCCTTTGCCGCAACGTCGCGCAGCCATTGCTCGGCGACGACGGCGTCCTGGTGCTCGCCGAGCACGTCCTGCAGATCCTTCATCGCGCGTGCGAACGACCGAGCCTGCTTTCCGACAGCCGGGGTGATGGTCTCGGCCGCGTAGCGGCAGTGCTTGGCGCGGATTCGGACTTCGTGCAGCGCCCCGTCAGGCGGATCGTCCTCCAAACCTTCGACCGCCTCCGAAAGCTTCTTCCAAGGTTTGCGCATCAAGGGCGGGAGGACGTCAGCGGCGGGCCCGTCCGCTTCCGGGAGCAGCGCCGGTTCATGGACGGCGTCGACGAGGCGGTCGAGCAGCTCGGAGTACTCGCGGCTCCGCAGCGTGTTCTGCAAGGCGCCCCGCGCCGTGTCCCACCGCTCGAGGAGCTGGTTGAGGACGCGCTTGGCCGCATCCTGATCGTCGGGACGGAGCCGCTCGGCGCGACCGCGCAGTCGGTCGAGCAGCACTTCGGTGTCGCGCACCTCACCCAGTTGCCGGCCGAGGCTGCGCAGCTCGTCGCGGAGCGACTTCGCCCATTCGGGGTCGAGGAGAGCATGAAATGTACGCACGCTCGACCGAAGACGGCGCGTGGCGATGCGAGCCTGATGGACGTTTTCGGGGTCGTCGCCGAGGCGCACACCTGCGTCGTGCGCGATCAGATGCGCGACCGACCCCTCCAGCGCGGCGCGCACGACATCGCCGCCCGAGGGCGACGCCTCGAGTCGCCCGAGGCTGGTGACGTCGGGCGGCTCGAGAGCGCGCCATCCGAGCGCGCGCACGGTCTTCGGGGTCGGGTCGGCCGGGCCGGCACCGGCGCCTCGCAGCCGGCCGACGACGGCTTCGGTGAGGCCATCCGGCGCGGCGTCCTCGACCGTGATGTCGAGCTCCCGGAACCGCGCCGCTACTCGTCCGCCGCCGAGCACCGAAACTTCGTCGTCGACGATGTCACCCAGCCGGTTGCCGGCGTCGTCGTGTAGCTCGACGCGCCGCCGGCGCGTGCGCAGCCGCGCCACTGACACCACCCGCGCCGTACGGACCAGCGCGCCCACGAGGTCGAGGGCGGCGTCGGGGGGACTGCCGGGCTCACCGTCGAAGTGGTGGTCGCCTTGTGCTGAGGGCACTTCGCTCGGCGTCTCGTGCGTCTCGAAGCGGACGACCCAACCGTCGTCGGTGCGGTAGCGAAGGATCGTGCCGGCTCGTGCGAGGCGCAGGTCCGAAGTGTCGTAATAGGTGGACTCGAGCGTGATGGGCTCGAGCACCTCGGCGCCGACCCCTTCGACGACGTCGCGCAGTTCCGGGAGGCGGAAGCCTGGTGCCGAAGAGAGAGATTGCCGCGAGCTCACGCCCGGGACTCGCCAGCGCGTGCACGCTGGATGGCGAGGTCCTGTAGCTGACGCTGGGCGTTGACGCCGCGGGTCTCCGGAACACGCCGCCACCTTCCGGTGCCCTCGAGCTCCCATGCCAGCGCGTCGTCGGCGAGATCGATCGAGAGGATCTCGTCGAGGCGATCGCGCAGCGGTGCCGAGTCGACGGGCACCGACGCCTCGACCCTTCGGTCGAGGTTCCGGGGCATGAGGTCCGCTGAACCGATGAGGTACTCCGCTGTGTGGGGATCGGGCCCGAAGCGGTAGATCCGCGAGTGTTCGAGGAACCGTCCGACGATCGACCGCACCCGGATCGTCTCCGAGAGACCGCGTACGCCGGCGCGCAAGCAGCAGATGCCGCGCACGATGAGATCGATCGGCGTCCCCGCCTGTGATGCCGTGTACAGCGCGTCGATCAGCTCCGGGTCGACGAGGCTGTTCATCTTCATCGTGATCCGACCGTCCGGGCCCAGCGCGGCCTGGCGTTCGATCCGATTCAGCAGCTCGGGCCGGATCGTCACCGGCGCGACGATCAGCTTGCGGTAGTCGCCCTGTCGGCTGTAGCCCGTCAGGTAGTTGAACAGCTCGGTGAGGTCGGCGCCGAGGTCGGCGTCTGCCGACATCAGCCCGAGGTCTTCGTAGGTCGTCGCCGTCTTCGGGTTGTAGTTCCCGGTGCCGACGTGGCAGTAGCGGCGGATGCCGTCCGGCTCCTGTCGCACGACGAGGAGGATCTTGGCGTGCGTCTTCAGGCCGACGAGCCCGTAGACGACGTGGATGCCCGCTTCCTCGAAGAGTTGCGCCCGCTCGATGTTGGCCTGCTCGTCGAAGCGCGCCTTGAGCTCGACGAGCGCGACGACCTGCTTCCCCCGTTCTGCTGCGCGTATCAGTGACCGCACGACGCCGCTGTCGGGGCCGGCGGTTCGGTACAACGTCTGCTTGATCGCCAGCACCTGCGGGTCGCGCGACGCCTGCTCGACGAACGCCTCGACGGACGTGGCAAACGAGTCGTACGGGTGGTGCACGAGAACGTCGCCTTGACGGAGCGTTTGAAACAGATCGGGCGGCGCGTCCGAGCGGACCAGCGGGGGCTGCGTCTGTGGTGTCCACGGCTCGTCCTTGAGCTCGGCCTTCTCGAGCCCGTACAAGCCCCACAGTCCGCTGAGGTCGAGGGGACCGTCGACGACGTAGACGTCGGGATCGGTGAGCTGCAGCTCGCGGCAGAGCAGCTCGAGGACCTCGTTGCTCATCTTGCCGTCGACCTCGAGGCGCACGACACGGCCGAACCTCGTGCGCCGGCGCAGGATCAGCTCCATCGCCTCGAGCAGGTCCTCGGCGTCGTCGGACAGCTCGAAGTCGGCGTCTCGGGTGACGCGGAACGGATGGTGCTCGACGGTCTCCATGCCCGGGAAGAGGCTGTCGAGCTGCGCGGCGATGACCTGCTCGAGCGGCACGAAGCGCTCGCCGTCGGGGAGGACGAGGAAGCGCGGAAGGAGCGGCGGGACC
>JBKOWY010000148.1:0-4894 GCA_046724655.1 Actinomycetota bacterium
TTCTCGAAGTCGGCCGGACGGTTCGGCGTGATCACGAACGCGGTGCCGTCATCGTGGAGCACGCGAGCGAGCTCGGCCACGTGCAATTCGGGCGCAGTGAAGTGCTCGATGATGTGCGACGAGCACGCCCAGTCGACGGAGCGGTTGCGCAGTGCGACCCGCGCGCCGTCCATCCCCGCGAAGCGGACGTCGGTCCTGCGCCGCCCCCCCGGTCCCCATTCCGCCGCTGCCGACACCGCGGTCGCGGCGTCGTAGTCGACGCCGAGCACGAAGCGGTCCGGCCCGGCCAAGCGAACGGTCTCGTCGCCGACGCCGCACCCGATGTCGAGCACGATCCCGGGGCCCAGGCGCGCCACGACCTCGCGGTAACCGGCCGCATGAAAGGCCAGCAGCGAGTCAGGCGTCGCGCCCGCCATCGGACGCTCACCGGTGAGCCTCATGCCGTCGGAGCCTAGGTTCTGCTGCCCGATCGCCCCCCGAACGGCCTACGCACGCCGCTTCACCTAGCATTTCAGCCCGATCATGAACCCCACGCCGCCGTCTTCCTCGTCGCGCGCGCCCGATCCCGCCGAGGAGATCGCCAAGATCGGTGACCTCGCGGCGCAGGCGGGCATCCGCCGCGTCAGCATGCTGGCGTGGCGCGACCTCGATGACCCCGAAGCGGGCGGTTCCGAGGTGCATGCGTCGACCGTCGCCGCATTGTGGGGACAGGCCGGCATCGAGGTCACGATACGGACGTCGTTCGCGGCCGGCCATCCGCAGATCAGCTGGCGCGACGGCTACCGCGTCATCCGCAAAGCGGGGCGGTACATGGTGTTCCCGCGCGCCGTGATCAGTGAGCTCATGGGCTGGCACGGCGCACGCGACGGCCTCGTCGAGATCTGGAACGGCATGCCATGGTTCTCGCCGGTGTGGGCAAGCGGGCCGCGCATCGTCTTCCTCCACCACATCCACGCCGAGATGTGGCGGATGACGCTCCCGCCGCGGCTCGCTGCGATCGGGTCGACACTGGAGTCACGCGTCGCGCCACCGCTCTATCGCCGCACGCCGATCGTCACGCTGTCGGAATCGTCCAAACGCGAGCTGGTCGAGGAGTTCAAGTTCAAGCCGAAGCGCGTCACGGTCGTTCCGCCCGGCGTCGATCCGCGGTTCTCGCCCGCAGGAGACAAGTCGGCTACCCCCCTCGTGGTCGCGGCGGGACGCCTGGTACCGGTCAAGCAGTTCAACGAGCTGATCGACGCGCTGATCCGGGTGAAGGAGCGCCATCCGCTCCTCGAGGCGGTGATCGTCGGCGAGGGGTACACACGCGAAGAGCTCGAGGCGCAGCTGCGCGAGACCGGCGCAGAGCAATGGATCCGTCTCGCCGGGCACATCACGGACGGGGAGCTGCTCGACCTGTATCGGAAGGCATGGGTGATCGCCAGCGCGGCGGCGCGCGAGGGATGGGGCATGACGATCACCGAGGCGGCCGCGTGCGGCACACCCGCGGTCGCAACTCGCATCGCGGGACATCTCGACGCCGTCGTGCACGGACGCACCGGTTTCTTGGTTGACAGTCGCGACGACTTCGTCGACGCGCTCGACCGCATGTTGCGTGACGGCGAGCTGCGCGAGCAGATGAGCAGCGGCGCGCTCGAGCACGCCGCCCGCTTCACATGGGCTGCGACCGCACGGGGCACCCTCGAGGTGCTCGCCGCCGACGCCATACGCCGTCGAGGACGACCGTGACGACCGTCGCCCGCCGGCCCGCGCCCGTTGCCGCGGAGCCGCAGGCCGCACCGGTGGCCCGCTCGCGCCGGCGGACGCTCCTCGGCTACACGCTTCTCGCCGCGCTCGCGTACATCCCGCCCTTCCTCACCGCGCCCGGAAAGGTCGCCGCCGACACCAAGCAGTACCTGTACCTCGACCCCAGTCGTCTGCTCGAGCGCGCCCCGTCGATGTGGGACCCGAACATCGGGATGGGCACCGTCACGCATCAGAACATCGGCTACCTGTTCCCGATGGGGCCGTATTACTGGGTGACCGAGAACCTCGGCCTCCCGAGCTGGGTCGCCCAGCGCATCTGGCTCGGCAGCCTCCTGTTCTTCGCCGGGGCAGGCGTCCTCTATCTCGCGCGGACCATCAACCTGCGCGGGCCGGGCGCGGTCGTCGCCGGCCTCGCGTACATGCTGAGCCCGTACTCCCTGCACTACGCGGCCCGCATCTCGGTGATCCTGCTCCCATGGGCCGGCCTCGGCTGGATGCTCGCCCTGACGATTCGCGCGCTCCGGAAGGGCGGATGGCGCTATCCGGCCGCATTCGCGATCGTCGTGCAGATCGTCGGCAGCGTGAACGCGACCGCGCTCGTCTTCGCGCTCATCGCGCCGCTGCTCTGGGTGCCGTACGCGGTGTGGGTTGCCCGGGAGGTCGACTGGAAACGAGCGCTAACGACGCTCGCGCGCATGGCCGTGCTCACGCTCGGTGCGTCGCTGTGGTGGATCGCCGGGCTGTGGGCGCAGGGCAGCTACGGAATCAACATCCTCAAATACACCGAGACGGTGAAGACCGTCGCCACAGCCGGGGTCGCGCCCGAGGTACTGCGCGGGCTCGGCTACTGGTTCTTCTACGGCGGCGACAAGCTCGGCAACTGGATCGAGGCCAGCGTCCACTACACGACGAGCCGCCCCCTCATCGTCGCCAGCTACGCCGTTCCGACCCTGGCCCTGCTCGGCGCCGCGTTCATCCGATGGCGCCACCGTCTCTACTTCGCCGTGCTGCTGCTCGTGGGCGTCGCGATCGCGGTCGGTGCTCATCCCTACGACGACCCGTCGCCGTTTGGCGCGCTGCTGAAGGCGTTCGCCGACAGCTCCAATGCCGGGCTGGCGCTGCGCAGCGTCGGACGGGCCGTACCGCTCGGCGCGCTCGGGGCGGCGGTCTTGCTCGGCGCGGGCGCGGCCGCCTTCGTGCGCTGGCTCGAACGCCGTGATTTCCACCGGTACGCGCTCGTCACGATCGGTGTCGTCGGCGCGATCACGATCGCATCGCTGCCCGCGCTCTGGAACGGCGACTTCTACGGGAACAACCTCCAACGCCCCGAGAACGTCCCCGCCTACTGGAAGCAGGCGATCGCTGCGATCGACGCCCGGCCACACGACACGCGGGTGTTGGAGATCCCGGGCTCGGACTTCGCGTCGTACCGGTGGGGGAACACCGTCGACCCGATCACACCCGGCCTGATGGACCGTCCTTACGTCGCCCGGGAGCTGATCCCGTACGGGACGCCCGAGACCAACAACCTGCTCAATGCGCTGGACGAGCGGATGCAGGAAGGGCTCCTCGATCCGGCCGCGCTCGCGCCCATCGCCCGCCTGATGAGCGCGGGCGACATCCTCGTGCGCTCCGATCTCCAGGTCGACCGGTACAACCTCGTTCGCCCGCAGCAAATGTGGTTGCTGCTCAACTCCGTCGGTGGTGTCGATGGTCAGCACCCGTCGGGGATCGGACCGCCCACCGGGTACGGGCGAGGCCTCGGGCCGCCGCTCGACTTCCCGCTGCTCGACGAGAAGGCGCTCGCGCTGCCGGCCGGGACGCCCAACCCCGCGCCTGTTTCCGTGTATCCCGTGACGAACGCGCCGGCGATCGTGCGGGCACAGCCGGCGACAGGGCCCATCGTCGTCGCGGGCGACGGTGACGGCCTCGTCGACATCGCCGGCCTCGGCGGGCTCGACGGCAACGCGCTCGTCCTCTACTCGGCCTCCAATGCCGGCGATCCCGCTGCGATCCGGAAGCACGCCGACGCCGACGGCGCGGTGCTCGTCGTCACCGATTCGAACCGGCGCCGGGCGCGGCGATGGAGCACGGTGCGGGAGAACGTCGGCTACACGGAGCGACCCGGCGAGCAGCCGTTGGTGAAGGACCCGTCCGACGCCCGTCTCGACGTGTTCACGAAGGCGGGCGACAACTCCTTCACGGTGACCGAGCAACGAGGCGCCAAGGTGGAGGCGTCGGCGTACGGCAACAACATCTCGTACACCCCAGAGGACCGCCCCGCGCGCGCCATCGACGGCGACCTACGCACGGCATGGAAGGCCGGCGACTTCGACGCCGTTGAGGGCGAGCGAATCAAGGTCACCCTCGACAAGCCGGTCACGACCGACCACCTCAACCTCGTGCAACCGCTGTACGGCGACCGGAACCGCTGGATCACCAAGGCGACGTTGCACCTCGACGACGGCAACAGCGTGGCGGTGCAGCTCGGCGACGAGTCACGCACGGCGACGGGGCAGACCGTCACGTTCGCGCGCCAGAAGGTCAAGTCGTTCGAGATCACCGTCGACGCGACGAACATTGGAACCCGGCCCAGTTACAGCGGTGTCAGCGGCGTCGGGTTCGCCGAGATTCGCGTGCGCGGCGATGCGCCCGATGCGCAGGACGTGCGCGTCGAGGAGGTCACCCGCATGCCCGTCGACCTCACCGGCGCGGCGGGCAGCAACTCCCTTGCCCACCGGCTCGTGTTCTCGATGAACCGGTCGCGCACGATCCTCGTGCCGCCTCGCTACTCGGAAGACGAGCGCAGCCTCACGCGAGCGTTCGACGTCCCCACGGGGCGCGAGTTCAACCTGGCCGGCACGGCGCGATTCTCGACTGCCACTCCCGATGAGCTCGTCGACCAGCTGCTCGGCGTGCCGTCTGCGGCAGCTGGTGGTCTCACCGCGCACTCGTCGGCGCGGCTCCCCGGCGATCTCCAGGCCCGCGCCTCGTCAGCCGTCGATGGCGACCCGTCCACGGCGTGGACGACTCCGTTCGCCTCTCCGGTCGGGCAGTGGGCCGAGGTCCAGGCGCCCGCGCCGGTGACGTTCGATCATTTGGACCTTCAGGTCGTGGCGGACGGTCGCCATTCGGTACCGACCAGGAT
>JBKOWY010000094.1:0-18202 GCA_046724655.1 Actinomycetota bacterium
CTCCGGCGGCGTCCCCGGCGCCGCCTCCCGCCCCGCCGCCGAGCGCGGCGTCCAACGGCAAGCCGGCTGGGCCCGCCGCCGACCCCGCCGTGTGCTGATGCGGGCAATCGGGGGGGAGAAGTCATGAGCACGATCGCCGTCGTCGGTGGTGGGTACGTCGGGCTCACGACGGCCGGTTGCTTCGCCCGGCTCGGTCACGATGTCGTCTGTGGTGACGTCGACGGCGAGAAGGTCGCGCGGCTGTCGAAGGGGGAGGTACCCATCCTCGAGGAAGGCCTGCCATCGTTGGTCGCCGATGGCCTGGCCTCTCGCCGGCTGAACTTCGTGGTCGGCGCGGCCGAGGCGGCGCGGGCCGCCGAGTTCGTGTTCCTCTGCGTCCCGACGCCACCCGGGCCCGACGGCGGGGCCGACATGTCCATCATCGAGGACGTCGTCCGCGAGATCGCGCCGGTGCTGCGGCCGGGATCGGTCGTGATCACGAAGTCGACGGTGCCGGTGGGCTCCACCGCGCTCGTGGAGCGGCTCCTGGGCGAATCGGGCGTCCCGGCGGGGTCGGTCGGAGTCGCGTCGAACCCCGAGTTCCTGCGCGAGGGCACTGCGGTGCGGGACTTCCTTCAGCCCGACCGTGTCGTCATCGGTTGTCAGGACACCGCGGTGGCGGTGCGCGTCTCGGAGCTCTACCGAAAGCTGCAGGCGCCGATCCTCGTGACCGACGCCGCGTCGGCCGAGCTCATCAAGTACGCGTCGAACGCCTTCCTGGCGGCAAAAGTCTCGTTCGTCAACGAGATCGCGAACCTGTGCGAAGCCGTGAGCGCGGACGTGCGCGAGGTCGCCCTCGGCATCGGCTACGACCCTCGCATCGGCTTCGAGTTCCTGCACCCAGGCCCCGGCTTCGGTGGCTCGTGCCTTCCGAAAGACGTCGCCGAGTTGCTCCACCGTTCCGGCGAGGCCGGCTACGACTTCCGTCTCTTGGCGGCCGTCGCCGACGTGAACCGTCTCCAGTACCAGCGCGTCGTCGACAAGATCCGAGGTGCACTCGGCGGAGAGCTGCGCGGCGCCCAGATAGGACTCTGGGGGCTCACGTTCAAGGCGAACACCGACGACGTGCGCGACTCGCCCGCGCTCGCGGTGGCCTCGAGCCTGACGGCCGAGGGGGCCGGCGTGCGCGCCTACGACCCCGTCGCGGGCGAGCAGGCCCGGGCGCGGGTCCCGGACCTCGAGGCGGTTCCCGACCCCTACGACGCGTGTGCCGGCGCCGACGTCGTCGCAGTGCTCACGGAGTGGGACGAGTTCCGCTGGCTCGACTTCGACCGCGTGAGCGAGCTGATGCGCGCCGCTCGCATCGTCGATGCCCGCAACCTGCTCGACCCGGCGGCGATGCGCAGACGCGGCTTCACGTATCAGGGTCTCGGACGCTGATGCCGCGCGCCGTCGTCACCGGTGGCGCGGGCTTTCTCGGCTCGCATCTCTGCCGCGCCCTCGTCGGTCGCGGCTGGGAAGTCCTCGCCGTCGACAACCTCCTCACGGGCCGGATCGAGAACGTCGAGGACCTGCTCGAAACGGCTGCCTTCGAGCTGAAGGAGCACGACGTCAGCCAGTTCGTCGCCGTGGATGGTCCGGTCGATGCCGTCTTGCACTTCGCGAGCCCGGCGAGCCCGCGCGACTACCTCGAGTTTCCGATCAAGACGCTCAAGGTCGGTTCATTGGGCACGCACAACACGCTCGGCTTGGCCAAGGTGACCGGCGCTCGCTATCTGCTCGCTTCCACGAGCGAGGTGTACGGAGACCCTCTCGTCCACCCCCAGACCGAGGACTACTGGGGCAACGTCAACCCGGTCGGGCCGCGCGGTGTCTACGACGAGGCGAAGCGCTTCGCCGAAGCCATGGCGATGGCCTACCACCGAGCGCACGGGATCGACGTGAAGATCGTGCGCATCTTCAATACCTACGGCACGCACATGCGGGAACGAGACGGGCGCGTCGTCTCGAACTTCCTGGCCCAGGCCGCCGAGGGCAAGCCGCTCACGGTGTTCGGCGACGGGACGCAGACACGATCGTACTGCTACGTCGACGACGAAGTGCGCGGCATCCTCGCATTGCTCGACTCGGATTGGACCGGCCCGATGAACATCGGGAACCCGGACGAGTTCACCGTCCTCGAGCTCGCGCAACTGGTGCTCGAGCTCACGAAGGCCAGTTCCGAGATCATCTTCGAGCCGCTTCCCCTCGACGACCCCACCCGCCGGCGGCCGGACATCAACCTGGCGACCCGGGTCCTCGGCTGGCGCCCGGAGGTCGACCTCCGCGAAGGTCTCGCCCGCACCTACGACTGGTTCCGGAGGGAACGTGAGCGAGGGCGGAGCTAGCAGCGAACCGACGGCACCCGTTCGCGTCAACAAGCTGTCGGTGATCATCCCCGTCTTCAACGAGCGCAACACCGTCGCCGAGATCGTGCGTCGAATGCGATCGGTCGAGTTGCCTGTGGAGCGGGAGTTCGTCATCGTCGACGACGGCAGCGACGACGGCACTCGCGACGTGCTCACCCAGCTCCGGGACAGCACCGTCCGCGTCGTCGCGCACGGCGTCAACCGCGGCAAGGGCGCGGCCATTCGGACCGGCCTCGAGAACGTGTCCGGTGACGTCGTGCTCGTCCAGGACGCCGACCTCGAGTACGACCCCGAGGACTGGCCCAAGCTCCTCGCGCCCGTTCTCAAGGGCCGGGCTCGCGTCGTCTACGGCTCGCGCTTCACGGGTGAGCGCCGCAACATGCTGTTCCTCCACTGGGTCGGGAACCGCTTCCTGGCGTTCGTCACGAACGTCCTCTACAACAGCACCCTCTCCGACATGGAGACCTGCTACAAGCTGTTCGAGCGAGACGTGCTCGACGGCATCAAACTGCGGGCGGACCGCTTCGACTTCGAGCCGGAATTCACAGCGAAGGTGCTCAGACGCGGGATCCGCATCTACGAAGTGCCGATCTCCTACGCCGGCCGCGAGCCATACGAAGGGAAGAAGATCACATGGCGGGACGGCGTCATCGCGCTGTGGACGCTCGTGAAGTACCGGTTCGTCAAATAGTGAGCCGCTGGGCCGCCGTTGTCGTCAACTACGAGGCAGGCCACGCGCTGACGCGGTGTGTCCAATCGCTGCTCGCCGATACGAGCGCCGGCGCCGCGCCACATGTCGTCGTGGTCGACAACGGATCGTCGGACGGCTCCACGGCCACGATCGACGAGGCGCCGCCGGCCGTGACCGTTCTCAACCCGGGCAAGAACCTCGGCTACGCCCGGGCTGCGAACCTCGGCATCGGCGCGACCGAGGCGTCCGTGGTCGCGATCTGCAACCCCGATCTCGAAGTCGAGGCGGGGACGGCCGCCGCGATCCTCTCCCGCCTCGCGGCCGAGCCCGATCTCGCCGCCGCCGGCCCGCTGATCCGCAACCCCGACGGCTCCATCTACCCGTCGGCGCGTTCGGTACCCCGGCTCCGGGACGCCGTAGGTCACGGGCTCCTCGGCCTCGTGTGGCGAACGAACCCCTTCACCCGCCGCTACCGGCAGCTCGACGCCGACCCCCGGCGCCCGCGCGACGTCGACTGGGTCTCGGGTGCCGCGATCTGGCTGCGGCGAGACGCGCTCACGAACGTCGGCGGCTGGGACGAGCGCTACTTCATGTACGTGGAAGACGTCGACCTGTGCTGGCGGCTCCGGAACGCCGGATGGCGCATCGGGTACGAGCCGGGCGGCACCGTCACGCACGTGCAGGGCGCGGCAACGGCCAAGCATCCGTACCGCATGATCGTCGAGCACCACCGTTCGCTGTTCCGGTTCGCCGCCAAACGATGGCGTGGGCCGAAGCGCGTGGCGCTGCCATTCGCGGCCGTGTTCCTCACGGTGCGAGCGGGTCTGGCAATGGCCGAACATGCGCTCCGCCGCCGACCGAGACCCCCGCAAGTGACCGGGTAATCTCGGCTTGTCATGCCGAAGTCGCGTAGTCGTTACGCCCGGGCCCAGGCCCGGGCTCGTTACCGTAAGCCCAAGCGCCGCGGCGGTTCGTTCGGCTGGAACGTGGGGATCGCGCTCGTGGCAGTGCTCGGCGTTGCCCTCCTCATCTGGACCGTCGCCGGCCGGCGGTCGGAGGCCGTGGCCGCGCCCCGGGCCGGTAATCCCGCCACCGGTGAACCCGGCGACCACTGGCACGCCGCTCTCGACGTCTATACCTGTACCGGGTGGTTGGAGACCCCGGCGCCCGAGTTCGAGACCAAGGCCGACAATCCCGAGATCCGCGTCGGCATCCACTCCCATGGCGACGGCCTGATTCACATTCACCCCTTCAACTCGTCCGAGAGCGGCAAGAACGCCACCTTGGGCCGGTTCCTGGAGTACGGCGGCTGGTCGGCGGGCTCGACCTCGTTCGACCTGTGGGGCGGGGCGAAAGAGAAAAACGGCGACCCGTGCACGCTGGCCGACGGGTCGGAGCAGAAGGGCACGTTGACCTGGTACGTCAACGGCAAGAAACAGCCCGGTAACCCGTCCGACTATCAGCCCAAGGACCGCGATCAAATCGCGCTCGTCTTTGCGCCGGCGGGGACGAAGCTCACCGATCTCGGGACGCCGCCGAACTCGCAGCGGGTACCGACGGACGAGACCCCGTTCAGCACCGCCCCGGGCGGGACCGCGCCGAGCACTGTTCCCGAGACGCCGGCGTCGAGCGCACCACCTTCGTCGTGAAGGCGATCGTCCTCGTGGGTGGGGAGGGCACGCGCCTCCGCCCGTTGACGTACACGACGCCGAAGTCGCTGCTGCCCATCGCCAACGAACCGTTCCTCGAGCGCCAGTTGACCTGGTTGGCAGGTCACGGCATCGAGGACGTCGTGCTGTCGCTCGGCTACCTTCCGGACGCCTTCCACGCGCACTTTCCCGATGACCGTTTCGGGGACATGACCCTCCGCTATGCGGTCGAGAACGATCCGCTGGGCACTGCCGGTGGGATTCGCTACGCAGCCGAGTTCGCCGGCATCGACGAGCGTTTCGTCGTCTGCAACGGCGATGTGCTCACGACCCTCGACCTCACCGCCATGGTCCGATTCCATGACGGGCACGGCGGCGAGGCCACGATCCATCTCTGCCGAGTCGACGACCCGTCGGCGTTCGGCGTGGTGCCGACCCGGGGGGACGGGGAAGTGATCGCGTTCGTCGAGAAGCCACCACGGGGGAAGGCTCCCAGCCACTGGATCAACGCGGGCACGTACGTGCTGGAGCCGTCGGTGCTGGACCGCATTCCAGCCCGGTTCACCGTGTCGATCGAACGTGAGACGTTCCCCCGCATGCTGGAGCGGCCGGGCCACCTGTTCGCGTTCCAGAGCGACGCCTATTGGATCGACATCGGGACGCCCGGGAAGTACGTCGAAGCGAACTCCGATGTCGTGACGGGCAAGCTCGGCGCGCAACCGGTGGCGGGGGCGGTCGAGCAGGCCCCGGGCGTCTGGACGCAGGGCGACGTCTCGATCGCGCCCGACGCCCACGTCGAAGCGCCGGTCCTGCTGGGCGACGGCTCCACCGTGGAGGCGGGGGCACGAGTGGGTGAGGCCGTGCTCGGGCCGGGATGCGCGGTCGGGTCGGGCGGATGCGTGCTGCGGTCGGTCATGCTCGAGGGCGCCCGGGTCGCAGCCGACGCGCAGGTCGTCGACGGGGTGGTCGGTCCCCAAGCCGCGCTCGAAGCCGGAGTCGCGGCCAGCGACCACACGATCATCGGCGCGTCGGCCACGGTGGCCGCGGGTTCGAGGCTGTCCGGCGCGCGGGTACCCGTGCGTGTCCCTTCGTCCCAGTGAGGGCGCTCGTCACCGGCGGCGCCGGGTTCATCGGCTCGACGCTCGTCGACCGGCTGCTCGCCGAGGACTGGGAAGTCGACGTCGTCGACGACCTGTCGACGGGCTCGCTGACGAACCTGGCCGACGCGAGGGCGCGGCGCGACCGCAAGTTCACGTTCCACCGCCTTGACGTCCGATTGCCTGCCGTCAGCGACCTCATCCTCCGCCGCCGGCCCGGCACGATCTTTCACCTCGCAGCCCAGATCTCCCCGCGCGAGTCCGTCGCCCGTCCGCAATTCGACGCCGAGGTGAACATCATCGGTTCGCTCAACGTGCTCGGGGGCGCGGTCGAGGCCGGCGTGGACAAGGTCGTGTTCGCGGGATCGGGAGGGACGCTCTATGGCACACCCGAGCACGTGCCCGTACGCGAAGCGCACCCGCAGACGCCGTTGTCTCCGTACGGCGTGTCGAAGAAGGCCATGGGTGACTACCTTCATTGCTTCCGTGAGATCCATGGCCTCGAGTACACGGTGCTCGCGCTGGCAAACGTGTACGGACCGCGCCAGGACCCTCACGGTGAGGCGGGTGTCGTCGCGATCTTCGCCGGCCAGCTCCTCGCGCCCGAGCGGCCGACGATCTTCGGCGACGGCGACCAGACCCGCGACTTCGTGTACGTGGACGACGCGGTCGACGCCTTCGTGCGCGCCGCCGACAAGGCGGGCGGTCTCATCGTGAACGTGGGGACCGGGATCGAGACCTCGGTGCAGGACCTGTACGACACCATGGCTCATCTGGTCGGGTTCGAGGAGCCGGCGCGCTATGCACTGCCACGCCCGGGTGAGCTCCTCCACTCGGCGCTCGATCCGGGCCGGGCCGCCATTCATCTCGGGTGGAAGCCCTGGACGGACCTCACGGAGGGGTTGCGCCGCACGCTCGACTGGTTCCGCGCCGTCCCCGTCGGCGCGCGTCGCTAGGCGAGATCCCCCAAAGGGCCGGCGCCGCCGCGACCTCCGCTTATCGGAACGCGCGCAGGTCGTCGAGCGGGACGGGCGGTCGGGCCCTGCCCTCGTACGACGGATCAGGGCGACCGACCAGCACGAGCGCGTGGGGGAGCCAGTGCGCCGGCAACGACAACGCGTCGCGCGCCTCGTCGGGACAGAAGATCGGCGCCGCCACCCAGCACGACGCCAACCCGGCGTCGGTTGCGGCGAGCATGAGGTTCTCGACCGCCGCGCCCAGTGAGAGCAGCGCCATGCCCCACTCGGCCCGCCGGCGTGCCTCGTCGGGGTAGCGGTCCAGCCCTTCCCAGGTCAGGCAGCCCACGACCAGGGCCGGCGCCCCGGTCAGCTTGGCGCGCGAAGCGGAGATGAGCTCGTCGATGCGTGGGCCAGCAACCCCATCGCCCTCGAGGTCAGCTCGCCAGCGCGCGCCCATTCCGCGCGCGAGGGAGGCCTTGCCGTCGGGAGTGTCGACGATCACCCAGCGCCACGGTCGCGAGTGATGGGGCGCCGGGGCCAGGCATGCGGCCTCCACCAGGCGGTCGAGCTCCTCGCGCGGGATCGGTTCGGGTCGGAACGCACGGATCGACCGCCGGGCGTCGATGAAGGCGGGAACGCCGCCTGGCATCAGCGAAACAGGTCCTCGCCCGGCGGGCGTACGAGCTCGCGGGCGGAACCCTCGCGAAACAACGTCGCGTCGAGTCCCCGCACGATGGCCGCTGGCACCTGGGCGGCCTTGCCCTTGACGAGCTCGGCGGCGCCCGCAATCTCGTCGGCCAGCGCGATCTCGGTCACCTGGAGCTCGCGGCCCGTCGCGTCCGATTGACCCCGCAGGTCGACCATGCCGGCGAGCCCGGACACCCCGATCGCCACATCGGTGAGGCCGATGCGCCAGGCGCGGCCGAAGGTGTCCGACACGATCACGCCGACTTCCACACCGGCGGCGGCGCGGACGCCGTCGCGAATTCGCCGGGCGGACCGGTCGGGCTCGACGGGGAGCAGGGCGGCGTGTCCGTCCTCGACGTTCGACAGGTCGACGCCCGCGTTGGCGCACACGAAGCCGTGCGCGGTCTCGCTGATAACGAGGTCGCCCCGGCGGCGTAGCACGCGCACCGACTCGGACTCGACGAGCGCCCGACGCGCCGCGGGATCCGATGCGTCGAGAGGCACGATGCGTCCTTCCGCCTTCGACACGATCTTCTGCGTGACGACCAGGCAGTCTCGGTCCTCGATAGGCGTGCCCTGCGCTCGTGCGGCCGCGACTAGCAGGTCGGCGAGCACGTCACCGCGGTGAATCTCGGGTACACCCTCGATGGGAAAGATCCTGAGCTCGGTCATTCAGGCGACGGCGTCGAGTGTGTGTTGGGCCAGCGCGGCGGCAACACGCGCGTCGCGCATGAGGGTGTCGGCCACGGCGGCGCGGACGCCGACCGCCTCGACCTCGGCCGCCCGAGCCGCGTCGCCGGCGTCGATGACGAGCGCGGAGCAGAAATCGCGGTAGGCCCGGGCCACCCCCACACACGACACTTCCATGCCGAGCGGAGCCATGAGCCGATCAGCCGGCCCCTTGACCGGCGCGCCGGCAATGATCGGGCTGACACCGACGACGCGCTCGCGACGCCCGCGGAGCGCGTCGCGCACGCCCGGCACGGCGACGATCGGCCCGATCGAGATCACCGGGTTGCTGGGACACACGATGATCGTCTCGGCGTCGTGGAGCGCGTCGAGCACGCCGGGCGCCGGCGCGGCACGAGCCGCCCCCTGGAAGCGCACCGCCACGACCGGCGGCTCCGCCCGATCGCGCACGAACCACTCCTGCATGCGCAGCTCGACCACCGAACCGTCGGCGCCGAGGACGTCGATGCGGGTCGAGACCCGATCGTCGGTCATCGGCACCACTCGCGGTCGGACCCCCCACGCGGCGGCGATTTCCGCCCCGATCGTCGAGAGGGGAGCGCCTGCGCGCAGGCGCTGGCGGCGGTACAGGTGCGTGGCGAGATCCCGGTCTCCGAGCCGGAACCACGTCGGTAGCGCGTCACTCGCGCCGTAGCGTTCGAGCGCGCTCAGGGTCGTGAACGTCTCCCCCTCCAGGCCCCAACCCGTCTCGGGGTTCTCGGCGCCGGCGAGCGTGTACGTGACCGTGTCGAGGTCCGGGCAGACGAGCAGCCCGTAGAACCAGTCGTCGTCGCCGGTGTTCACGACGACGGTGACGTCCTCGGGCGCGACGACCTGGACGAGCCCGCGAAGGAATCGGGCAGCCCCCACTCCGCCTGCCAGTGCCACGAGCACGCTTGCGAATGTAGCGGCGCGCACGCGATACGACCCCCGTGGGGTGGTGGGGACCGTGGTCGTGGCGCGCACGCGATACGACCCCCGTGGGGTGGTGGGGACCGTGGTCGTGGCGCGCACGCGATACGACCCCCGTGAGGTGGTGGGGACCGTGGTCGTGGCGCGCACGCGATACGACCCCCGTCAGGGGGTCGTATCGCGGGGGGATCGGTGTCGTGTCAGGCGGCGCGGCTGACGATCTCCTTGGCACGGCTGGTGCCGGCCTCGACCGCTTGCTTCACCTGCGCGGGAACGGACTGGATCTGCTCAGCAATCGGCTCGACCCGCTGACGCAGGTCGCCTACGAACGGCTCGACCCGCCCGGACACGTCCTTGGCGAGGCCCTCGAGCTTGACCTTGCCGTCCTGGGTGCGGCTCTTGAGGAACGACTTCGCCTCCTTGGCCTGCTTCTCGACGGTCGCCTGCACCTCGCGCCGGCGGACCTGGGCCTGCTGGAAGGCGATGACTCCGACGCCGACCGTGATGTAGGCGGCGTCCTCGAGCGTCTTGCGTACGTCCATGACTGGCTCTCCTTGGTCGGGGCGTGGGCCCGGGACTTGGGGGATTCGGGCCCGCCCTTATGCTAGCCGCAATAGCACTGGTGATAAACATCTGCAAGCACTCGTGATCCACGTCACGACCAAGCGCCGCAGATATCCTCCGCCGGAGCCATGGCGACCACAGACTCGCCCCGCACGCAGACGGACCCAAGGGGCGGCGGCCGTCCGGGTGGGAGCCAGAAGATCCCCACCGTGGCTGCGGTGGTCGTAACCCGCAACCCGGGACCTTTGCTCGAGCAGACGCTGATATCGCTGCGTGGCCAGGACTTTCGAAGCGTGGCGGTCATGGTGGTCGACGCCGGCTCCGGTGACGACCGCAGTGCGCGCATCGTCGCTGCGACGCAAGGCGCCCACGTCCACCCGATGTCTGACTCCGGATTCGCGGCGGCGGCCAACGAGGCGCTGTACGCGGTCCGGAACGCGACGTTCCTCCTGATCTGCCACGACGACGTCGTGCTCGAGCCCTCGGCAGTGCGGGTGATGCTCGAGGAGGCATTCCGGTCCAATGCCGGCATCGTCGGGCCGAAGCTCGTCGACGTCGAGAACCCCGACGTGCTGCTCGAGGTCGGGCGCAGCATCGACCGTTTCGGCATTCCCCACACCGGCATCGAGCCGGGGGAGCTCGACCACGAGCAGCACGACGGCGTCCGCGACGTGTTCTACGTATCGGATGCGGCGATGCTCGTGCGCACCGACCTCTTCCACGAGCTCGGTGGCTTCGATCCGGCCGCCTTCCCCGGTGCCGAGGACATGGACGTGTGCTGGCGGGCGCGGCTCGCGGGCGCTCGGGTCATGGTGGCGCCAGATGCGCGAGTCCGGCATCACGAGGCGGCCCGACGGCGGGGCGGAGATGCCACGCCCGACCCCGTCGCCATGGCGCGCGCCCGAATTCGGACCGTGCTCGCGCTCTCATCGGTGAGGACGTTGCTGTGGGTCGTCCCGGTCGGGATCGCCGCGTCGTTCTTCGAGGCGCTTCTTCTCACTCTTACGTTCCGTCGTCGGCGTGCACGTTCCGCGGTCGGGGCCTGGTGGTGGAACCTCCGGCGTCTGCGCGAGGTGCGCCGGGCGGGGCGCGACGCGCGACGTGTTCGGCGCGTCGACGACAGAGAGCTGCGCGACCTGCAAGTGCGCGGCGCCGTGGCGCGCGGGTTCGTCAGCGATCGGGCCGCGACGGAGGACCGCGTGCGCTCACTCGCGGACGCCGGCCGTTCCGCGATCAGTGCCGCCACCACCGGCTCCCGCCAGCCGTTGTTCGCCCTCGTCGTCGTGCTGTTGCTGGTCTGGCTCATCGGCTCGCGGGCGTTGCTCGGCAGTGGCGTTCCCGCCGTCGGCACCATGGCGCGCTGGCCGGGGATCAGCGACCTCTTGTCGACGTACGCGTCGGGTTGGCGCTACACCGGCTTGGGTTCGTCGACTGCGGCGCCGCCGGGGCTCATGGCGATGGCTGCGATCAGCACGGGACTGTTCGGAGCAGCGGGGCTCGCTCGCACCCTTCTCGTCGTGGCCGCGTTCCCGGTCGGAGCGTTCGGCGCGTACCGCCTGACGCGCGACGCGACGGCGAGCCGCGTCCCCGCGGTCGTTGCTGCGGTCGCGTACGCGATCAACCCTGTGCCCCGCAACGCGATCGCCAGCGGCCGTCTCGGACCGCTCGTCCTGTTCGCGCTCACGCCCTTTCTCGTCGCCCTCGCGCTGCAGCTTGCCGAGCGCGGCCCGGCCCCAGCCGGGCACGTTCGTCGGGGCGTCTTCGCCCTCGCCCTGCTGGTCGCGTTCACGACCGCCTGGTACCCGCTGGCGCCATTCGTGCTCGCCGCTGCTGTCGTCGCAATCATGCTGGCGGCCCCGCTCGTCACCGGTGTGACCCTCGGGCTGCGGATGCTGGCGGCGTCCGTCCTCGCCACGGTGCTTGCCGGCGCACTCCTGTTCCCATGGTCGGCGAGCCTCCTGAACGCCGGTGACGCCAGCTCGCTCGGCTTCGCGTTCCGGCAACGCCTCGATCTCGGCGACGTGCTGCGTTTTCACAGCGGACCCAATGGAGCTGGGTGGGCCGGCTGGGGGTTGCTGGGTGCAGCGGCGCTCGCGTTGTTGTTCGGTCGTGACGCGCGCCTGACGTGGGCGACGCGGGGCTGGATGCTGGCGCTGGTCGGTTGGGCACTCGTGTGGCTCCCGGCTCGGTTCGCCGGCGACACATCCGTCCCCGCGCCCGAGGCCGGGCTCACGATCGCCGCCCTCGGCATTGCGCTGGCGGCGGGGCTGGGCGCAAGCACGTTCACTGAAGACATCCGCCGGCTGGGTTTCGGGGCGCGGCAGGCCATGGCCGTGCTCGCGGCCGCGGGATTGCTTCTCGCCGCGTTGAGTTTCGGCATCGATGCCGCCGACGGTCGGTGGCGCGCGCCGGACGGCGACTGGCCCGACGCGCTCGCCTTCCTCGAGGCCGAGCGCGACAGCGGTGGGTTCCGGGTCCTCTGGGTGGGAGACCCGGCCGTGTTGCCACTCGATCCCTTCGTCGGCCAGGACGGGACGGGCTACGTCCTGACGCGCAACGGGCCTGGCGACGCCACCGAGCTGTGGCACGCGCCGGCCCGCACAGCCGACGACCTCGTCGGGGAAGCGGTCACGCTTGCCTCGAACCAGCGCACGGAGCGGCTCGGCCACCTGCTGGCACCCATGAGCGTGCGGTACGTCGCCGTGCCGGACCGTTCGGGTCCGGGCGCGTCCGAAACGGTGGCGGCGCCGGCTCTGGCGCGCGCCCTCGACGGCCAGCTCGACCTCGCGCGGCTCGAATCCCCGCCGGGCCTCGTCCTGTACCAGAACACGGCATGGATCCCGAGCCCGGGAACGGTGCGACCGGCCGACGCCCGGAAGGTCCCCCTCCGCTCCGCGAAGCCGACCCAGGCCGCGCTGCGCGCCGACCTCGGTGGCGTCAGCGCCGTTCGCGGGGCCCCGACCGACTCGGCCCCCACGGGCCCCGGCCGGGTGCTGTGGAGCGAGGCGTTCGACACCGACTGGAGCGCGTCCGCTTCCGGTCGTGAGCTCCGCCACGTCGAACCATTCGGTTGGGCGAACGGTTTCGACACGTCCCGGAGCGCTTCCGTGTCGATCCGGTACCGCGGCCAGCCGCGCCGTTACGGCCTGATCCTCGTCCAGGTCGCATCGTGGATCGGCTTCTTCGCCCTCGTCCGGTGGGGGCGCGCCGGGAGGCAATCCCGAAGCCGGCGCACAAGGAGTCCGACCCCGTGACCGCACGCCGGTGGGCGCCGAACCGGGCGGCGGGCCGCCGCCTGTTGGCGCGAGCGCGCCCGACCCGGCGCGCGGCGGTGCTCGCGCTGGTCGCGGGCGGCATCGCTGGCGCCGTCGTGTTGGACCTCGCCGGGGGCGCCGCCGCGCCGCGGGCAACCGTCCCACCGGCCGCGGGCCCGACTGTCCCCTCGTCCAGCGCGGTCTCCGCCGCCTGGTACTGCGCCGAGGGGACCGGGTCCGCCGGCGGTCGTGCCGACGAGACGATCTGGATCGCCAACGTGGGAGACGCCGACGCCCGGGCCGACATCACGGTGATGCCGGGCGGCGATACCGAGCCGGCGTCGCGGCGGGTGACCGTGCCGAGACGGGGACAGGTGCGCGTGCCGGTGTCGAGCGTGCTGCAAACCGCCGAGCAACCCGACCCGGGGGGAACGATCATCGGCCCCGGCGTCGTGGTGGAGGTGTTCGGCAGCCGTGCGATCGTGGAGCACGAGATCGACGGTCAGGTCGACGGCCAGCGCGAGGCCGGGGTGGGTGCCTGCGCACGAGAGCCTGCTCGCGACTGGTACTTCGCCGCCGGCACGACCGAGCGCGGCGCCGAGCAGCGGCTCGCCCTCTTCAATCCGTTCGCCGACGACGCGATCCTCGATCTGTCCTTCGCGACCGACGCCGGGTTCGTCGCACCTGCCGACCTCCAGTCACTGGTCGTCCCGCGCCGCAGCCGCGTGACGGTGCCGGTCTCCACCTTCGTGCGCCGGCAACCCCAGGTCGGCGCGCACGTGCACGTTCGCTTCGGTCGGGTCGTCGCAGAACAATCGCTCGTCTTCACGCCCGAGAACGAGACCCGCCGTGGGCTCACGTTGTCGCTCGGGGCAGCCGCTCCGGCCCCGTCGTGGACGCTGCCCGGCGTGGTGTCGGGCGACGTTGTCGCGAACGCAGTGTTCGTCGCCAACTTCGATCCGGCCGCGACCGAGGTCGTGGTCACGCCGCGCTTCGAGGACGAGAACAGCGCGTCTCCGTCGACGCTCGCCGTCCCCGGCCGGTCGGCCGTGCTCGTCGACCTCGGACCCCTTGCCGGGCCGGAGGTGGCGTTCGACGTTCAGGTGCGCACCACGGGGAATGTCCCCGTTGTCGTAGAACGCCTCGGAGCATGGACCCCGGGTGAGGGGACCATCGGTGCTGCCACTGCCTTGGGGAGCCCGGAACCCGCGCGCGGCTGGGTGTTCGCGTTGGGCCGTCTCGCGGCGGAGGACGCCGCCGCGGTGAGCGTGTTCAACGCGGGTTCGAGGGAGGCCAGCGTCAGCCTCGTCGCATACCGTTCGGGGAGCGGCGAACCGGCGGAGGAGCGCGAGCTCACGTTGGCGGCGCGGAAGCAGGCGACCTTCGACCTGGGTGAGCTGAACATCGCACCTGATTACGTGATCTTGGTGCGCGCCGACCAGCCGGTCGTCGCCGGCCGCCGCATCTTTGGACCGAGCGGCGTGTCACTCGGGCCGGGCATCCCCGATCCGCATGCTCCCTAGGGTGAGGCGCGGTCCTGCTCCTGCTGCATCGCGCGCACCACAGCCTCGAAGATCTTGGCTGCATCGCGGAGATGAGGACCCCGATGCCGAAGTCGTGCCGAAGTCGCTCTTCAGCTGGGGCACGACGCCGCGCGCGAGATTCTGGTCGACCTGGGCGATGAGGACCACGAGGCCGACCCACATCGGCCGCGGACCGACCCGCACCGGCGCTGAAGGAGCCGCCCTCCCGCCCGGTGTCGTGGCTGCCGTCTCATCGGCCGGGTCGGCCACGGCCGGAGTCTTGCAGCCCCCGTGCGGCCGGGGGCGTGGCGTGCGTCACTAGATTCCCGCGCATGGTGGTGCGACTCGCGATCGCCGTGGTTCTGTTGATCGCGGCAGGAGTTGTCGCCTGGGTCCTGCAGCGCCGGCGGCCGGCTCCGCCGCCGAGGGACGTGTACCCGGTGCCGCGACAACTCGACCGGTCCGACTTCCCGCGGCCGGAGACGCCGTGGTTGGTGGCGTTGTTCTCGTCGACGGCGTGCGAGTCGTGCGAGTCGCTGCCGCCGAAGCTCGCCGTTCTCGAATCAGCCGACGTGGCGACGTGCGAAGTCGAGTACCACGCGCAGCCCGACCTCCATCGCCGTTACGAGATCTCGGCTATCCCGACGACGCTCGTCGTCGACACCGGTGGCGTCGTCCGCGCCGCGTTCGTCGGCTCGTTCACCGCCACCGATCTCTGGGCCGCTGTTGCCGAAGCCCGGACGCCGGGCTCGACGCCGGAGCCCGAGCTCGGGAAGCTGCGGTAGCCGGCTAGTCGCGTACGGGTGCCGGCTCGGTCGAGTCGGCACCGACTTCGCTCAGGGAGTCGCCTTCCTCGGCCTCGTCGACCTCGACCTCGGTGCCGTCGGCCTTCGACACCCGGCGGGGACCACCGGCCTTGTACCCCACGGCCTCGTCGACCAGTCGGGCCACCTCGTCGCCATCGAGGGTCTCGCGCTCGAGGAGGGCGTGGGCGACGGCCTCGAGGCCGGCGCGGTGCTCGGACAGCACCTTGCGAGCGCGCTCTTCCTCCTCGCGCAGGATGCGCTCGACCTCTTCGTCGATCACGCGTGCCGTGTCGTCCGAGTAATCGCGGGTGTGGACAAGGTCCTCCCCGAGGAACACGGCGCCCTGTGAGCCCCAAGCCATCGGGCCGATGCGGTCGGACATGCCCCACTCGCGCACCATCTTGCGCGCCAGCTCGGTGATCCCGACGAGGTCGTTCTGCGCGCCCGTCGACAGGTGCCCGTAGACGATCTCCTCGGCGACGCGGCCGCCGAGCCGCACGACGAGCGAGTCGGCGATGTACTCGCGCTTGTAGATGTGCTTCTCCTCCAGCGGCAGCTGCTGGGTGGCGCCCAGCGCCATGCCGGTGGGCAGGATCGTGACCCTGTGCACGGGGTCGGCGTGCTCGAGCACATAGGCGAGCACCGCGTGGCCGCCCTCGTGGAACGCGACGACCTCCTTCTCCTCCTCGGTCAGCGCCATCGACTCCCGCTTCAGGCCCATGAGCACGCGGTCGCGCGCGGTCTCGAAGTCCTCGGCGTGGATCTCGGCCTGACCGCGGCGGACCGCGAACAAAGCTGCCTCGTTCACGAGGTTGGCGAGGTCGGCGCCGCTCATGCCCGGGGTGCCCCGGGCGATGATCGACGCGTCGACGTCGGGCGCGATCTTCTTGTCACGGAAGTGCACCTTGAGGATCGCGATCCGCTCCTCCTGCGTCGGGAGCGGGACGATGATCTGGCGGTCGAAGCGACCGGGGCGCAGCAGCGCGGCGTCGAGGATGTCGGGACGGTTGGTCGCCGCCATCATCACGATCCCCTCGGTGGCCTCGAAGCCGTCCATCTCGGCGAGCATCTGGTTCAAGGTCTGCTCACGCTCGTCGTGCCCGCCGCCGAGTCCCGCGCCGCGCTTGCGGCCGATCGAGTCGAGCTCGTCGACGAAGATGATCGCGGGCGCCTGCTTGCGAGCGGTCTGGAACAGGTCGCGCACTCGGGCGGCGCCG
This sequence comes from Actinomycetota bacterium, assembly GCA_046724655.1. GTDB lineage: Bacteria > Actinomycetota > Acidimicrobiia > IMCC26256 > JACDBD01 > JALZAA01. The sequence continues at coordinate 16,476 of JBKOWY010000094.1, forward strand.
ACGCCGACGAACATCTCCATGAAGTCCGAGCCCGTGACCGACACGAACGGCACGCCGGCCTCGCCCGCCACCGCCCGGGCGATGAGCGTCTTCCCGGTGCCGGGCGGGCCCACGAGCAGCACGCCCTTGGGGATACGGGCGCCGATCTGCTTGAACTTGCCGGGGTTCTTCAGGAAGTCGACGACCTCGGCGATTTCCTGCTTGACCGGGCCGTACCCGGCGACGTCGGTGAACTTCGTCTGGGGCTTCTCGGTGTTGTACACCTTCGCCCGGCTGCGGCCGATGTTCATGACCGCCCCCATCTGCCCCTGAGCGCGGCGGCTGAACCAGATGAAGACGCCGACGATGAGGGCGACGGGCAGCAGCCAGATCAGGATCTCGCCGAAGATGTTCGAGGAATCGCGGACGTACTTGAAGTTGACGCCCTTTTGCTCGAGCTGCTGGATCTGCGTCTCTTGAAAGTCGTTGTTGGGCCCGGAGCTGGAGAACTCCGTCTTGCCGTTCTGCGGGGTCTTGAACTCGCCGTTGATGCTGCCGCTCTCGGGGTTGAACTCGACGCTCTTGACGTCGCCGTTGTCGACTGCCCGCTGGAACTGGGTGTAGCTGAGCTCGGCCTTGGCCGTGTCGGTCCGGCCGAAGTTGAAGAAGAAGAGGCCCCCGACGAGCAGCGCGCCGATGATCAGCCACGGCACCCACCGGGTGGGTGTCGGCGGCTGCTGGGTAGGTGGGGTCGAGCGGGGGCTCCGACCGGGGGGGAGGTCGGATGGGCGGCGGCTCATGCGAAAGGCCTTCGCTTGGGTTCGAGGCGGGCGCCAGCCGCGCCCGCAATTAGGGTCCATGGTACGGCCAGTCGGCAGACGGCACCGGGCGGGTGGATCCGCCGCCGAATGGCGTTCAAATTTGGAAACGAGCCACAGCCTCGGCGAATTCCGGTAACAAGGCACTGCGCCGCAGGAGCCCGAGCTTGCGAGGGCGACCAGAGAAGCTCTTGACCGGCCCGCACCCCCGGTGTACGTTGCAGATGCCCTTCGCAGGGGCAAGCCGAAAGGTTGGTCACTGCGGAGGGCATTTCCGCGGGATCTCTCGCCCGACAGCGTCTTCGGGCCCGCGCCGTCCCAGAAGCTCGGTTATGTTGACGCGCTCCATGGACGTACCGCTCTTCGCCCGTTGCTGTACACGTCGCGAACGGGCGCGAAATGCGCGAGCGTCGCTCGCCTACGACGACCGTTGGACCGTCCCGACTGCGGCGGTAGCGGTCCCGGCGCCTGCCGCCGGCTGACGCTCGCCGACGTGGCCGGCGTCCCCGGCACGCCGCCCCCCAGCCCGCCCCGGCCCCGCGTCCGTTGGGGACTGTGGGACGTCGTGCTGGCCTGGGTGGCCGGCGTGGTCGCGGCCTTGATCGCGGGCTCGATCGTGGCCAGCGCGGCCGGCGTCCCGGCCGACCGCGTCAGCGACGACGTGGGCGTGCTCCTCGGCTCGGTGATCGGGCAGGCCATCGGCATCGTCGGCGCGCTTTGGCTGATTGCGAGGACCAAGGGCCGCGGCACCCTCAGCGCCGACTTCGGGCTCGTCGCCCGCCTCCCCGGAGACAGCTGGGCGGCGGCGGCCGGATGGCTCCTCGCCGGTGCGGGTCTCCAGCTGGCCATCCTGCCGTTCCTCCAAGTGCTGGTGAACGTGCACGGGAAGGTCGAGACCCAGGAGGTCGTCCAGGAGTTCGAGCGGTCGCG
>JBKOWY010000172.1:0-11275 GCA_046724655.1 Actinomycetota bacterium
GTGGTCCCCGCCTGATCGGCCGGTTCGAGTCGAGGCGGGCGCGGTCGCGGGGCGCGTTGATCTTCGGGTCGTCGATCGTGGTCCAGGCATCCCGCCGGACCAACGCGAGCGCGTCTTCCAGCCGTTCCAGCGGCTCGGCGATCAGTCGAACGGCGCCGGTACCGGCCTCGGCCTGGCGGTCGCGCGCGGCTTCGTCGAGGCCATGGGTGGGGAGATCACGATCGAGGACACACCCGGAGGTGGCCTGACGGTTGTCATCGGCTTGGACGCGTTGCCATGAGCCGTGTGCTCGTCGTCGACGACGAGCCGCAGATCCGCCGCGCTCTCGGCATCAACCTGCGCGCCCGTGGTTACGACGTGGACCTCGCACCCGACGGCGAGGGCGCGCTCGAAGCCGCGGCGCGCCACCATCCCGACGTCGTCGTGCTCGACCTCGGGTTGCCGGGCATTGACGGCGTGGACGTGATCCGCGGTTTGCGGGGATGGACGCATGTACCGATCGTCGTGCTGTCGGTGCGCGACGCCGAGGGGGAGAAGGTCGCCGCACTCGACGCCGGCGCCGACGACTACGTGACGAAGCCCTTCGGCATGGACGAGCTGCTAGCCCGGCTTCGCGCTGCGCTCCGGCGAACCGCCCCGGCCGAGGAGGAGGCGCTCGTCGAGACCCCTGACTTCACCATCGACTTGGCCGCCAAGAAGGTGCGACGCGACGGCGAGGAGGTGCGTCTCACACCGACCGAGTGGCACCTCGTCGAGGTGCTCGTGCGCAACCGGGGGCGCCTCGTCGGCCAGCGCCAGCTCCTGCAAGAGGTATGGGGTCCCCAATACCACGACGAGACGAACTACCTGCGGGTGTTCATGGCCCAGGTGCGCCGCAAGCTCGAGCCCGAGCCCGCGCACCCCCGCTATTTCATCACCGAGCCCGGAATGGGCTACCGGTTCGAGGCCTGACACCCGACCGCTGCGAAGAACCGGTCGCCACCTAACGGGATCCTGATGCTCGGCACCCGCCTCTTGACGCGCTCTTAACGCGCCTACGGGAGTCCTGTACGTGACGATTGTGGTGCCCCGCGCCCGCAGGCGGGGACTCGTTTGGAGGCCCCTCGTGTTGACGGAAAAGGCCGAGCCGCAGCCCTTGCCGCTCGAACCTCCCGGCGAGCTCCCCCGCGACAGCGTCGGTTACCGGATCAAGCGGAGGCTGCTCGGCGCGCCTCTGCACACCGAGCAACTCGAGCACGAGCGGCTGGGCAAGCCCACCGCGTTGGCCGTTTTTGCATCCGACAACCTCTCGTCGTCGGCGTACGCGACCGAAGAGATCCTGCGGGTCTTGGTCCCGGCGGTAGGCCTGGCCGCGTTCTCGCTCGTCGTGCCGATCACCCTGGCGATGTTGGTGGTGCTCGGATTCCTGATCCTCTCGTATCGCCAGACGATCAAGGCGTACCCGACCGCCGGCGGCGCCTACATGGTGACGAGGGACAACTTCGGCCTGTTGCCGGCCCAGGTTGCAGGAGTCGCGCTCCTCACCGACTACGTGCTCACGGTGTCGGTCTCGGTCGCCGCCGGCACCGCGGCGCTCGCATCGGCGTTCTCCGGGCTGACGCCCTATGTCGTGCCGATCTCGATCGCGTTCGTAGCCCTCATCGCCTTCGGCAACCTCCGTGGCGTCCGCGAGTCCGGTCGCATCTTCTCGGTCCCAACGTACTTCTTCATTCTCAACATGGTGGCGCTACTGGGCTGGGGCCTGTTCCAGCTCGCGACCGGGGGGCTCCCCGAGGCGTCGAGCAACGCGGAAGGCCTCCTCAATTTCGGCCAAGAGGGCAACGGGCTGCTGCTCGGGGCATCGCTGTTCGTCGTTATGCACGCGTTCGCCTCCGGCGGCGCCGCGGTGACCGGTGTCGAGGCGATCTCGAACGGGGTTCCCGCCTTCCGCAAGCCCGCATGGCGGAACGCCCGCACCACGCTCGTCATCATGGGCTCGCTCCTCGGGGCGATGTTCCTCGGGCTCTCGGTGCTCGCTTCGCACATGCACGTCGCGCCGTTCACGGAAGGGACCCCGACCGTGATCTCGCAGATCGGGGACCTCGCGTACGGGGGAAGTTCGCTCGGTCGTCTTCTCTATTTCTCTCTGCAGGCCGGCACCGTGCTCATCCTGGTGCTGGCGGCGAACACGAGCTTCGCCGACTTTCCACGGTTGGCGTCGTTCCACGCCGGTGACAACTTCATGCCTCGCCAGCTCACGAAGCGGGGACACCGGCTCGTCTTCTCGAACGGCATCATCTTCCTGGCCGTGGCGGCGATCGTGCTGCTGGTGCTCACTGGCGCCAAGGTCGACCGCCTGATCCCGCTGTATGCGATCGGCGTGTTCACGTCGTTCACGCTCTCGCAGGCGGGAATGGCCAAGCACCACATCACCAAGAAGGAGCCCGGTTGGCGGTTCGGGCTGTTCGTCAACGGCACGGGGGCGGTGCTGTCGCTGGTGGTCGACGTGGTCATCGCAGTCACGAAATTCACGCACGGAGCGTGGATGGTCGTGGTGCTGGTTCCCATCATGGTTGTCTTCCTCGTGCGGTTGGCGCGGCAGTACGGGCGCGAATCACGCCAGCTGGACGTCAACGTTCCGGCCGCGGTGCGGGCGGCGATCATGCGCCGGCTTGCCGTCCTCGTGTTCATCGACCGGCTCGACCTCGCGGCTGCTCGGGCGCTCCAGTTCGGTCGATCGCTGAACCCGGACGAGCTGCGAGCCGTGCACTTCGTCGTCGATCAACAGCGCGCCGACGATCTGGCCGAGTCGTGGCGCGAGCACGGGCTGGCGAGCATCGCGCTCGAGCTCGTCGACTGCCCCGATCGTCGCCTGACGCGGAGCGCCATGACGACTGTCGCCCATGCCCTCGCCGACGGCCAGACCGAGGTGTGCGTCGTGTTGCCCGACCGCCGTTACGGCGGGTTCTGGCACCGCATCCTGCACGACCGGACTGCCGAGGCATTGGCCCGCGACATCTCGCGTCTCCAGCACGTCACGGTGACGACGGTGCCGTTCCATCTCGGAGAGGGTGAAGGCGGGATCGGCCCGACGCTCAACGAGTTCCACCCGCCTGATGGAAACGGTGGCGAGGGCGTGCGGAGGGCGGTGTCGCAGGCTATGCGCGACGGTAACGGCGCGCGAGCCGTTGCGACCGCGAGCCTGGGTACGGCTCGGGTCGACATCGCCGATGTCCAGTGGCGCCATCGCGTCCGAGTGACAGGCACGGTCAGTGCCCTGCGAGTTCAGCCCGTATCGGGGACATGCAACCTCGAATGCACGCTCGTGGACCACACGGGCGGCATCTCGGTGCTGTTCCTCGGCCGGCGGACGCTCGCGGGGATCGAGATCGGAACGAATCTGACCGTCGAAGGCATGGTGGTGGATCACCGCGGCCGTCTCGCGATCCTCAATCCCGTCTACGAGATCAACCTGTAGCGAATACCGCGCCCGGTCAGCTCCGGAACGGGTCGCTCTCTCGATCGCCCTCCGACTTCGGAACGTCGAACTCAGCTGCCAGCGCAGCGCCGAGTTGATCCGACAACGCGATCGCGACCATGCGCTCCTCGATGGACACTCCGGCGTCCGGGTCGGGCTCGAGCACGAGCCGGCCGAGTTGTCGGCCATGGCCGAGGACGGGTATCTCGACGCCTTCCTCCGGCAGTGTGAACTCGCCGCGAACGAACCGCCGACGCGGGGTGTTGATCGAACCATTGCGTTCCAGACGAGGCAACGGGACGCTGAAAGGGTGACGCTCGAACCGGCAGTCGCGCAGCGACAGGAGCTCCGACAGCTCGGCACACACCGATGCCAGGACCTGATTCGCGCTATTGCCCGCCGCGACCTGCTCGGCGACGCGGTGCAGACGCGCGATCTCGTCGCTCCCGCGCTGGGACTGGCGATGGCCGCGGTGGGCCCACACCACGATCTCACCGACGATCAACCCGACCACGAGGAGCAACACGGTGGCCACGATGTCCTCGCCCTGGTCGATCTTCAGAGAGCCGTAAGGACGCGTGAGGAAGAAGTCGTAGGAGATCGCGGAGACGACGGCCGCCGCGATGCCCGTCCATCGACCCCCGAGAGCGGCGGCGACGACCACGACGACGACGAACACGAGCGCGGAGTTCGAGCGCGCAAGGTGGTCCCGCACAATGACCAGCAGGCTGGCGACGACGATCGGTCCGAGAGCGGCCACCCCGAGCCCGGCCGCGACCAGCCTGTCGTCGGGACCGGCGGGTGGTCGCTCGCGCCTCACACCTCTTGGTAACGCCCGCCCGCCGGGCAGGGAATCCCCCTGACGAATTCCTAACCTCGCCCCCTCGGACCCTGACGCCTGCTTGACGGAACCCGCGGTCAGTCCTCGGAGACTGCCTGTTGGAGCTCGGCGGCTTCGGCTTGGGCCTCGGCCGCGGACGCAGGAGCGCGGGACTGGCGGCGGTGCTTGAGCGCCTCGAGGACGGGCGGGAGAATCGAGAGCAGGATGATGAAGGCGATGATCGGCAGCAGGTAGCGGTCGATGTCCTCGCCGATCACCTCGCTGAGCAGGTAGCCGGCGAGCGTCACCCCGACGCCCCAGACGAGCCCGCCGACGACGTTGTAAGTCGTGAAGACGCGGCGCTTCATCTCGCCCACGCCGGCCAGCACGGGCGCGAACGTCCGCACGATCGGCACGAAGCGCGCCAGCAGGATCGTCTTCGGCCCGTGCTTCTCGAAGAACTCCTTTGTTCGATCGACGTACTTCTGTTTGAAGATCCGCGAGTCGGGTCGACGAAACAACGCCGGCCCGGCGCGCTGCCCGATCGTGTACCCGACCTGGTCTCCGATGACGGCGGCGAGGAAGCAGCCGATGAGGATCACGGCAATATTGAGATCGCCTTGCGACGCGAGCAGGCCGGCGGTGAAGAGGAGCGAGTCACCGGGGAGAAAGAATCCGATCAGCAGGCCCGTTTCCGCGAACACGATGAGGAAGAGCCCGATCGTCGCCCAGGGGCCGAAAGATTCGAGGATATCCCTGGGGTTGAGGCTCAATGCCGCCAACTGCATGGTCCGACACGATAGACAAGACCGCACCATGAACGGGGTCCGGCCGGTTGGGGAATGTTTGACACGGGTACCTCGTTCGTGGCACCACGGTAAGGGTCAACGCCCCCGGTTGGCCTTTTCGAAACCCGTACGACGAGGATCTCGCACGTGCCCAAGCCGCTCGTAATCGTCGAGTCACCGGCGAAAGCCCGCACTATCGCGGGCTTCCTCGGCGCGGACTACATCGTGGAGTCGAGCGTCGGTCACATTCGCGACCTGCCGAGCAACGCCAGCGAAGTCCCCAAGAAGTACAAGGGCACCGATGCCGGACGCCTGGGGATCGACGTCGAGCACGACTTCCAGCCGATCTATGTCGTGCCCAAGAAGAAGAAGGAGGTTGTCAAGGAGCTCAAGCACGCCCTCCAGGACGCCAGCGAGTTGTATCTCGCCACTGACGAGGACCGCGAGGGCGAGGCGATCTCGTGGCACGTGCTCGAGGTGCTCGACCCCGACGTGCCGGTGCGGCGGATGGTCTTCCACGAGATCACGCGGCACGCAATCGAGGAGGCGATCGAGAACTGGCGCGACCTCGACATGAAGCTCGTCGAAGCCCAGGAGAGCCGGCGAGTGCTCGACCGGCTGGTCGGCTACGAGATGTCGCCCGTCCTGTGGAAGAAGATGATGCCCCGGCTGTCGGCGGGTCGGGTGCAGAGCGTCGCCACCCGCCTGGTCGTCGAGCGGGAGCGGGCCCGGATGGAGTTCCGGGCCGCCGAGTACTGGGATCTCGAAGGCGAGTTCGCTGTCGGCGGGGCCGACAACGGTGATCGCTTCCCGGCCACGCTCGTCGAGCTCGACGGCCGCAAGATCGCCAGCGGCCGTGACTTCGATCCCGCCACGGGGCAGGTCGCCGAGGGCGCCCGGGGGGGCGATCCGATCGTCCAGCTGGGCCAGTCCGACGCCGAGGCCCTCGTCGGGCGGCTGCGCGACGTCGGCTATGAGGTCTCCTCGGTCGAGTCGAAGGCCTTCACCGAGCGACCGAAGGCGCCGTTCACGACGTCGACCCTGCAGCAGGAGGCAGGTCGGAAGCTGCGGTTCTCGGCCGGGCGCACCATGCGAGTCGCCCAGGGGCTCTACGAGCGTGGATTCCTTACTTATGTGCGCACGGACTCCGTGAACCTGTCGGACCAGGCGATCAACGGCGCCCGCGAGCAGATCCGCACCCTCTACGGGACGGAGTACCTCCCGGACGCGCCCCGCACCTACCAGAGCAAGGTCAAGAACGCACAGGAGGCGCACGAGGCGATCCGCCCCGCGGGCGAACGCATGCGCAGCCCCGACGAGGTGCGCGGCGAGCTCAGCACCGACGAGCGGCGCCTCTATCAACTCGTGTGGATGCGCACGCTGGCGTGCCAGATGACCGACGCGCGCGCCCGGCGCCTGTCGATCCGACTGTCGGCGACGTCGACCGCGGGTGAAGCCGCGATGTTCGCGGCGTCGGGCAAGACGTACGAGTTCCTCGGGTTCCGGCGCGCGTACGTCGAGGGAGCCGACGACCCCGCCGCCGAGCTGGAGGACGCCGAGTCGCGGATCCCACCGCTGTCCGAGGGTGACGCGGTCCATTGTGAATCGCTCGCCGCTGCCGGCCACACCACACAACCGCCGGCGCGCTACACGGAAGCGAGCCTCGTGAAGGAGCTCGAAGAGCGCGGCATCGGGCGCCCGTCGACGTACGCATCCGTGATCCAGACGATCACGCACGAACGCGGGTACGTGTGGAAGAAGGGCAGCGCGCTCGTGCCGTCGTGGACCGCGTTCGCCAAGCTGCAGCTGCTCGAGTGGTACTTCCAGCATCTCGTCGATTACGACTTCACCGCCACCATGGAATGGCAGCTGGACCTCATCGCGAGCGGGGAGAGCGAATCGGAGCAGTGGCTGCGCGACTTCTACTTCGGTGACGGCCAGCGTGGCCTCAAAGAGCTCGTCGGCGAGGACCACCTTGCTGAGATCGACCCGCGCGAGATCAATACGATCTTCATCGGCAAGGACGGCCAGGGGCGGACGATCAACGTGCGGGTCGGCAAGTTCGGTCCGTACCTCGAGCGCGACGACGAACGCGCCTCGCTCGCCGAGGACATCCCGCCCGACGAGCTCACCGTCGAGCTGGCAGTCGAGCTGCTCGAGCGGGCGGCCGAAGGGCCGCAGGTGCTCGGCAAGGATCCCGAGACCGGTCTCGAGGTCATCGCCCGCGACGGCCGGTACGGGCCCTACGTGCAGCTCGGTGAGCTGATCGACGGCGAGGAGAAGCCGAGGACGGCGTCGCTGCTGTCGTCGATGAGCCTCGACACGATCACGTTCGAGGAGGCGCTGAAGCTCCTCCGCCTGCCGCGGGTGGTGGGCACCGATCCCGAGGGCCACAAGATCACCGCGCACAACGGCCGCTACGGTCCGTACCTCAAGAAAGGCAAAGAGAGCCGCAGCCTCGAGACCGAGGAGCAGATCTTCACCGTCACCGTGGAGGAGGCGCTGGCGCTCTTCGCCCAGCCGAAGCAGCATCGCAGGCGCACCAGGCCGCCGATCGCCGAGCTCGGCGCGCACCCCGACACGGGCGCGCCCATACGAGTGATGGACGGCCGGTACGGCCCGTACGTCACGGACGGCTCACTGAACGCGACGATCCCGCGCGGCACCGACCCGAAGTCGGTCGCGCTTGGGGAGGCCGTCGAGCTCCTGCGGGAGCGGGAAGCACGCGGACCGGCGAAGAGACCCCGGAAACGGGCGACGAAGAAGAAGGCGACCGGCGCGAAAAAGGGCACCAAGAAGGCCGCCAAGACGGGTGGCAGCGCCCGCAAGTCTTCCGCCGGCGGCCGCGGCGGGAACGGTGGCAAGCGCGGCAAGAAGCCTCCGGCCACCACGGCTGAGGTGGTGGCGACGATGGAAGCGCCCGCCGTCGGGTCCGAACCGTCTCCCACCGACGACGGGAACGGCCGGCGGGACGCACACGTCGCACGTGAACGGTCGTAGAACGTGAGGCGCAGGCCGGCGCCAGACCTGTCGGCGGCGCGACCCCACACCTAACCTGACCATCACCATGGCGGACCGGCAGGCACCGTTCATCCCGCGGTCACCGGAGTCCGGGCTGCCGCCGGCAGGGGCGTTCTGGCGCGTCTTCGGAACCCGCTCGTTCTTCAAGCTGTGGGTGGCCCAGGTCGTGTCGAGCCTGGGCGACTGGATCGGGATCATCGCGATCCTCGCGATCGCGGCCCGCGTCTCGGGTGGGTCGGGCGCCGCCGTCAGCCTCGTGATGGTGGCCCGTGTAGTCCCCGGCTTCTTCCTCGCCACCGTCGGCGGCGTCATCGTCGACCGATTTGACCGCAAGCGGGTCATGGTCGCGTGCGACATCGGCCGGGCCGCGCTCTTGGCGCTGCTGCCGTTCGTCGACAGCCTGCTCGGGCTCGTGCTCGTGTCGTTCGCCCTCGAGATCCTCTCGCTGTTGTGGGGGCCGGCGAAGGACGCGTCGATCCCGAACCTCGTCGACACCGAACAGCTCACCTCGGCGAACTCGCTCGGGCTCCTCGCCGCGTTCGGAACGTTCCCGGTCGCGTCCCTCGCCTTCTCGCTGCTCGCGCTCGTCGCGAGCTGGCTCAGCGGGTTCAACGCGTTCTCCTTCCTCGAGGTCGATCGTGAGTCCCTGGCGCTATGGGTCGACGGCATCACCTTCCTCGTGTCGGCCTTGATCATCTTCCGGTTGCCGATCCCGCGCACGTTCGATCGCCAGGGCCAGAAGGCCGACTGGACGGCGACGTTCCGCGACATCTCCGAGGGGCTTGGCTTCATCCGCCACGATCGTCTCGTTCGTGGCGTGATCATCGGCATCGGCGTCGGGATCATCGGCGGTGGTGCGATGATCCCGCTCGGCCCCGTGTTCGCCCAGCAGGTGCTCGGCGGCGGGAGCGCCGAGTTCGGTGTGCTGATGACGGCGCTCGGCTTCGGTGCCGCGCTCGGCGTCATCAGCCTCGTGGCAATCCAAAGGCGGGTACCACGCGAGACCGTGTTCCAGTTCGCGGTCATGGCCAGCGGTGCCGCCCTCGTGGCTGCCGCCACGACGTCGAGCATCGTCCCCGCCGCGTTACTCGTGGGGATCGTCGGCGCTTGTGCCGGCAGCTCCTACGTGACCGGCTTCACCGTCTTGCAGGAGAACGTGCGCGACGAGCTGCGGGGTCGAACATTCGCGACTCTCTACACCGTTGTCCGCCTGTGCCTGCTCATCTCGCTGACGATCTCGCCGCTGTGGGCCGACTTCTGGGACCGCGTGTCGGACGCGCTGTTCACCGACCTCGCCATCGAGATCGGGGGCGCGACGTACGCCCTGCCGGGTGTGCGCTTCGCGCTGTGGGGCGGCGGGCTGATCACGTTCTTCGCCGGCTTCGTGTCGTGGCGCGCCGTGCGTCGAGCCCGCCGACGAGAACGTGAAGGCGTGCCACCCTCCGTAGTTCCCCAAGCCGGGGACTAGCCCGTCATGGGTCACTTCGTCGTCCTCGAGGGGGGCGATACCAGCGGCAAGAGCACCCAGGCCGGGCTCCTGGTCGACCGGCTCCGCGCCCTCGGGCACGACGTGGTCCCCAGTTTCGAGCCCGGCGCGACGGACGTCGGAGGTGCAATTCGCGCCTTGCTCCTCGACGAGCCGGCGACCGTCGACCCGATGACGGAAACGCTTCTTCTCGCGGCCGACCGCGCCCAGGAAGTCGCCGACGTCATCCGGCCGGCCCTGGCACGGGGAGCCGATGTCGTGAGCGACCGGTACGTCCCGTCGTCGCTCGCGTACCAAGGAGTGGGCCGCGGCCTTGGCGTCGAAAGGGTCGAGAAGCTCAACCGCTGGGCGACGTATGGCCTGGAGCCCGCCCTCGTAATCGTGCTCGACGTCCACGACGCCACCGCCGAGTCACGCCGCACCGAGCCTCGCGACCGGCTCGAGCGCGCCGGTGCCGATTTCCACGCCGTCGTGCGCCAGGCCTACCGCAGCCTCGCTGCCGACCGGGGCTGGGTCGTGATCGACGGCGACGACGAGGTAGAGCTCGTCGCCGACCGTGTATGGAACACCGTGCGCGAACGGCTCGCTCTCTAGCGGCGCCAGTCCCGGCACTTGCCGGAGGGCACTCGTCCTCTCCTGCCGACGTCCCATCGTGACCGTATCGACACGACGCCGCGGCCCCTGAAGAGCACGTGAGTGGGGGCGGACGGGCATCGTTGGCCTCACGGGTTGCGCCGTAGTCTCAGGACCATGTGGGAAAGGGTCGTCGGTCAGGAACGCGCCGTGGGGCTGCTGCAGCGCGCGGCAGAGCGGCCGGTACACGCCTACCTCCTGGTGGGGCCGCGCAGCTCGGGCCTCGAGGACGCCGCGCGCTGCTTCGCGGCGGACGTCATCGATCCGGCAGGTGACCCGCGCCTGCAGGACCTCGTGCTGCGGGGCATGCACCCCGACGTCGTCGAGTTCGAGCCCGAAGGGAACCAGATCCTCGTGGCGCAGGCCGAGGCCATCATGCGCGAGGCCCACCGCGCGCCCATCGAGGCCGAGCGGAAGGTCGTCGCCGTCCTCGAGGCGGATCGTCTCAACGAGCAGGCATCGAACAAGCTGCTGAAGACCATCGAGGAGCCACCGGCGCGCAGCACGATCATGCTCGTCACGTCCTCGCCCGACGAGTTGCTCGAGACCGTCCGGTCGCGCTGTCAGCGAATCGATCTCGCCCCGCTGCCCGAGACGGCGCTGCGCGATGCGCTTCTCGCCGAGGACGCGGATGCCGAATCAGCCGCGCTGGCGGCAAGGCTCGCTGGCGGCCGTCTCGATCGTGGCCGGGCGATGCTGGGGGTGCTCGGCGATGTTCGGCGCATGTTCGTGACGGCGGCGGCACAACTCGACGGGACGGGCAGTTCGGCGATGGAGGCCAGCGACGAAGTCTTCGAGGCGATGCAGGACGCCGTCGCCAGTCTCGAAGCCGATCAGGTGGCCGAGGCCGAAGAGCTCGCAGCCGAGCTGGACCGCGCCGGCTACCCGGAACGGTCGCGGACGACACTGCTGAAGCGACAGGCGGAACGACACAAACGTCAGCACCGCCGCGCCCGGCGCGACTTGATCGTGGAAGGCGTCACCGCGCTCGAGTCGGTCTACCGGGACGCGATGGCCGGGCCTGACGCGCCGCAGCTGAACACCGATCAGCCCCTGCTCACAGTGCCGGC
>JBKOWY010000020.1:0-7083 GCA_046724655.1 Actinomycetota bacterium
CACCCGGCCGTGTCGGCCAGCGCGCCGGGATCCGTGACGCCGGCGAGCGCTTCGCGCAGGCGCCCGGCGCCGCGGCGCTCGGCGATGGCGCCCACGATGGCGCGGTAATCGCGCGCCAACTCGCGCGCCCGCTCCGTCGGCTCGCCGGAGTCGTCGACGGGCTCGGCTTCGACCCACAGGCCGGCGCTGGTGCCGGCCACTCCGACACCGACGGTCGCACGCTGGACGCCACGCAGCACGAGGGCGCGCACGCCGTTCGGCAGCTCGCCCGCACTCTCGATCCGAGCGATCGTCCCGACCCGGGCATAGCGCCCGTCGACCCGCGGGACGAGGAGCAGCTGCCCGTCGCCACCAGTGGCGGCGTCGGCAGCCGCCTTCGCCTCGTCGGTCTCGAGCGCGAGGGTGACGACCATCTGCGGGAGCACGACGCCCGTGGCCAGAGGCAGCAAGGGCAGGGTCAGGTGCTCGGCGGTTTCGTTCAAAGGGGGGCCTCCTGGGCTTCCAGGGCCGCTGATTACAGGATTACAAGGAGAAAACCGCGCCGGGCCGGGCTTTCATTCCCGAGCCAGCAGGTCTGGAATGGCAGGATGCGCCGACTCCAGGAAGAAGAGGACAGGAAGCGGATGGCCAAGCGAGTCGTGGTTTGGGGCACCGGCTTCGTCGGCCGACTGGTGATCCCCGAGATCCTCCCCCACCCGGAGTTCGAGCTCGTGGGCGTCGGCGTCAGGACTCCGGCCAAGGTTGGGAGGGACGTCGGGGAGATCTGTGGCCTCGATCCGATCGGCCTGACGGCCACCGATGACGTCGAGGCCCTCGTCGCCCTCGAGCCCGATGCCCTGGTCCACTACGGGCCGACAGCGGCACACCCGGTCGACAACATCCGCGACATCGGCGCCTTCCTGCGAGCCGGCATCGACGTGTGCTCGACGGCCATGACCCCGTGGGTGTGGCCGGCGATGACGCTCAACCCGCCCGACTGGATGGCCCCGATCACCGAGGCGTGCGAGACGGGTGGCGCGTCGTGCTTCACGACCGGGATCGATCCCGGCTTCGCCAACGACCTCTTTCCCATGACGCTCATGGGGCTCTGCGCCGAGGTCCGCTTGGTGCGGGCGCTCGAGATCCTCGACTACAGCAACTACGAGGGTGACTACGAGAACGAGATGGGCATCGGACGTCCACCGGAATACCAAGCCATGCTCGAACACCCCGAGATCCTGATCATGGCCTGGGGCGCGACGGTGCCGATGATGGCGCACGCCGTCGGCATCGAGCTCGACGAGATCACCACGACGTGGGACAAGTGGGTCACCGACGAAGAGATCAAGACGGCCAAGGGCATGATCCATCCCGGTGAGGTGGCCGCCATCAACTTCACGATCAACGGCGTCTACAAGGGCGAGACGCGCGTCCAACTGCAGCATGTGAACCGCGTCGGCGCTCACGCCGCGCCCGACTGGCCTCGCGGCACACAGGACGACGTCTATCGGGTCGAGATCGAGGGGACTCCGTCGATCACGCAGGAGACTGCGTTCCGATTCACCGACGGAACCGGTCGGGACGCAGCGACCGCCGGTTGTCTGGCGACCGGGCTGCGGGCCCTCAACGCAGTACCCGCGGTCAACGACCTGCCGCCGGGATGGGTCACTCCGCTCGACCTGCCACTCATCCCCGGAGTGGGCACCATTCGCTGACCGTGGTGCGTCGCTCGATGCGTACCTAGAGCAACATATTGATGCTCTAGGAACGCATCGGAGTTCGCCTCGATACGCTCACGCTCGTGTCACCCGAGAGCTTGCGGGGCCGGTCCGTACCGGCTCCCGGTGAGGCGCAAATGCCGGCCGCCGACGCCGCCGCGTTGCTCAGGCGCAACGCTGCCGACGCCGACCGCCGGGACGCTCCAGCGCTGAAGTTCGGAGACCGGGTGTGGACTCACGGCGAGTACGTCCGCGAGTGCCGGCGATTCGCCAACCTGTTCCTCGCTCGGCCGCAACCGACGGGTCGGGGCCTGCACGTCGGGGTGCTCCTCGACAACACGCCCGACTACCTCTTCGCGCTCGGGGGCGCCGCGCTCGCCGGTGCGGCCGTCGTCGGCCTGAACCACACCCGTCGCCAGGAGCACCTGCTGCGTGACATCGAGCACACGCACTGCGACCTCGTCATCAGCGAGCCACGCCACCGGCCCCTGCTCGCGCCCGTGGCTGCGTCGCTGCCACCCCTGCTCGTCTCGCACCGCTTCGACGACGAGGGGGGTGACGCCGACGGCGACGACCTCGACGCCGCGCTCGCAACCGTGACCGACGACGACCCCGGTGTCGAGCCGGGGCCCGACGCGCTGTGGGCGCTGATCTTCACCTCCGGCACGTCGGCGGCACCGAAGGCCGTGATTTGTACGCAGCGGCGGTTGCTTGTCACCGGGAACCGCTTCTGCATGATGATGGATCTAGGTCCCGATGATGTCGGGTATGTGTGCATGCCGCTGTTCCACTCGAACGCGCTCATGGTCGGCTGGGCACCGTCGATCGTGAGTGGGGCCTCGGTCGGGCTCGCTCGTCGCTTCAGCGCGTCTCGTTGGCTCGCCGACGTCCGCCACTACGGCGCCACGTACTTCAACTACACCGGCAAGCCGCTCGCCTACATCGTCTCGACGCCCGAGCGCCCCGACGACACTGACAACTCGCTGCGGGTCGCGTTCGGGAACGAGGGCTCGCCCGAGATCGTCGACGCCTTCGCGCGTCGCTTCGGCGTCGAGGTCATTGACGCCTATGGCGCCACCGAGGGGGGTGTCGCCGTCAATCGCGAGGTCGAGCAACGCGCCGGCGCCCTCGGCCAGGTGGGCGACAACGTGAAGATCGTCGACGAGGACGGCATCGAGAAACCTTCGGCGAAGTTCGACGCCGATGGCCGTCTCGTGAACGCCGAAGAGTGCGTGGGCGAGATCGTCAACACCGCCGGTGCCGGACCGTTCGAGGGCTACTACAACAATCCGGAGGCGACGGAGCGCACGCTGCGCTTCGGTTGGTACTGGTCGGGTGACCTCGGCTACCTGGACGAGGACCGCTACCTGTACTTCGCCGGCAGGAACGCCGACTGGCTCCGCGTCGACGGCGAGAACTTCCCCGCCCAGCCCATTGAGAACGCGCTCGCCAGGCATCCGGACGTCCTCCTCGCCGCCGTGTACGGCGTGCCCGATGACCAGGCCGGCGATCAGGTCATGGCGGGACTCGTCCTACGCGAGGGCGCCGAGTTCGAGCCCGAGCGGTTCGGGGCCTGGCTCGACGCCCAGGAGGCGATCGGCCCGAAGTGGCGCCCGCGTTACGTGCGCATCCTGCGCGATCCGCCGACCACGGGCACGAACAAAATCGTGAAGCGGACACTCGTGCACCAGAAGTTCCGGCACGACCGCACCGGCGGCGACCTGCTCTACGTGCGCGGCCGCGGCGAGCCCGCCTACCGGCCCTTCACGACTGACGACGAGACGGCGCTGCGCGACTCGTTCACCTGCTACCAGCGCGAGCGCTTCTGGGACCTCTGAGATGGATCTGAGCCTCTCCCCGGAGGAGCAGGTGTTCGCGGCCGAGATCCGGGGTTGGCTCGACGCCAACCTCGAGCTTCCGCCGCCGTTCACCTCGCTCGCCGAGGAGATCGAGTGGGGCCGGGCGTGGCAAGCGAAGCTGGCGCGGGACCGCTGGATCGCCATCCACTGGCCGGCGGAGTTCGGTGGCCGAGACGCGTCGCCGGTGCAGGTCGCCATCTTCAACATGGAGTACGCCCGCTCGGGTGCGCTCCAACCCGTCAACCGGAACGGCATCAACCTGGCGGGTCCGACACTGCTCGCGCATGGCACCGACGAGCAGAAGCGCCGCTGGCTCCCGCGGATCCTCGACGCCCGCGAGATCTGGTGCCAACTCTTCAGCGAGCCCGGCGCCGGCTCCGACCTCGCCGGCCTCTCGACCCGAGCCGCGCCCGTCGAGGGCGGCTGGCTCTTGTCGGGCCAGAAGGTATGGACGAGCTACGCGCACTTCGCCCGCTGGGGCATCTGCCTGGCGCGCAGCGATCCCGAGCTACCGAAGCATCGCGGCATCTCGTACTTCGTCGTCGACATGGAGGCCGAAGGGATCGACATCCGTCCGCTGACCTCGATCACGGGCGAAGCAGAGTTCAACGAGGTATTTCTCGACGACGTGTTCGTGCCGGCGGATTACCTCGTCGGCGCGCTCAACAACGGTTGGGCGGTCGCCAACACCACGCTGGCCCACGAGCGTGGCACCGCCTTTCCCTTCAAGGAGCAGGTCGTCCACGAGGTCTACCTCCAGGACCTCTATGCCCTCGCCCATGAGCGCGGCGCGCTCGCCGACGTGGAGACGGCCGATGCACTCGCGCAGTCGTTCGTGGAGCTGCGAGTACTGCGCCTGCACAACTGGCGAACCCTTTCGCGCCTCGCATCGGGCGAGGAGCCGGGGCCGGAGTCGTCTTGGGTGAAGCTTGCATGGAGCGACATGACGCAACACCTCTCCGATGTGGGTCTCGAGCTCACTGGCGAAGCGTCGCCCCTGTGGCACGGCGCCGACTCACTCCCGGCGGACGGACGCTGGCAGCGTCAGTGGCTGTGGAGCAAGGCAGCATCGATCGCGGGCGGCACCTCCGAGATCCAACGCAACATCATCGCCGAGCGGATCCTCGGATTGCCGCGCGGTTAAGAGCCTGAGCTTCGCGCTGCCTGCGCCTCGGGCGTGCCGTCGAGGATGACGGCCTTCGTCTCGAGGAACGGCAGCACCCCTTCCTTGCCGCCCTCGCGACCGATGCCCGACTGCTTGAAGCCACCGAACGCCATCCCGAAGTCGGTGCGGAACGCGTTGTGCCCGACGGTGCCGGAGCGGAGTTCCCGCGCAACCGCGCGGGCGCGGTCCACGTCGTTCGTGAACACCGACGCGTTGAGCCCATAAACGGTGTCGTTGGCGACCCGCACAGCGTCCTGCTCGTTGTCGGCGGCGATCACGCTGAGGACGGGCCCGAAGATCTCCTCTCGGCCGATCGTCGAGCCGTTGTCGACGTTGCCGAACACCCTCGGCTCGACGTCGTAGCCGCGGTCGAGGTCCGTGGGGCGCCCGCCACCGGCCGCGAGCGTCGCTCCCTCGGCAACGCCCCTGGCGATGTAGCCTTCGACCCGGTCGCGTTGGCGCTCGGAGACGAGCGGCCCAAGCTGTGTCTGCTCGTCGAACGGGTCGCCCACCCGCGTCTGCGAGAACCTCGAAGCGAGCGCGGCGACGAGCTCGTCGTGGCGGTGCTTCGACACGATCACCCGCGTGAGCGACGAGCACACCTGGCCGTTCAGCGCGCACTCCGCGCGGGCGAGCGTCTTTGCTGCCGTGCCGAGGTCCATGTCGTCGAGGACCACGGCCGCCGACTTCCCGCCGAGCTCGAGCGTGCAGCGCGCGATGCGCTCGCCACACAGCGACGCGATGCGCCGGCCCGCGGCGGTCGACCCCGTGAACGTGATCTTGTCGACGCCGGGGTCGCGCACGAGGAGCTCCGACACCTCCCGGTCCGCGGTGACGACGTTGAGGACGCCCGGTGGGAGCCCGATCTCTTCGGCGACCTCGGCGAACAGGTAGCCCTCGCCCGGCGCCTCCGGCGCCGACTTGAGCACGACGGTGCACCCCGCGAGGAGCGTCGGCGCGATCTTGTGGCAGATCAGGGCCACTGGCGCGTTCCAGGGGATGATCGCGCCGACGACTCCGACCGGCTCGCGCACGAGTAGGCCGAACTCGCCGCCGGCCGTCGGGGGGCACTCCTCCTCCCACGCGAACGTGTCCGCCAGCGCGGCGTACTGGAGGATCGCGCCCGATCCGATCCTCCCCGCATACTGCGCGTTCTTGTAGACCGTCCCGGTCTCGCGCGGCCATAGCTGGCCGAGCACGTCGCCACGCCCCTGAATGCCGGCGGCGAGCGCACGCAGTACGCCCGTCCGCTCGGCATGGGTCATGCGCGGCCACGGGCCCTCGTCGAACGCCTGCCGCGCGGCGGCAACCGCGCGCGAGATGTCGTCGGGGCCCGCGGCAGCGATGCGGAAGTACAGCGCCTCGGTCCCGGAGTCGATCACGTCGATGGTCGCATCCGACGACCGCTCGACCCAGGCGCCGTCGATGAACAGGCGATTGGCGTGACGAACCGGTGCGGTCATGGTTCGGGCGGCGCTCATCTCAATGCTCCTTGATCTGATAGCGGATCGGCAGGCGCTTGATGCTGCCATTGGTGATCGAGCTCAGGCGCTCCACCGGCCCCGCGACGTCGAACGACTCGAGGCGTTCGAGCACGAGGCCGTAGATGATCTCGAGCTCGACGCGCGCGAGTTGTGCGCCCATGCAAAAGTGCTCACCGAACCCGAACGCGAGATGTGGGTTCGGGTGGCGATCGGCGCGAAATGCGAACGGGTGGTCGAACACCTCCTCGTCGCGGTTCGCCGACGCGAAATAAAGCCCCACCTGATCGCCGGCGCGGATCTCTTCACCTCGCAGCTCGTAGTCCTCGGTGGCAACCCGCGTAAAGTGACTGATGGGGCTGACCCACCGCAGGATCTCTTCGACAGCGTCTGGCAACTGCTCGGGACGGGCACGCAGCCTCTCCCACTCCCCCGAGTGTTCGCTGAACGCGAGCAAGCCGCCGCTGATGGGGTTACGCGTGGTCTCGTTGCCCGCCTCGACCAAGAGCTCGCAGTACAAGGCGAGCTGCCGTGGGCTGAGAGGGCCCCCATCGACCTCGGCACGGATCAGCTCGCTCATGAGGTCGTCCTGTGGCTCGCTGCGGCGCTGCTCGATCAGGCGGTCGAAGTACGCGTGCACCTCACCCCGCGCCCGCTTGATGGTCTGGCCCGGGGTCTCACCCGGTCGCCGGTACTCCGGGTCCTCTTTGCCGATTACCTCGTTCGTCCAGCGGAACAACCGATCCCAATCCTCTCGGGGCACTCCCAGGAAGGACGCAATCACCGCGAGCGGGAACGGCGCCGCAATCCGCTCGACGAAGTCGAACTCACCCGAGCTCCCGACCGGAGCCGCCGTGGTGACGATCTCCTCCGCGATGCGC
>JBKOWY010000050.1:0-4829 GCA_046724655.1 Actinomycetota bacterium
TACTGGTCGCCGCGGTCGAGCTCCCACGGGCCGATGACGTCGAAGGTGTCGTGGTCGAGCAGCGCGACGCCGCCCGGGCCGTCGTTGCCGTTGGCTCCGCCGAGCGCGGACATGAAGATGCCACCAGGCCCGCAGTGCACGGTGTGCGGCCGCGAGTAACCCGCCTTGGCGGCAAGCTCGTCGGCCTCGATGGTGCGGACCACCTGCGGCGAGCGCGGGTCAGGCTTCGTGTCCAGAATGTGGATGCGTGACGACCGCACGCCCGCAACAACGAGGTAGCGCCGTTCCAGGGGCGCGGCGCCTTCGTGGTCGCCGTGCCCCCGGTGGCAAAGGGCGCTCGAGCACGCGTTCCACCCGAAATGGTGCAACTCGTTCCCGGCGGTCAGCAGGTCCGTCCAACCGACCACGCTGCCGCACGTCGGCGACGACGGGGCACAGTCGATCACGGTCATCGCGTCGTTCACCCGGCCGGAAGGATCGAACGCCGCCACGTACGCGAGCTCCTCCGGAGGAGCAGCGATTGCAGCGCCGGGACTCCGATAGAACGTGGGATCCGTCGCCTCAGGCATCGTTCACCTCGCCTACACACGGGCACCCAATACGAACGGTGAACAGAGCTCCTCGCGGCGGTGGGTTCATCCCACAAGATCCCACCATGCGTGCGACCCCCGCAACCACCATCCGCAGCTCGTGGGCGCGGCCAATCGACTTCTCTGCGATCGTGCCACTCGAAGGCCGAGTGTCAAGAGTGGCACGGGAACATTTGTGGACCGGCATTGACGACCCACCTACGAACGCAGCGCTTCAGAGACGCCCCGCAGCTCCGCTCCCGAGGTGATGCGATGAAGGAGCGGGGCCTCCGCTCCCCGTGAGAACCGAGCGTCGCGAAACACTCGGGGCTTCTCACCGTTTGCCCACGACAAGGGAGGCCCCTGTGGAACGACATTACGTCGGTATCGACCTGCACCGCCGCCGCTCGGTCATCTACACGATGACTGCCGAGGGCGAGAAGGTCTCGTGTGTGCGGATCGCCAACGATCCGGTCGCGCTGTCGCTGGCCGTCGCGCAAGCCGGCGAAGACGCTGAGGTGGTGATCGAGGCGACCTACGGCTGGTATTGGGCGGTGGACCTGCTCCAGGCCGATGGCCACCGCGTCCACCTGGCGCACCCTTCTGGCAACGACTGGGGCAACCGGCGGGTCAAGAACGACGAACGCGACGCCCGGGACCTTGCGGACCTGTTACGGCTCGGTCGATTGGCGGAGGCGTGGATCGCGCCGCCTGCGGTGCGGGAGCTGCGCGAGCTGGTGCGCTATCGAGCCAAGCTCGTTGCCCTGCGCTCGGGCCTCAAGGCCCAGGTCCACGCGGTGATGGCCAAAGAGGGTGTACTGCCCGGCGTCCTCGACATGTTCGGGCCCGGCGGCAACGTCCAACTCGACGCGCTCGAGCTCGCCCCTGCTTACACGAACCGCATCGAGTCCCTGCGCGACCTGATCGAGCGCTACGACCGCGAAGTCGCGATGTTCGAACGCCTCATCCACCAGCAGCTGCGCGGCCACACCGGCTATCAAGCCATACAAGCCCTCACCGGCGTGGGGCGCACCATCGCCGCCATCTTCGTCGCCGAAATCGGCGACATCACTCGCTTCCGATCGGCGCCGGCGCTGTGTTCCTGGGCCGGACTCACCCCCCGTCACCGCGAGTCCGACACCAAGGTCGTGCGCGGTTCGATCACCAAGATGGGTTCGCGGCTCGTGCGCTGGGCCGCGCTCGAGGCCGTCGCCCGCTACCACGGCGGCACCTGGCTCCAACGCGACTTCCGTCGCATCGCCGACCGGCGCGGCAAGAACAAAGCGCGCGTTGCCGTGGCCCGCAAGCTCCTCACGCTCGTCTACTACGGCCTGCGCGACGGCGAGATCCGCCGCGTGGCCGACCAGCAGGCGGCGTGAGCACTCGGACACGACCACAGGCGAGCTCGTGTATCGGCATGACCCCCCGATGCGGGCGTGGTCGAGGTATGTGATTGAGCCCCTGATGGTCGTGGCCGAACCGCACCATGCGCCCGCAAGTGGGCGAAGAGATGTCTCGGCAGCCGAGCCTGCCCTCCCTCACCATCGAGGGAACCCTGGTGCGGACCTCGCGTCTCACGCGAGCTGAACACACAACACGGACGATCGTGCCTCCTCGATCGGTCTCGCGCGCCCACGACCAAGCAACGACGTCACCGATCCTCAACGACCACAAGCAGACCTACCAAAGCGACCTCTTGACCCGGCCCCGCTCCTTCAGAGATGCCGATATGGCGCGCCTGGCGGCTCTCATCTGCCGACGTTCTGTGCGCGCGTTCGGTGCGCGGAGGTCAGGCGCAGATCGGCAGATCGGTGCTACTTCCAGTCGTGTCGTTCGCAGCGCCTCAGCGTCGCTTGCTTGCGACCGCGAGCGTCACAGGCACCTCGGCGGCGGCGAACTCGCGATCACCATGCGCTTTGCTACACACGTTGCTCGGGACCGCAGACCGGCTGCCTCAGGGTCGGTAGATTTCGCCGGATGGGCGATCTCGCTTTCGATGAGCAGGAGCGACGGAAGCTGTGCGACGTGTTCGACGAGCTGGGGCCTTCCGTGGCCACTCTGCTCGAGGGGTGGACCGCTCACGACCTCGCCGCACACATCGTCCTGCGCGAGCGCGATCTGGTCGCTAGCGCCTGCATTGTGCTCACGGGCCCGCTCCAGCGCTTCGCCGAGCGGCGGAGGGTAAGACTCGCGGAACGCCGCGACTTCTGGTGGCTCGTGGCCCGGATCCGGTCGGGCCCGCCGCCCGGGTTCTTCCGCATCGGCTGGGTCCGTTCGTTTCCCAACCTGAACGAGTTCTTCGTTCATCACGAAGACGTGCGGAGGGCCAACGGGATGGATCCTCGCACGCTCACGCCCGCGTTGGAGGCCGCGTTGTGGCGAAACGTCCGTCGAGGTAGCCGCTACCTCGGTCGTCGTCTTCGCGATGCTGGGCTTGAGATCGAGTGGGCGGGAACGAGCGAGCGATTGAGAGTGCGGCCGGGCGAGCTGACTGCGCGGCTCAGTGGACTGCCCGGCGAACTACTCCTGTATGTCTTCGGGCGGCAGAGTGCGGCGCGCGTGGAGGTGACCGGACCAGCCGAGGCCGTAGCGGCGGTTCACCGCACGCAGTTCGGCATGTGAATCAGTCGCTCCCGAATCGGTCCGTATAGGCCTGACCCGGTTGGACGGACATCTGGCGCGGGGGAAGGTGCGCGCCAAGATCCTCAACTGCGTGACCCATGTCGGTTGCGCTCGCGCACGGAAATGGCGTTCCGTGCGCAGAGCGATACGAGCGCAGATGTGCCTGATTGGCGTTCATCGGCGGGGCTTCGGTGAGCGTTCTGGGTGCACGTTCGGTGGCGTGGATTGAACGTATGCGTCAAGACCCGTGTCTGTTAGCAGTGCCACTCACGAAGTCCCAGACGGTGCGTACAAAACTCATCCGGCTTCTCAAGCTGCGGTAAATGGCCGGCGCCTGGGATGACGGCGAGTTCAGCCTTCGGCAGTGATCGCTCGCGTCGCCGGCCCACCTTGACGTTGCTGCCGAGAAGGTGATCTTCGGCACCCACACGAGGGGCGTTCGCACCTGGGGCGGTGGAACGGGTGGGTCGGCCGCGAGGAAGATCTCGGTTACCACCAGCAGCTGGCAGGGCCGCCGCTGTGTGACGAGCTCTCGTAGTTCCGTGGGCGCCCGCCCCGGGTCGGCGAACGCTCGACGAAGGGTCGAGGCGCTGTAGGCGCTGCGCCCGAAGATCGCCTCCATCGCCTGCCGGAGGGGCCACCGCGTGACGAGCGAGTGGATGATCCCGGGCATGTTTGGCGCGGGGCCGCCGTCGACGAGGACGAGTCCGAGGCAGCGCTCTGGTGAGCGCGACGCCAACCGGGAGCCGAGCGCGCCGCCGAACGAGTTCCCCACGATCCACGCGTTTTTCGTGCCGGTGGCATCCATCACGCCCTCGATCCAGCGGGTGGAGTCGTCGAAGCTGCACGGCACCCACGGTGCGTCGTAGGCCAGGCCGGGGAAGTCGGGTGCCACCACTCGGTTTTTGACCGCCAACCGGTCCCACACGGGTGCCCAGTGCACCTCGGCGCCCGCCCACGCGCCGTGTAGAAGCAGCAGTGAATCGCCCTCGCCGCCGCTCCAGACGTAGGCGGGACGCCCATCAACCGTCACCTCGTTACGGGTCACCATTCCGGGCTCATTCTTGTGGGCACGGGAGTCTTGTGCACCCTGACGTGCCGATCGGGCGCGCTTGGCGGCGCTCGTCTGGCGACGTTCTGTGCGCGCGTTCGGTGCGCGGAGGTCGGCGTGCGGATCGGCGGTTATGCACGAAGCTCGATGAGCTGAATCAGCGCTTCATCCGCAACGGGTCGGCGAATGCGCGGAGCGCGTTGCGATCGGCTTCGAGTGCGAAGCCCGCTTGGATCGCCTTGTCGGTGGCGGCCTGGTACCGCTGCCGGTAGGTGTCACGCGACGGATACAGCTCGGCGAGACGCTCGGCAGGCAACGGCGTCGTCGATCCCAGCAGGATGCAGAGGAGATCCGGGTTCGGGCCCGGTATGCCGGAGAGCACCTCGACCGGCACGTCGACGGTTGGCATGCGGATGCCACCTTGCGCGATGCCGTCGGCGTTGCGCCGAATCTCGGGTTGGTCTCCAGCCGTCACTTCGAGCCGGGGCGCTTTTGGCGGCAGTTTCCCCGTGCGTACCCATTCGCCCAGGCTGTGCAAGGCCGCTTTAACGACGACGTGCATCGGTCCGTTGTTGATGGGTGTACCG
>JBKOWY010000091.1:0-9706 GCA_046724655.1 Actinomycetota bacterium
GGTAGGCAACCCGTCGAAGGACCCCGTACTCGCGGGCCAGATCATCGCGGCCGGCGCCAGCCTCGACACGAACACGATCAAGGCGACGTGGCAGGGCTACATCGACATCTTCAACAACACCCTCGAGCTGTACGGCCGCAACCCCGTCGGCGGTGCACCAATGCGGCCACCGCAGGGCCGACCCCGCGGATTAGGGCCACGCGCCGAGCTCAGCGCCTCCATCCTCGAGCTGCCCGCGCTTCGCGCGCATCGTCTTTGCAAACAGGGAGAACACGGCGCGAAAGAGCGGAGTCCAAGCGAGCCGAGGCGCGTGTCCCGGTCATCCGGGTCCCGGACGCGTTCACCGGCGAGGAGCGAATCGTGCCGGTGTTCGACGACGGTGGCGAGTAAGACGGCGAGCCCGCGACGCGGAAACGACCCCGCCGAAGCGAGCGTCCGTTAATGCCGTGCCCGGCCCGGCCGCGCCGAACCAGGCACGGCTCAACTTCCCGTTCAACTGTTAGCCGATCGTTAGCGCGGCGGTGGCGCGCGTCACCCGTGCGGCCCTCTGGCCTGCGGGTTCGCGCCTCGAGACGCCTGTGGGCGCCTGACTATCGTGTCAGGTTCGGGAGCATGGCAGGAAGGCGGCAATGCCCATCCACTACGAGCGGGACGACGACCACGTCGTCCGCATCACGATCGACCGGCCCGAGGCGCGCAACTCGGCTGACATGGAGCACTTCAAGCAGCTCCGCATGGCGTGGGAGCGCTTCGACGACGACCCCGACGCGTGGGTCGCGATCATCACCGGGGTCGGCGACGCCTTCTTCACCGGCGCCGACCTCAAGACGTACGTTCCCGAGATCACCAAGGTGGCCGAGCGCATCCAGAAGGAAGGACTGAGCGAGGTCGACGGGTACCGGCTCGACGACGGCACCAAGGCGGTGCTGCGGGGGGCGAAGATCTGGAAGCCGATCATCGCCGCCGTGAACGGCTTCTGCACCGCCGGCGGGATGGAGATGCTGGGCGGGATCGACATCCGCGTCGCCTGCCCGGAGGCGCAGTTCTCGGTGATGGAGCCGAAGCGAGGGCTGTTCGCCGGGGGCGGGACGACGGTGCGGCTGCCGCGCCAGATCCCGTTCCCGTACGCGATGGAGTTCCTCCTGTGCGCCGATCTCATCCCGGCCGAGCGCGCGTACGAGATGGGTCTGCTGAACGCGGTCGTCCCGCGCGAGGAGCTGCTCGATAAGGCGAATGAGTACGCGCTCCGCATCACTGCGAACGCGCCGCTCGCCGTACAGGCGACGAAGCAGAGCGTGTGGGAGGGTCTCGGCATGAGCCTGCGTGAGGCGTACAAGAACGAGAGCGCCCTGAGCTCGATGATCTTCCAGACGGAAGACGCCAAGGAAGGCCCGAAGGCGTTCGCCGAGAAGCGCAAGCCGAACTGGCAGGGGAAGTAGCGGTGGCGGCGGTGGATCCGCGGGCGCCGTGCCTGATCGGCGTGGGCCAGCACACGTGGCATCCGGAAGAGGTCGGTGACGACGGCGCGCCCGAGCCGCTCGTGATGTGGGAGGAGGTCGCCCGGCGCGCCGCCGACGACACCGGCGCGGGTTCGACGGCGCTGGAGCGGCTCGACAGCCTCCAGATCGTGTACTGCCAGACGTGGCAGTACGACGACCCGCCCGCTCGCCTGGCCGACGCGCTCGGGATTTCGCCTCGCCACTCCTATTACTCGGGCATCGGCGGGACGACGCCCCAGGTGCTCGTGAGCCACGTCGCCGAGCAGATCCTCACCGGGCAGCTCGACGTCGCGCTGGTCTGTGGGGCGGAGGCGCTGGCGACGCAGCGGCGGTACAAGCGGCGCGGCGAGCGCTACCCGTACCGCTTCAAGCCGGAGGAGCGGCGCCCGTTCCCGTGGGAGGCGCCATTCCATCCGGCCGAGGTCGCGCACGACGTGTTCCAGGCGTGGCTGACGTTCGCGATCTTCGACAACGCGCGGCGCGGCCACATGGGAATCGGGCTCGACGAGTACCGGCACGAGCTCGGGGCGCTGCTGGCACCCTTTACCGAAGTTGCCGCTGCCAACCAGCTGGCGTGGTTCCCGATGGCGCGGTCGGCCGATGAGATCATCACTGCCACGCCCGAGAACCGCATGGTCGGCTACCCGTACACGAAGTACATGGTTTCGATCATGGACGTCGACATGGCGGCGGCGGTGATACTCGCGAGCCACGAGGCGGCCGACGCCCTCGGCGTGCCGCCGGAGCGGCGCGTATACCTGCGGGGGTGGTGCTACACCACCGACCCGACGTACGTCGCCGAGCACGAGGAGATGTGGCGCTCGCCGGCGATGGCGGCCGCCGCCGACGAGGCGCTACGCGTCGGGGGAGTCGGCGTCGACGACGTCGCCCACCTCGACGTGTACAGCTGCTTTGGCAGCTCGGTGAACTTCGCGCGCGATGCGCTCGGGTTAGCCGACAATGATTCGCGTTCGCTGACCGTCACGGGTGGGCTGCCGTACCACGGCGGGGCGGGGAGCGACTACATGACGCACTCGATCGCAACCATGGCGGACGTGCTCCGTCGGGACCCGGGGTCGTACGGGCTCGTGAGCGGGGTGGGGATGCATATGACGAAACACGTCTACGGGCTCTATTCGACCGAGCCCGGCCCCGTCGCCCCGCCCGAGCAGGAGCGCGTGCAAGCGGCGGTCGACGCCGAAGGCAAGCGCGAGATCCGAGACGTGTACGACGGCGCGGCCACGGTGGCGGCGTACTCCGTCGTGCACGGCAGGGAAGGCGATGCCGAGTGGGGCGTGGTGGTATGTGATCTCCCGGAGGGCGATCGCGGCTATGGGAAGGTGCTCGATCCCGATCTGCTCGCGTCGGCCGAGACCGAAGAGCTCGTCGGGCGCAAGGTCACGCTGGCACCGACCGAGGCGGAGACGGCGGCGGGCACGCAGCAGGTGAACGTGGCAACACTGTGACGTACGCGACGAGAGGGTTGAATCGATGGCATGGGATTTCTCGACCGAGCCCGAGTTCCAGGAGAAGCTCGACTGGATCGCCGATTTCGTGCGCGACGAGATCGAGCCGATCGACCTCGCGTTCAACTCACACCTCGTCTACGACAAGGATCATCCTGTCCACGAGAAGGTGGTGCGTCCGCTCCAGGATGAGGTGAAGGCGCGCGACCTGTGGGCGTGCCACCTCGGGCCCGAGCTCGGCGGCAAGGGTTACGGGCAGCTGAAGCTGGCGCTCATGAACGAGATTCTCGGGCGGTCGACGTGGGCGCCGAGCGTGTTCGGCTCGCAGGCGCCCGATTCCGGCAACGCCGAGATCATCGCCCACTACGGCACCGACGAGCAGAAGGAGAAGTACCTCCAGCCTCTGCTCGACGGCCGCATCTCGTCCTGCTATTCGATGACCGAGCCGCAGGCCGGCGCCGATCCGCAGCAGTTCCGGTGCCGGGCCGAGCGCGACGGCGACGAGTGGGTCATCGACGGCGAGAAGTGGTTCTCGTCGAACCTGCGGTACGCCAAGTTCGCGATCGTGATGGCGATCACCGACCCGGACGTGCCCGTCTACCAGGGTGCGTCCATGTTCCTCGTGCCGACCGACACGCCCGGCGTCAACATTGTCCGTAACGTGGGGTTGGGCGGCGAGCGCGAAGGCGAAGGCTCGCACGCCTACGTGCGGTACGAGAACGTGCGGGTTCCGTCCGAGAACCTGCTCGGCGGCGAGGGGCAGGCGTTCGTGATCGCGCAGACGCGCCTCGGAGGCGGGCGGATTCATCACGCCATGCGCACCATCGGGGCGTGCCAGCGGGCCTTCGACATGATGTGCGAGCGGGCGCTCAGCCGGGAGACGCAGGGCGAGGTGCTGGCGAAGAAACAGATGGTCCAGGACGTGATCGCCGAGTCGTGGATCCAGCTGCTCCAGTTCCGGCTGCAGGTGCTGCACGCGGCGTGGACGATCGACCAGGTGGGCGGGCACAACGCGCGTACCGAGATCGCGGGCGTCAAGGTGGCGACGCCGAAGGTGATGCACGACGTCGTGTACCGCGCCATGCATATCCACGGCGCGCTCGGGGTGTCGAACGAGATGCCGTTTGCGGGGATGTGGCTGGCGGCGCCGATCATGGGCATCGCCGACGGCCCGACCGAGGTGCACAAGGTGACGATCGCGAGGCAGGTGCTGAAGCAGTACCAGCCGTACGAGGGCTTGTGGCCGCCGGCGCACCTCCCCGAGCGCCGAGCCGAGGCCCGGGAGAAGTTCGCGCACCTGCTCGACCTCGAGGTCGGCAACCTGTGACAGACGCGCTGTGGCGGTCGGCGGACGACGAGGCTCGGACGGAGGGCCTCGTCGACGCCGACGCCCTGGCGCGCTGGATGGATTCGCAGGGGCTGCCCGGGGCGGGGGAGCCGATCGAGACGCACTTCATCAGCGGCGGCGCGTCGAACGAGATCTTCGAGTTCCGGCGCGGCGAGCACCGCATCGTGCTGCGGCGGCCGCCGCGTGAGGTCCCCGCGGGCCGCAACGAGACGATGCTGCGTGAATACCGCGTGCTCGAGGCGCTGAACGGCACCGACGTGCCGCATCCTGAGGCGATCGCGGTGTGCGAGGACACGAGCGTGCTGGGCGCGACGTTCTACCTGATGGGGCACATCGACGGCTGGTCGCCGATGAGCATGGGGCGGTCGTGGCCGCCGCCGTTCGACCGTGATCTGGAGGCGCGCCGCGGGCTCGGGTTCCAGCTGGTCGACGGGATCGCCAAGCTGGCCAAGATCGACTGGCGTGCGCGCGGGCTCGAAGGCTTCGGCAAGCCCGACGGCTTCCACGAGCGGCAGGTCGACCGGTGGCTGTCGCACCTCTCGCGGTTCCAGTTCCGGGAACTGCCCGGAATCGACGTCGCCGCGGAGTGGCTGCGCGGACACAAGCCGAGCCGGTACGAACCCGGGATCATCCACGGGGACTACCAGTTCGCCAACGTGATGTTCGGGCACGGCGCACCGGCGCGGCTGGCGGCGATCGTCGACTGGGAGATGGCGACGGTCGGGGACCCATTGCTCGACCTCGGCTGGGTGATCATGGGGTGGCCGCGAGAGGGCGATGACCCGTCGAGCCTGGGCTACGTCGATTACACGGGGCTGCCGTCACGGTCGGAGCTGCTCGAGTACTACGCGAACGAGAGCTGTCGGCCCGTCGACGAGATCGACTACTACGAGATCCTCGCCCGCTTCAAGATCGCGATCGTGCTCGAGGGCGGCTACGCCCGCTACGTCGCCGGCGGCGCCGACAACCCCAAGATGGAGGCCTTCGGCCCCATCGTCCTCGACATGATGTCCAAAGCCGCCGACCTGGCTCGGACGACGAAGCTCTAGCGACGATGCGTCCCACAGGGGACTATTTGGACCCCAAGGGACGCATTATGGCCAGCACGTCATCCGGCGTACGGGTGACGTCATCCCAGTCGAAGCGCAGCACGCGCCAGCCCATGATCCCGAGTTTGTTGTCACGCTGACGATCATGCTTCCTGGCGTCTGCCCCGGAGTGGTATGCCGCGCCATCGAGTTCGATTCCAATCCGATGACGCGGATAGGCGAAATCGAGTCGTGCAATGGTGCGACCGCCCGACCAAACCTGGAACTGAGCGACAGGCTCGGGCAGGCCTACGGATCGGACGAGCTGCAGAAATCGAGTCTCTAGCACGCTCTCCGGCGCCCGCCGCCCCTGTATCTGTCGGTCGAGCACCGCTCGGACCACAGCAGTCCCGCGTCGCAGCGACCCAAGCTCCTCCAATCGCCGTCCGATCACGGCCACCGATAGGAGGTTGCGCCGGAGGCCCTCGTTCAACACGGCCTCGAGCTGGTCTGGGGATAGAACCACGCCCAGGTCCAGGAATGTACGGACGGGACGCGTGCATGGGATCCCCTCGATCTCGGTGACGTCTCGTTCAGTGAGGTGGTACGACTCGTGCCAGATGACTTCCGTCGGCTTCCTTCGCCGGTGTCGCAGCGCGGTTACCTCAATGATCTCGGCGGGCATGCCCGGGAAGTTCCACAGCTGAGCGGCTGCGCGATGTGAGGCGACTGCCGGACCACCGAGGCACGCCGCGATGAGCCGCTGGTGCCAGGACTTGGGCGTTGCCGCTGCTCTGTACACGTGGTGATCGATGACCACCCAGACGCGCCGAGCTATCCGCTTCCTGATCGCGGATGCAGTGAAGCCGGCTCGCACCGCCTGCGCGTGCGTGAACGCGCCGAACTGCCGCTCGGCTACTCGGGCCAGCTCGGCGTCTCGATGCGTGCGTTGGGACCCCATATGTCCCTCCTCGCACGCATCAATAGCGCGGGGGTATGACAGCTACACGTAGCCGCGGATGTGGGCTGCCTTGTCGACTCGGGAGATGCCGATGGCGTACGCCGCGGTGCGCATGGAGCACTGGTGGTAGTCGGCGAAGCCGGCGACGGAATCGAACCCCTCCTCGAGCTTGTCCGCCAGTTCGTCATTGAAGCGTGACTCCTTCCAGGTGAACTGCTGGATGTTCTGCGTCCACTCGAAGTAGCTGCCGACAACGCCACCCCCGTTCGCCAGCACGTCCGGAATCACGCGCACACCACGGTCGTTGAGGATCTTGTCGCCGTCGGGTGTCGTCGGATAGTTCGCGGCTTCGAGCACGATGCTGGCCTTGATGCGATCGGCGTTGTCCTTGCGAATCACCTCGCCCAACGCGGCGGGCAGGAGCACGTCGCAGTCGAGCTCCAGCAGCTCCTCGTTGCTGATGCGGTCGCAGTCCTCGGCTTCGGTCACGGACCCTCCGCTGCGCGCGAGCTTCACGAGGCCGGGCATGTCGAGCCCCGACTGCCTGTAAACCCCGCCGAACCGGTCGGATACCGCAACCACCTTGATCCCTCGGTTGGCGAGCTCGACCCCCGCCCACGACCCGACGTTGCCGAACCCCTGGATCGCGACCGTCTTGTCCGACAGGTCGACGCCCCAGTGCTTCGCTGCCGCCGCAAGCACGTACACGCAGCCGCGACCCGTCGCCGCCTCCCGACCCGGTGCGCCACCAAACTCGAGCGGCTTTCCCGTGACGATGGCGGGCGTGTACCCCTCCTTACCGGAGTAGGCATCCATCATCCAGGCCATGACCTGCGCGTTGGTGTTGACATCGGGTGCCGGAATGTCGCGGTAGACGCCAAGGACGTGGCTGATCGACAAGGTGAACCGACGGGTCATGCGCTCGATCTCGCCCGCGCTCAGCGGCAGCGGGTCGACCTCGATGCCGCCCTTTGCGCCGCCGAACGGAATGTTGAGCAAGGCGGTCTTCCACGTCATCAACGCCGCCAGCGCCCGCACCTCGTTGAGGTCGGCCGTCGGGTGGTAACGGATTCCGCCCTTGTAGGGACCGCGTGCACCGTTGTGCTGGACCCGATAGCCACGCACGACCAGGAGCCCGCCGTCATCCAGACGCACCGGCACCTGCACCGCGATCTCCCGGTACGACGACTTGAGCACGTCGTTCATCTCGTCGTGCAGATCGATGAGCCCGGCCGCCTCGTCGAAGTAGATGTTGACGGCCTCGTGCGCGTTCAGCTCACCCACGCCGAGAGCGTGCCACGCCCGTCAGCCGCGCGGAAGGCCGAGGACGCGCTGGGCGATGATGTTCTTGTTCACCTGGGTGGTGCCGCCCGCGATCGTGTACGACCGCATCGCCACTCGGTCACGCCCCCAACGTCCCGTGTTGGCGTCCGGGCCGAGCACGTCGCCCGCGACCTCCCCCAGGTGCTGCTCCGCCTCGCTCAAGACGAGCTTGGCGATGCTCGACTCCGGCCCCATCTCGCGGCCATGGGGGGCGCCCGAGATCGCCCGCTGCGACAGCAGCTTCAGCAGCTCGCCCTCCAATTAGACGTGTGCCAGCCGCTGGCGCACCACGGGATCCCGCGCCGCAGCGCTTCGCTTCGCCGTCTTTAGCAGGTGAGAGATCTTCTTGCGCAACCCGAGATGCAAGTTGGCGACCCTGCCTCTCTCGTAGGCAAGGGTCGTCATCGCGACCCACCAGCCCTCGTTGACCGGCCCCAGCAACGCTTCGCGCGGCACCCCGCACGTCGGTGAAGAAGATCTCGCTGAACTCCCGTTCACCCGTGATGGTCACGAGCGGACGCGCCTCGATGCCGGGCAGCGTCAGGTTGACGAGCAGGCACGAGATGCCGCGGTGCTTCGGCGCGGTGCGATGCGTCCGCACGAGCAGCTCACACCGGTTGGCCGAAAGCGCCCAGCGTGTTCCACGTCTTCTGCCCGTTGACGACGACGTGGTCGCCATCGAGGACCGCCGATGTCGACAACGACGCCAGGTCCGATCCCGCGTCGGGCTCGGAGAATCCCTGACACCAGATGTCGTCACCCCGCAGCATGCGGGGGGCAGCGTCTGCTTCTGCTCCTCGGTGCCGTGCTCCATGATCGCCGGGGCGATGTTCGACAGCCCGATGATGTTCACGGTGCCCGGCGCGCCGGCGCGGTGCATCTCCTCGGCGTACACGACCTGCTCCATGAGCGACGCGCCCCGCCCGCCGTACTCGCAGGCCACGCAATCGCGGCATAACGGGCGTCGGTGAGCGTGCGATTCCAGCTCCGCAATCGCTCGATCCGCTCTGGATCGTCGCCGACGGCGTGCTGGGCGAGCTCCCGGAGGTCGTCCGTCAGGTGCTGGTCGAGCCAGGCGCGGAACTCCTTGCGGAACCCCTCGGCCTCCGGCGGATACGTAAAGTCCACGTATCGCCTTTAGCACAGAGGAGAGCAGCGATGGGCATGGACGACCTCGCAAGGCAGGCGTGCGACGCCATCAACGCCATCAGCGGCCACCATCCGGGTTACCGGGCTGCGCATGCCAAAGGCACGCTGTGCGCGGCGTCGTTCACCCCGACTGCAGACGCCAGCCGTCTGACCCGCGCCGCGCAATTTCAGAACGGGCCCGTCCGCGCCCACGTCCGCTTCTCCAACGGCAGCGGGGACCCGACTGCACCCGACTACGAGCCCCGCGAAGGCCGCGGCATGGCCACGAAGTTCTACCTAGACGACGGCACGACCACCGACATCGTCGGGATCACGCTGCCCGCGTTCTTCGTCAACACGGTCGACGGTTTCCTCGATTTCTGCCGCGCCCGTACCCCCGATCCGACAACGGGCGAACCCGACCCGGCCGCGATCGGCGCCTTCCTCGAGCAGCATCCGGAGGCGCTGACCGCCGGCGCAGCCGTCCTCGCGGCGACACCGCCGGAGAGCTACCTCACCTGCGCCTATAACTCCTTGCACGCGTACCGTTTCGTCGACGACGCCGGCGGCGGCTGTTTCGTGCGCTACCGATGGGAGCCTGAGGCGGGAGAGGCCACGATCAGCGTCGAGGAGGCCGAAGCGCGCGGCCCGAACTACCTGCAGGACGACCTCGCAACCCGGCTCGTCGACAAACCGGGCGCGTTCACGCTCACGGTGCAGATCGCCGACGAATCCGATGACGTCGACGATCCCGCTGTGCCGTGGCCCGACGACCGGCCGCGCGTCACACTGGGCCGGCTCGAGCTGACCGGGCTCGCGTTCGACCGCGAGCAGGGGGACGACGTGCTCGTGTTCGACCCGACCCGCGTCACCGACGGCATCGAGCTGTCGAACGACCCGATCCTCCACTTCCGCACACACGCCTATGCCGAATCGGTGCTCCGTCGCACTGG
>JBKOWY010000156.1:0-11445 GCA_046724655.1 Actinomycetota bacterium
GATCACCGTCACCCGGTCCGGCTCACGCTTGGCCAGGAGCTGTCCGAGAGCGCGCGCGAACTCCTT
The DNA here is from genome assembly GCA_046724655.1 of Actinomycetota bacterium. Taxonomy (GTDB): domain Bacteria; phylum Actinomycetota; class Acidimicrobiia; order IMCC26256; family JACDBD01; genus JALZAA01. The sequence goes on from JBKOWY010000156.1 coordinate 67, forward strand.
CGTGTCGTCGTCGGTCACGTCGGTATGGAGCGGGACGGTGAGGTGCAGACCCTTCGAGCCGGACGTTTTCGCGAGGCACTCCAGGTCGAGCTCGGCGAGCACACCGCGCAGGTCGAGGCCGACCCGGCAGCAATCGAGCACGGTGGCGCCGGGACCGGGGTCGAGGTCGAACACCATCGAATCGGGCCGGTCTGGGCTCGAGACCCGCGCCTGGGGCGTGTGCAGCTCGAGGGCGGCCATGTTCGCCGCCCACACCAGCGACGGAAGGTCGTCGACCACGCACTGAACGAGGTCGTCGGAGACCACCGCCGAGCGCATCCATTTGGGCGCGTGCGTCGGGCACCTCTTCTCGAAGAACGACTGGCTGGCGACCCCGTCGGGCCACCGCACGAGCGTCACCGGCCGGTCGGCCAGGTGCGGCACCATCACGGCGCCGACCCGGGCGTAGTAGTCGACGACCTGACCCTTCGTGAAGCCGGTCTCGGGGTACAGGACCTTGTCGAGGTTCGACAGCCGCAGTCGCCGGCCCTCGATCTGAACGTCGGTACCCTTGGGGCTCAAGAGGCCCCTGTCATAAAGATGCGCCGGCCGTTCACACCTGCGACGCTATATGGGTCGGCGGGCGGCAAGGAGGTGGGCCGAAGTGCCCAACGCGATCTGGAGCGGAAATATCAGCTTCGGGCTCGTCACCGTGCCCGTGAAGCTCGTGTCGGCCGTGCGCTCGAAGGACGTGCGGTTCAATCAGCTCGAGGAGGGCACCGGCGCCCGCATCCGCTACAAGCGGGTGTCGGAGGCGACGGGCGAGGAAGTGCCCCAGGAGCGCATCGTCCGCGGCTCTGAGATCGCGCCCGGCCAGTACGTCGTCATGGAGCAGGACGAGCTCGACAAGCTGCGCCCGAAGGCGAGTCGCACGATCGACATCTCGGACTTCGTCGAGCTCCAGGAGATCGACCCCATCAACTTCGAGCAGCCCTACTACCTCGTCCCCGACCGGGGCGCGGCGAAGCCCTACAAACTGCTCCTGGACGCGATGTCCGATCTCCAGCGTGTTGCCCTCGGCAAGGTCGTTCTGCGGGGGAAGGAGCACCTCGTCGCCATCCGCCCGCTCGACGGCGCGCTGTGCATCGAGACGATGCGCTACGCCGACGAGGTGATCCCGGTGGAGACGCTCGAGGGACTGCCGGGCGATGAGGTCAAGCCCAACGAACGGGAGCTCGACATGGCGCGCCAGCTCATCGAGGCGCTGGCGGGCGACTTCGAGCCCGAGAAGTACCACGACGAGTACCGCGAACAGGTGCAGGAGTTGATCGAGAAGAAGGCCGCGGGCGAGGAGATCGTCGCCGAGCCCATGGTCGAGGAGCCGGCCAAGGTCGTGGATCTCATGGCGGCCCTCGAGCAGAGCCTCGCCCGAGCCGGCAAGGGTCAGGCAGCGGGCGCGTCCCGGCGCGCCGCGGCGCAGAAGCCGGCGAAGGCGGCGGCGAAGAAGGCCAAGAAGGCCGGCGCCAAGAAGGCGAGTCGCTCCCGCAAGTCGGCCTGACCGTCGACGCCGCCACGTCGGTTACGACGCCTTCCGCTCCGGCAGCGGCGCGCGCCGGCGCGGCAGCTCTCGCACGACCGCGACCGTTTCGTTGGGCGCGTGGTCGGCGTCGAGCCATCCGCACGCGTCGCACACAGGCGACGAAGCGGTGGGGTCGACGCGGAACTCCGCGCACGGCTCGAAACGCACCGGCGGTGCGATATCGCCGAACTCTTGTGCCATCGGTCCTCCCGTGGTTCTGCTCCACCCGTCGGGAGCATCGAACCACGGGGGTGTGACAACTACGCCGGGCTAGCCGCCGCCCTCGTACTTGAACGAGATGTTGACCTTGGCCCGGTACGCCGACACCCTGCCGTTCTCGATCGTGACGTCGAGCTGGGAGACCTCGGCGATGCGCAGGTCACGGAGTGACTGCGACGCCTGCGCCACCGCGGCGGAGACCGCCTGCTCGAACCCGTCCGAGCTCGTGCCGACGAGCTCGATGACCTTGTACACGCTGTCCGCCATGTATCCCCCTCACGTCGGGCCAGGCCGCGGCCGGATGCCGCCCGACCACGATCTCGGTCACAACGGCTGCCGTCAAGGGTCGCCTCGTAGGATCTGCGGTGACGGCGGCTTCGCGGACCGTCACCGCAGGAGCCGGAGCTCGCGACGGCGACCAAAGGAGTAACGAATGAGCGAGAGCCCGACGGTCCCGGTCGGTTCGCAGGCCCCGGACTTCACACTGCCCCGATCGGGCGGCGGCGAGGTGGCACTGTCGTCGTTCCGGGGTCGCCCCGTCGTACTCGTGTTCCTGCGCGGTTACACCTGACCGTTCTGCCGGCGGCACCTCGTGCAGTTGCGCGACGACTACGAGCGGTTCACTGCCCTCGGGGCCGAGGTACTGGCGATCTCGGCCGAGCCGCCTCAACGCTCCGAGGCCTACCTCCGGTCGCATCCGCTTCCGTACCCGACCCTGATCGACGCCGACCACGCCGTGTTCGATGCGTACGACGTGACCAGCCGGCTGATCTCTCTCGGCCAGCGGCCAGGGTTGTTCGTCATCGATTCCGAGGGGGTCGTGCGCTTCGAGGAGGTCGGTGCCCAGCAGTACAACATCCCGCCCAACGAGAAGGTGCTGGGCGTGCTCGAGTCGCTCTAGGTCGCGACCTGCACGGTCTTGCCCTCGCGCCATTCACGCAGGACGAGGTACTGGCCCTTGAGCGCGGCGTGGTCGTAGTGGCCGAAGCCCATCGTGGTGCCCTCGACGCCCGAGGTGGCCGGAAGCTGCTTCACGCGCTCCAACCCCTCCTTGAGCCCGGCTCGGGTGAGATGGTGCGCACGGGCGATAGCTTCGCCCACGAGGCGGCCCATGTCGTACGCCGCGCACCCGATGGGCCCGGCGGCGGCACGCTTCGACTTCTCCCGCAGCCGCTGTCGCATCGCGTTGTCATCGGCGACGCCGTCGAGGTACTCCCAGCCGGCCCAGCCGTCGCGCCAGTCCGGGCGCGCGTAGCCGAACATCAACGAGCTGTTGGCGAGGACGGGCACCGACCATCCGACGTCGGCGAGCGCGACAGCGACCGCGCGCGACGTCACGCCGAGACCGAGGTAGACGAGCGCATCGGGGCCCGCCTCGCGTAGCCGGGCGACGACGGGCTTCACGTCCTCTGCCAGCGGCGAGATGGCAGCGACGCCGGTGGTGTCGAGGTTTTGGAGCGCCCGAGCGTCCTCGAAGCTCTCGGCGTAGCGTCGCCCGACAGGTGACTGGTCGTGGATCACGGCCGCGCTCCGTAGCCCCCGCTCGGCCAGCCTGCGGGCGAGCAGTGGCGGCTCCTCCTCGAGCGAACCGATCTGGTAGTGGAACATGAACTCGCCGCGGGTGTGCTCGCCGCCCGTGTAATTGATGCAGGGGATGCCGCGGTCGTCGGCGAGCGGCCGAACGATGAGCCCGTTGTCGCTGATCGACGGGCCAAGGATCAGCAGCACACCGTCCTCCTCGAACTCGCCGAATGCGGTCGTGACGTCATGGGCAGTGCCGAGCGGTAACCCGCGCGCGAGCCGCGTGACGAACTCGACGGGCCGGTCGAGCCGGCCGGTGGCGGCGACCTCGTCGAGCCCGAGGCGGACGGCTTCCTCGAAGCTCGCGCCGCCATCGGCCTGCGGGAAGTCGAACAGCAACCCGACCAAGATCGGCGCCGGGGGCGACTGCATGGCGGGGGAGTGTTCTGGGTCGGGTCCGCTCGCGTCAATACAGTGCCCACCGTGACGTTGATCCCCGACGAGCTGCGTACGGTCGCGGCGCGGTTTCCTGAACGCGTCGCAGTCGACGTCGTCGACGAAGACGCGATGACGTTCGGGGAATGGGAGCGGCGGTCGGACGCCCTCGCGCGCGGGCTCGTCGACCTCGGCGTGAAGCCCGACGACCGGGTCATGCTGCTCCTGCCGCCGTCGATGGCAACACGCTTCGGGGTCGCATACGTCGCGGCGCATCAAGCCGGCGCAATCGTCGTTCCCGTGAACCCCCGCTATGCCGCCCGCGAGCTCGAGCACGTCGCTCGGAACTGCCAGCCGGCGCTGATCGTCACCGGCGGTGACCAGGAGCCGCGCGCGCGGGCCTTGGGCGTCGCGCCGGTCATCGCCGACGACGAGTGGGCGGCCGCGATTGGCGGTGACGGATCATCGTTCCAGGTGCCGCGGTCCTCGTCGGATCTCGCCGAGATCCTCTACACGTCGGGGACCACGGGACTCCCGAAGGGCGTGACGTCCACGCACGAGAGCGTGCTCGCCAACGACGCCGCCCCGCTCGACCGTCCGCTCACGCTGCTGCACTCCGCGCCGTTGCCGACGACGTTCGGGAGCCTCGGCGCGCTGGTCATGCCGCTGCGCCTGGCGATGACGAGCCTGGCGCTGCCGCGCTTCGACACCAGCCGCTGCGCCGCGCTCATCCAGGAGCGGCGGCCGGCGTGGCTGCTCTTGGTGCCGGCGCAGATCCTGTTACTGCTCGAGTCGGGCGCGCTCGAGAGACGTGACACGTCGTCGGTGCGGATGGTGATATTCGGCAGCGCGCCCACACCTCCGCACGCGCTGCGGGCGCTGGCCGAAGCGTTCCCGCGGGCGGCGCTCATGAACGGTTATGGCCTCACCGAGGGAGGCGGCAGCACGTGCACGATGCCGCCCGGTGAGCTGCTGCGACGGCCCGGAGCCGTGGGCAAGCCGGTCGCCGGCGCTTCCGTGCGCATCGTCGACGACGGCGATGACGAGGTGGCGCGCGGCGAGGTCGGGGAGGTCACGATCCGGCTCGCGGCCGGGCAACGGTCGTACTGGAACGATCCGGAGGCGACCGCTCGCACCTGGCGCGACGGCTGGGTGCACACCGGCGATCTCGGCTACTTCGACGACGACGGCTACCTCCATCTCGTCGACCGCAAGAAGGACATGATCAACCGGGGCGGGTACAACGTGTACTCGATCGAGGTCGAGAGCGCTCTGTACGAGCACCCTGACGTCGTCGAGGCTGCGGTGGTCGGCGTCCCGCACGACGTGCTCGGTCAGGACGTGTGCGCAGTCGTACGTCTCCGCCACGGCGTCACGACGCTCGAACTCGACAGCGTGCGGGAGTTCCTCGCCGACCGGCTCGCCGATTACAAGCTGCCGCGCCGCCTCGTCGTGCGCGAGGCGCCGCTGCCGCGATCGGGAACGCACAAGATCGACAAGAAGGCGTTGCTGGCGGAGGTCGCTACTACTTGAGGCCCGTCCGCGTGTACTTGACGACGTCGCGAATCTCGGACTCGCTGAGCTTGTCCTTGAACGCAGGCATGCCGACGCGGCCGTTCTCGACCACACGGATCTCGTCCGCCTCATCGGGGAAGGCATCCACTACTGCGCCGCCGCTCAGCTTCACTCCGATCCCGCCCTCGCCCTCCTGGCCGTGGCAGCGGGCGCAGTGGGAGACATAGAGGTCGTAGCCGGGCCCGCTCTTGGCGGCCGCGCCGCTGCCCGGCTCGTTCGCGAACAGCTCGACCACGAACACGACGACGCCGACCAACACGAGGACCTCGACGACGTTGACTACCCGTTTGAACACCGGTGCCCCCTGTCGTCAGAAGCTCGGGAAGCCGAACTCTCGCCAGAACCACACCGCGCTTGTCGCCCACACCGCGACGAGGGCTGCGAAGACCGTGCCACCCGCGATGGGGAGTACCCAGCTGGGGAGCCCGGGCGTGCGGACGGAGAGCACCTTGATCGTGAACGCGCCGAAGAAGAAGCAGCCGAGGATGGAGTGGAGCAGGACTCGGGTGTCGGTCGACTGGAACCCGAGCGCCCACAGGCACTGGTACGCGACGGGGAGCGTGAACGCGAACGCGACCGTCCCGGTGAGGCGGTGGGCATCACCGAGCCACGGCGGCTCCTCGCGGGGGATGTGGATCTTCCCGTACAGCCGCAGCGCGAGGAGGACCTGTACGCCCGCGAAGAGCAGCGCCACACTCGCGAACCAGACCTTGAGGTTGATCGTGTCGCTGAAGAACAAGGTGTACGGCCGCTCGCCGGTGGGGTCGTGCACCTTGCCGTACACGCCGAGCAGCACAGACACGAGCGCACCAGCGACGACGATCGCGAGCAGCTTGACAGGCACCGAGGCTCCTGTGCTCGGTGCGGCAGCCGGTGCGGTCATACCCGCCCCTTCGTCGTCCGGCGCGCCGATTCTGACCGCAGTGCGGTCCTCATACAAGGGCCGCACGCTTCTGTGTCACATGAGTCTCGGAGACCGTGACTGATGTGACACAGAACGCTCGATCGGCGCGGACCTATTCTTACGACATGCATCTCGACGACATGATCCTCGTGAGTGTGGATGACCACGCGGTCGAGCCGCCCGACATGTTCCAGGGTCGGCTGCCGGCCCAGTACGCCGACGTGGCGCCGCGGGTCGTGCGCAAGGAGGACGGCAGCGATGTCTGGCTGTACGAGGGTCGCGAGATCCCGAACATCGGGCTGAACGCGGTCGCCGGGCGTCCGCCCGAGGAGTACGGCATGGAGCCGACTTCCTTCGACGAGATCCGCGACGGTTGCTACGACATCCACCAGCGGGTGCGCGACATGGACGCGAACGGCGTGCTCGGCTCCATGTGCTTCCCGTCCTTCCCGCAGCTTTGCGGGCAACTGTTCGCTCGTTCGCAGGACAAGGACGCCGCCCTCGCCATCCTGCGTGCGTACAACGACTGGCACATCGACGAGTGGTGCGGAACGTACCCGGGGCGTTTCATCCCACTCGCGCTGCCGCCGTTGTGGGATCCGCACGCGATGGCCGACGAGGTGCACAGGGTCGCGGCCAAGGGGTGCCACGCAATCAGCTTCTCGGAGAACCCGGCGAAGCTCCGCATGCCCAGCCTGCACTCCGACCACTGGGACCCGTTCTGGTCGGCGTGCTGCGACGAGGACGCGATCGTGTCCATGCACATCGGCTCGTCGTCGCAACTCGTCGTCACCGCCGACGACGCGCCGATCGACGTGCTCATCAGCCTCCAGCCCGTCAACATCGTGCAGGCGGCGGCCGACCTCCTGTGGTCACCCGTGCTGCGCAAGTTCCCCGACCTGCGCATCGCGCTCTCCGAGGGCGGCATCGGTTGGATCCCGTACTTCCACGAGCGCGTCGACTGGATCTACACCCGGCACCACCCCTGGACGGGTCAGGACTTCGGCGGGAAGCTGCCGAGTGAGGTGTTCCGCGAGCGCGTCGTGACGTGCTACATCGACGACCTCGCCGGCCTCGAGCAGCGCCACCGCGTCGGCGTCGACATGATCTGCTGGGAGAGCGACTATCCCCACTCCGACTCGACGTGGCCCATCTCGCCCGAGTTCGCGATGAAGGCGTTCGAAGCCGCCGGCGTTCCCGATGACGAGATCAACGCGATGACGCACGAGAACGCCATGCGCCACTTCCGCTTCGACCCGTTCGCGATCCGGCAACAGGAGGAGTGCACTGTGGGCGCACTCCGATCGCGCGCAACCGACGTCGACGTGCAACCGAGAAGCGTCGGGAAGCGCCCCACGATGACGAAGGCGAGCGATCTTCTGACCGCGGGACCGCGCCGCAACTAGGACTCGGGCCAATGAGGACGCCTCGACGGGCGTTGCTCGGTGCTACGTGCATCGTGCTCGTCACTCTCATGGCAAGCGCCGACGCGGCCGCGCCGCCGCAGGCTCGGCTGAAGAGCGAGGCACAGCTGGATCCCGTCTACAACCAGGGCATCGCCCGCGGGAAGGGCGGCTGGATTCTCTCGGGAACACGCGTGCTCGCACGCGTCGACGACAAGTTCCAGGACATCGAGCGGGTCAACGACGCGATCCCGCCGGACTGGGCCGCACGCGGGTTCAACCACATCGGTGACGTCGACGTCACCGGGAAGTACGTCTACGCGCCGTGCGAGCAGCCTGAGTACGAGCGCGGAGAGCAAGCAATTGCCCGCTATGACGCCAAGACGCTGGCCTTCGTGGACGCTGTGACGGTGTCGCAGCACGAGGCGTCGTTCGTCACCGTCGATCCGAAGACCATGATCGCCCACTCGATGGACCGCTTTGGCGGCGACGCCCTGCTGCGCTACGACGTAAGAAAGGGCTGGAAGCAACTCAAACCCCTGCGCATGTCGCAGTTCGTCGACCGAGTACAAGGCGGCGACGTGGCCGCGGGTGCGCTATGGCTGTCGACCGACGACAACACCAATGGCCTCTATAGGGTGGCACTACCGAGCGGCAGGGTCGAAGCCCTCGGGAACGCCGACCACGTCGACGGCGAAGGCGAGGGCATCGATGCCACGAAGCTGCGCAGCGGCCGGGTCCACGTCCTTACGGTCGACGTGCAATTCACACCGGTGTGGCTGGGCAACCTGACTGCATCAGCGTGACGCTACGCTCCTTCGCCGTGGTGTCAGAGCATGTGTCACGTTTCCTCGAGGTCGGGCGACGCGCCCTCGGCGATCTCGTGGGGGCGGGATGGTCGGTGGCCGTCGACGTCGGCACCATCCGGCCGAGTCACCGGCGGGCGCGACGGTTCGCGCATTTCGGTGAGCGCAGCGCGATCTGCTTCCCGGTGGCGGCGCTGTTCGGCGAAGGAGCGATCCACATCGGGAACGGGTGCATCGTCGGGCCGTACGCGTCGCTGTCGGCCGGCGTGTCGCCCGACGAGGTGCCCGACACGCCGGTCGTCCGCATCGGCGATCGGTGCGTGATCGGGAAGGGAAGCGCGGTCGTCGGTCACGAGCGCATCGAGATCGGCGACGACGTGTGGACGGGCAACCACGTATATATCAGCGATGCCAACCACGGCTACGTCGATCCCGAGCAGCCGGTGGGGCGCCAGTTCGCGGCGCCGCGGCCGGTGTCGATCGGCTCGGGGTCGTGGTTGGGTCACGGCGCGCTCGTTCTTGGCGGCGCCACGATCGGCGAGCACGTCGTCGTTGGCGCGGGCGCGGTCGTGACCGGCGACCTTCCGGACTATTCCGTCGCGGTGGGCAATCCGGCGCGCGTAATTCGTCGCTATCTGACCGGCGAGGGCTGGGTGCACGTCGACGACGGTGACAACGCGCACCCAGCTGCTCGTCCTTATCCCGTGGGGGAACCGCTCGCCGGCGACGGGTAGCTGGGCAGCCCGACCTCGGCCGGGATCTGCTCGAAGATCGTCGCCGACGTCGCGGTGTCGAACAGCCCGCCCTGGCCCTTGGGCGGGAACTTCCCGCGCGTGTAGCGCTTGCCTCCACCGGCGGCCCGGTACAGACCGTTTCCGACCTGGCCGACCTCGTCCTCGCCGCTCGCGGTGGGGTCCCACCAGAGCATGGCGGCGTCCTCGGAGCCGTAATAGTCGGTGAACGGCCACACGCCGTGCTTGCCCCAGGACTGCTGCGGGTTGATCGGGTCTCCACCCGACGGCGGGTAGCGGAAGAGCCCATCCCGAAACGTCTGCGGCGTGAGCTTGGGTCCTGCCAGCATTGCGCCGCGCGCAAACGTCTGCACGCTCGGATTGATGACGCCGTACGTGTTGTTGGGTGGCGGCGAGCCGTGGAACCACTCGTAGAGAGCGCGGGTGATGTCGACCGCTTCGTTTGTCCGCCCTGGCGTCAGCTGCACACCGAAGGCATGCGCCCACTGCTGCTGATCGTACGTGCGGCCGAAGATCGCCGTGTCGACGAGCACCGTCGGTCCGATGACCCACTCGGGGAAGTAGTTTTGGGCCGTCGCCTCCTTGGTGATGGAGCTCGGCATGAGCGGGTCACCGTTGTAGATGATCGTGGTCACTCCGGCGTCCTTCATCTTCGTGATGGCGGTGCGGGCGATCTCCTGTGCCCGGGAGAGGTCGAGGAAGAAGGACTGATCGGCCTTGCCCGTGATCCCGTGCTTCTTCAGCTGGGACTTCAGCGTGTCGAACAGGCCGGTGTACTGCCCATCCGGCGTGTTGTAGTGGAGGAACCCATACACACGGTTCTTGTTCTTCGTCGCGTCGTCGCCGGCAAATTCGGCCTTGCCCTTACCGACTTGCTTGCCGATGAACTCTGCCGTGAGCGTGGCCGCTTCCTCAGGTGCCGGCCCGTTCTCGAAGATGTACGGCTTGTTCGCATCGCTGATCTTCTTTGGCATCGCCAGCGCACAGGTACCGATGCACATGACGCCCCGATGCGCGAGCTCGTCCGCGAACACAGTGGTGGACTGGGCGGGCCCGCCCAAGACGGCGAACGGCTTCTTGTCGGCGATCGCGATGGCGTCTGCCTTGGCGGCGGCGGTGTCGGCGCCGGCCCCGGTGCCGACGAAGAACTCGACCGAGATCTTTCGCCCGAACAGTTCAAAGTATCGGTTGTAGATGTCGATGTATCCCTGCCACGTTGCTTGGATGCTGCCAAGGTTCAGCTCCGCTCCGGCCGCGCGGAGCTGGCCGGCGACCAGCGGGTCCTTCGCCGGATCGGTGTTGAAGACGACGATCTTGATTTCGTCCCCGGTCACGCCTTGTGAGGTCGCTCCACCGTTTCTCCCGGTGAAGGGCCGGACGCACGGCGGCGCGTACACGGACGGGATCTTGACCCGACCCGTCGTCATGTCGCAGTTGGGGCCGAAGTCGATGTCGGTCTTCCCTTGAAGTTTCGCCTTGAGCGGCGTCATCGGTCCGGACTTCACGAGCGCCTCGTTCTTCTGCGCGTCCGCCTCGTCGCTCGCAGGAGAAGCGGCCGCGGCCGCGGCGAGCAAGCCGGCGACGACCGTCACCGCGACGATGACGGCGAAGAACGACGTGGAACGTCGAGCGGCTCTCGATCGGCGAGCTGCGTGCGTGGCCATCTGTGCCTTCCTTTCCGGCAATAGTCAGTCGGGTCGCGGGTCGGTGAGCAGCGCGCTCTGTGCTCCCGAACGCGCGACGGTCGATTCGGTCGTTCCCAGGTACGAGGCGATCACCGCGGGGTGGCGGACGACGTCCGCAGGGGCTCCTTCGGCGATGATCTCGCCGAGGTCGAGCGCGATGATCCGGTCCGCGATCGATGTCAGCAGCGGCAAGTCGTGCTCGATGACGAGCAGAGTCGCGCCGAGCGAGTCTCGGACCTGCTTCAACAGCGGGGCGAGCGCTTCGGCTTCGCGCTGGGCGATCCCGCTCGACGGCTCGTCGAGCAGCAGCACGCTGGGCTCGTGGGCGAGCACGCACGCCAGGTCGACGATCCGGCGGCTCCCGGTTGACAGCTCGTGGACGAACTTGTCGCGGAACGCGCCAAGGCCGAGCATCTCGATGAGCTCGTCGACGCGTTTGCGGACGCGTCGCTCGGACCTCGTGACCATGGGGAGGTGCAGCGCGGCTGCGAGCGGGTCGCGCACCTTGACGTGGGTCTCGA
>JBKOWY010000006.1:0-47367 GCA_046724655.1 Actinomycetota bacterium
CCTCAAGGGTATACTCGTCCGTATACCTATGGCAAGCGCCACGGATCCCAAGCTGGTCGATCGGGTTGCACCGACCGGTCCTCTACCCCGGGCGGCGCGCCAGGAAGCGATCCTGCGCGGCGCCGCTCGCGCCTTCGCCCGGACCGGCTACGCCGGAACCTCGATGGAGGACATCGCCGCCGCCTCCGGCATCACGAAGCTCATCGTGTACCGCCACTTCGACTCAAAGGAAGAGCTGTACCGGGAGGTCCTGCAGCGGGTGTTCGACCGTCTGGCCGAGGAGTTCGTGATCGGGTACTCGCGCGGCGCCGGCGGCGTGGGCGCCCGCTCGCTGCTGACCGTGGCCCGTGAGGACCCCGACGGCTTCCATCTGCTGTGGCGTCACGCTGCCCGCGAGCCCCAATTCGCCGACTATGCCCGCGAGCTGCGGGAACGCTCGGTCGACGCCTCGCGCGCGCTGCTCGGAAGCCAGGTCTCGCCGGACCTGCGCGAGTGGGCGGCCCACACGATCGTCGACTACCTCGTCGAAGCGGTGCTCAACTGGCTCGAGTACGGCGACGCGTCGCGGGACGAGGAATTCGTGGGCCTGGCCACGGCCGGGGCACGGGCCGGCGTTCGGGCCTGGGCCTCGGACTGAGCGCCGAGTTGGGACAGCCCCGGACACGATGCCCGGGGCCTGCCCCTTATGGGGCCCAGCCCGCCCCACGCTCTTGCCTCTGTCCTGCCTCGCAGCGTACGCCACGCTCAGTGGCAAAAGTCTCTTGGACAGTACGGAAAATCGCACGATCCGCAATAGCACCCGCGGACTTGGCCCGCACCGTGGGAGCGCAGAGAGTGATCGACCGCGCGCGGCGAAAGTCGGCTCAGACCGCGCCGCGGAAGGCGGGGAGCGACCCGGCCGGTGCGTCGGCGCGGGCGTCGACCTCCGCCAGCTGCTCGGCGGTCATCACCGCCCGCAAGGACGCGATGGCCACCTCCAGCTGGTCGAGCGTGGGCTCGCGCGTCGTGAGCTGCTGCAGTGCCAGGCCCGGCCGCATCAGGACGCGCACGACTCGCGAGTCCATGTGGCGGGCGGCGAAGCGAATGACCTCGTAGGCGACCCCGGCGATTACCGGGATCAGCAGCACCCGCGACGCGATGAGCAGCGGCCAGTCGGGCCTCCCAACGAACGCGTACACGACGATCGTGATCACCATCACGGTCAGCAGGAAGTTCGTGCCGCACCGGACGTGCTCGGTCGTGAACCTCTGAGCCGACTCCGGCGTGACCTCCACGCCGTTCTCGTAGGCGGCGATCGCCTTGTGCTCGGCGCCGTGGTACTGGAACAACCGCTTGACGTCCCGCAGGCGCCCGATCAGCACCAGATAGCCGATGAACAAGCCGAGGCGTATTGCGCCTTCGGCGGCGTGGAGCCAGAAGCCTTCGAGCGGCACCCAACGGTCGATGCCTCGGGCACCGAACGCCGGGATGAGGATGAACAACCCGGTGAAGAGCGTGAGCGCCACCGCGATGGTGCCGGTCATGGCCCCCTTCGACAGCCGCTCTTCTTCGGGGACCTGCCGGTTCGCCGACCACGCCAAGGCCTTGAACCCGAGCGCGAGCGACTCCGCCAGCGCCATCACGCCGCGTAGCAGCGGGATCCGTGCGTACCGCTCGGCCCAGCGCGGCGCGTCGTGGACCTGGAGCTCGAGGTCACCCTCTGGTGTGCGCACGGCCACCGCCCACGAGCGGAAACCGCGCATCATCACGCCTTCCATGACGGCCTGGCCGCCCATGTACCGGGGCTCCGGCCGCCGGGCCATCAGCTCTTCGCCTTGCCGCCCTGCTTGGCGTAGCGCCGCTGGAACCGCTCGACCCTGCCGCCGGTGTCCACGAGCTTCTGCTTGCCTGTGTAGAAGGGATGACACTCCGAGCACAACTCGACCCGGAGCTCGGGCACGGTCGAACGGGTCGTGAACGTGTTGCCGCACGAGCACCGCACGGTGCACGCGACGTAGTCGGGATGGATATCGGTCTTCATGGTCACCTCAATTTAGTGGACTTGACGATCCGAGGGGCCGGCGCCGGGCCGTCGGCGAGCGGCGAGTTCGCGCGAATCGGGCTGCGCCGAAAGGCGAGGGCCGATGAGCGCACTGTCTAGTCCGCCGTCGATGAGTCCGGCGCCGGCGCCGGTGCGAACCCCCGGCGTCGACCCCGGCGTCGTTACGAACCCGGAGTGGGTGCCTTGGCGATCTCGGCCAGGAACTCGTCGTTGCTCTTCGTGGTGCGGATCTTGTCCATGAGCAGCTCGAGGCCCTTGCCCTCCTCGAGGGCGTTCAGCACGCGCCGCAGCTTCCACACCTGCTGGAGCTGGTTGCGGTCGAAGAGCAGCTCCTCGTGGCGGGTGCTCGACGCTTCGACGTCGATCGACGGGTAGATCCGCCGCTCCGCCAGCCGGCGGTCGAGGCGCAGCTCCATGTTGCCGGTGCCCTTGAACTCCTCGAAGATCACCTCGTCCATGCGGCTGCCGGTCTCGATCAAGGCGGTGGCCACGATGGTGAGCGACCCGCCCTCCTCGATGTTGCGGGCGGCGCCGAAGAACTTCTTCGGCGGGTAGAGCGCGGTCGAGTCGACACCACCGGACAGGATGCGGCCGGACGCCGGCGCCGACAGGTTGTAGGCGCGGGCCAGACGGGTGATGCCGTCGAGGATGATCACGACGTCGCGGCCCATCTCGACGAGGCGTTTCGCCCGTTCAATCGTGAGCTCCGCCACCTGGGTGTGCTCGTCGGACGGCCGGTCGAACGTGCTCGCCACCACCTCGCCATTCATGACGTGGCGACGCATGTCGGTCACCTCTTCGGGCCGCTCATCGACGAGCAGCACCATGAGGTGCACCTCGGGGTTGTTGCGCTCGGCCGAGTAGACGATCTGCTTGAGGATGGTCGTCTTGCCGGCCTTGGGTGGCGACACGATCAACCCGCGCTGTCCCTTCCCGATCGGCGAGATCAGGTCGACGATCCGTCCGGTGATGTTCGACGGGTCGTCGGGAAGCTCGAGCCGCAGCTTCGAATCGGGGAAGAGCGGCGTCAGGTCCTCGAACTTCGGACGATCGCGCGCGGCGTCGGTGGGCAGGTCATTGATCGCGTCGACACGCAGCAGCGCCGGGTACTTCTCGTTGCTGGCCTGCGGCCGGGCGAACCCCTTGATGTAGTCGCCCTTGCGAAGCGCGAACCGGCGCACTTGCGACGCCGACACGTACACGTCCTTCGGACCGGGCAGGTACCCGGTCGCCCGCAGGAACCCGTAGCCCTCGTCGCGCAGGTCGAGCAGGCCCTCGGTGGCGACCGGCTCACCCTCGAAGTCACGCGGCTCGCCGTCCTGCTGGCGGTCGCGGCCGCGCCGGCGCCGCCGGCGGCGGTTCCCCTCCCCGTACGACTGCCGTTCGTCTTCGGGCTCGATGCGCGGCTTCGTCCTCGTCCCGCCGTCACCGTCCTCGGTCGCGGGCTCGGTGGCGGTGCCGGTGGCAGAACCACCGGCCCTCGTCGACGTGTCGCGACCACCGTTCCCGGTCGAGGCATTCGACGTCGCCGGACGCGAGACCGGTCGGGGCTCTGCCGAGGCGTCGTCGCTCGTCCCGGCGGCCGCGATCGCCTCCTCTTCCGCCGCGAGCTCGGCCATGGGGTCGTCGGCCTCGGACGCGCGGCGCGAGCGGACCCGCTTGGGCCTCTCGCCGGCGTCGGCAGACGAGTTGTCGTTCGACCCGTCGGTGCCGGCGCCGCCCTCGTTGTCGGCGGCGCCGAGAATGGCATCGATCAGATCGGCCTTTTTCATGCGCGTCGCAGCGCGGACTCCCATCGCACCGGCGATGGCATGGAGCTCCTCGCGGTCCTTGCTGTCGAGGACCGATCGGTCGAGCTCGTTCTTACTCATGGGGGGAACTCCCTCGGTAAAGACTCAAGGGCGATTCGAACGTGGCGTCAGCATCAGAAAGGAAATACCCGCGTCGTCACCACTCGACTGAGAACCTCTCAGGTGCTCTGGTCCATCGGCGAAACACCAGTGACAATGCGCCCGCTGGTGGCAGCGGGACGAAACCGATGCCGCCTCACGCGGGAACAATTCCCCGAGTGGGGGCGACGGTGCCGGGCAGGGATTCGGGACCCAAATGTCTCCGGGGATCACCTGACCGGTGACGCCAAATTACCGCCTACGTTGAGAACCCGCAAGTATCCCGATCTATTCCGGGCCGGCCTCAGCCGGCGCCACGAGCCGGGCCATCAGCATGTGCGCGACGACCGGCTCGCCGCCGGCGACACCCCGTTCGGTGTACACGCCCCCGGGGCCGTCGCGCGTCGAGTCGAACAAGAGGTACGGCACCGCGTCGGAGGTGTGCGTCTTGATCGCGCACGCTGTCGCATGATCGGGCATCAGGAGGATCCGGTACGGCTCGCCGGCGCGGTCGAGGGCTTCGCTCAGCGGTCCGATGACGTCGCGATCCCAGCGTTCGAGCGCGGTCACCTTCTCGTGCACGTCACCCTGATGGGCGGCCTCGTCGGTCGCCTCGACGTGGAGGAGAAAGAAGTCTCGGTCCTCGAGCGATGCCAGGGCCGCGTCGCGTTGCGCCGCGTAGTCGTTGTCGAATCCCGCCGTCGCGCCGGGCACGTCCAAGACCTCGAGGCCGGTGAGCACGCCGAGCCCGCGCACCAGATCGACGGCGGACGTCAGCCTCCCCTCGACGCCGTAGCGGGCTCCGAACGCAGGGAGACCGGGTCGGACGCCCTGGCCCCAGAGCCAGATCTGTGTAGCCGTCGATCCGACGGCGGCGGCCTGCTCGGCGACGATCGGTCGCGACGCCTGCATGAGCGCGACGAGCTTCTCTGCCGCCGGCCCGACCGGCAACACGGCGGGTTTCCCGGTGAGGTCGTGCGGGGGGACGCAGTACGCGTCGCCGAGCTCGCGTGGCAGGACGCAGAGGTGGCGGTACTCGACACCGGGGAAGAAGCGAACGCCGTCACGTCCATTTCCGATCGTGGCGTCGAGTGCCTCGATGATCTGCCGGCTCTGCTCGCTCGTCGGGTGGCCGGCAGCGAAGTCGACCATGGTGGGCGGGCTCGCGTCGTCCAGTGCGACCAGGTTGCACCGGTACGCGACGTCATCGGGCCCGAGCTCGACACCCATGGCCGCTGCTTCGATCGGCGCGCGCCCGGTGTGGAACTTGGCGGGGTCGTACCCGAGGATCGCCATGTTGCCGACATCGCTTCCGGGTGGAAGGCCTTCGGGGATGACCGAAGCCCGGCCGATCTCGCTGCGTTCGGCGAGTCTCGCCAGCGCGGGCATCGTCGCGACTTCGAGCGGCGTGCGATCATCCAGCTCGACTACGGGCTCGTCGGCGCAGCCGTCGGGCACGAGGACGACGTACTTCATCACATGAATCGTAGGCGCGGCCCTTTCGCGGGCTTGAGCCGATACCGTCGCCGGCACGATGCGCTTCCCCCGGCGGTCCCCGAAGTCGATGTTCGTCACCGCGCTCGGGGTTGTGGGGGCCATGTTCGTCGCGTCCTGCAACGACAGTGGCGGCGGCTCGTCGTCGTCCGCGACGCGCCCGCCGTCGAGCAACGCGGCCACCACGGGAAATGGAGCGCAGCTCGGTGCGGCCAGGGTGAAGCTGACGCCGGTCGCGCGAGTCGACGACCCGACCGCGTTTGCGACGCGTCAAGGCGACAGCGCGTTCTACATCACGGAGCAGGTCGGCCGGGTCCGAGCCGTGCGCGACGGGCAAGTTGCAAGTCAGCCCGTCATCGACCTCACCAATGTGGTCGGAAGCGGCGGCGAGCGCGGTTTGCTCGGGCTGGCGTTCTCGGCCGACGGCACCAAGCTCTATGTCCATTACACGAACACGAGCGGTGACACACGCCTCGACGAGTACACGATGAGTGGAGCGACCGCCGATCCCGGGTCACGCCGCCAGTTGCTCGCGGCTCCGGGGTTGCAACCCAACCACAACGGCGGCCAGTTGAGCTTCGGGCCCGACGGGATGCTCTACCTCGCCCTCGGAGACGGCGGTGGCGCGGGTGACGCAGGCAACGGTCATGCGCCTGGTGGCAACGGACAGTCTCTCGACACGCTGCTCGGAAAGATCCTGCGGATCGACCCCCAGCCGTCCGGCGGGCGGCAGTACACCATCCCGGCTGACAACCCGTTCGCCAACGGCGGGCAACCCGAGATCTGGGCGTACGGGCTCCGGAACCCGTGGCGGTTCACCTGGGATCGGGAGACCAGCGACCTCTGGATCGCCGATGTGGGCCAGAACGAGTGGGAGGAGATCGACTTCGTGGCGGGAGGCCGGGCCGCGGGCCTGAACTTCGGATGGAACCGGCTCGAAGGCAACCACGAGTTCTCGGGCGACCCGCCATCCAACGCGGTCCCGCCGATCTTCGAGTACCCGCTCGGCAGTGGAGGGACGTGCGCGGCCATCGGCGGCTACGTGTACCGAGGCTCGAAGATCCCCGAGCTGACGGGCGCGTACCTGTACACCGACTACTGCGCCAGCTCGATCCGAGCCATCGTGCAGGAAGGGGGGCGCGTGACCGACCAGCGCGAGCTCGGCGTCAGCGGCAATCAGGTCACGGCGTTCGGCGAGGACCAAAACGGCGAGCTGTACATCCTGTCGCAGGGCGACGGTCTGCAGCGCATCGACCCCGCCTAATCCTGATGCGCTCCTCAACTTCGCTATGCGAAGTTGAGGAGCGCATCGCTTACTCCACGCGGCCGAGGATCCCGCCGGCGAGCCGGCGGGTGATGCCGGCGGGCAGCGCGCTCGAGAACGCGGCGCCGGCCTGGTTGAGCGAGCCCGGGATGCAGACCGCGCGCCCGTTGTCGTAGGCGCGCAACGCCGCCGCGACGACCGCTTCGGCGGACTTCCACAGGAAGCTCGGCACCGCGCTGGAGTCGAGACCCGCTCGCTCCTGGAACTCGGTTCGCGTGAACCCGGGGCACAAAACCATGATGTTGACGCCGGTGCCCCGCACCTCCTCGTGCAACGCGTGGCTGAAGCTGGTCACGAACGCCTTCGTGCCGCCGTATGTCGCGTTGAGCGGTGTCGGCTGGTAGCCGGCTAGTGACGACACGTTGATGATCCCGCCTCGGCCACGCTCCACCATTCCCGGCAGCGCCGCGTGACACAGCCGCATCAACGCGACGACGTTCAGGGCGATCTCCCGGGTTTCGATCTCGCGCGCCAGGTCGGCGAACTTGCCGACGGTGCCGAAACCGGCGTTGTTCACGAGAAGGTCGATCGGCGGGTCGACCGCCTCGAGCCGGGCCTCGACGACGGCCGTCCCCTTCGCGGTAGTCAGGTCGGCGAGCAGCACTTCGACGTCGACGCCGTGCTCCTTCTCGACCCGTTCGGCGAGCTCTTCGAGGCGAGCCTCGTCACGCGCCACGACGACGAGATCGTGGCCCCGGGCCGCCCGGGCCCGGGCGAACTCGGCGCCGATCCCGGACGACGCCCCCGTGATCAGAGCCACCGGCTTTCCCGCGCTCACGTCCCCACCTCCGGATCCACGGTCACAGGTTCAGTTCGGCCGCGACTGTTTCGGCGGACGCCTCCACCGCCGTGCCGATGTCTACTTCTTCGATCGCTCGCTCGGGATCCTTGAGCCCGTGCCCGGTCAGCGTGCACACCACGGTCTCGTCCGGCTCGATCAGGCCGTCGTCGGTCGCCTTGAGCAGACCGGCGACCGCCGCCGCCGACGCCGGCTCGACGAAGCACCCCTCGGCCGAGGCGAGCAGCCGGTACGCGTCGATGATCTCGGCGTCCGTCACGGCCCCGATGTGGCCGCCCGACTCGTCACGGGCCGCGATCGCCCCTCCCCAGTTGGCCGGATTCCCGATGCGTATCGCGGTGGCAATGGTCTCGGGATGCGGTACGGGCTCGCCCACCACGAGCGGCGCCGCTCCTCTGGCCTGCCATCCGAGCATCCGGGGCCGGCGGCCGGCGCCCTCGTGCTCGACGTAGCCCTTCCAGTACGCGCCGATGTTGAGTGCATTGCCAACCGGGATGCAATGCACGTCGGGACCGTCACCGAGCGCGTCGACGATCTCGTACGCGGCTGTCTTCTGACCGTCGATCCGGTACGGATTGATCGAATTGACGATCGTGACGCCGCCGCGCTCCCCCAGCTCGAGCACGACACCGAGCGCGGCGTCGAAGTTGCCGCGCACGGGAACGACTCGCGCGCCATGGATGAGCGCCTGGGCGAGCTTGCCCAACGCGACCTGCCCTTGGGGGATGACAACCGCGCAGACGAGACCGGCGCGCGCCGCGTAGGCGGCCGCGGACGCAGACGTGTTGCCCGTGGAGGCGCAGATCACCGCCTTCGTACCCTCCTCCACCGCCTTTGAGATCGCCAGGGTCATACCGCGGTCCTTGAACGAACCCGTCGGGTTGAGCCCCTCGAGCTTCAGCAACACGCGTGCACCGGTCCGCTCCGACAAATGCGGCGCCTCGACCAGCGGCGTGCCGCCTTCGAGCAGCGTGACGACGGGCGTGTTGTCGGTGACGGGAAGATGGTCGCGGTACGCGGCGATGACCCCGGGCCACGGCTCGTGAACGAGCGTCATGACTCTTCTTCGCCGAGGACTCGTATCACCGATCCGACGCGATGCACGACATCGACGTCGCGCAGCGCGTGCACGGTGGCGCGCAGGTCGGCTTCACGGGCGCGGTGGGTTGCGAAGATGAGCCGCGCGTCGGCGCCGATCCCGCGCTGCTGCATCGACTTGATCGACACGTCGTGGCGGCCGAACTGGTCGGCGATCTTGGCGAGCACGCCGGGACGGTCAGCCACCTCCATCAGCAGATAGAACTGCGATTCGATCTCGTCGATGGGCCGTACCCGCTTGCGGCTCAGGGCGCCGATCGTCGCGCCCCGACCGCCGGACGTGAGGTTCTTGGCCGCGTCGATGAGGTCCCCGAGCACGGCCGAGGCCGAGGGACCACCGCCGGCGCCGCGCCCGTACAGCATGAGCTCCCCGACCGCGTCGCCCTCGATGAACAGCGCGTTGAACGAACCGCGGACCGAGGCGAGTGGGTGATGCACCGGGATCATCGCCGGGTGCACTCGCACCGCCACATCGCCATTCAGGCCCTCCGCCACCGCGAGCAGCTTCACGACGTAACCGAGCTCATGCGCAGACGCGATGTCGTGGTCGGTGATCTCGGCGATGCCCTCGCGGTAGACGTCACCGGCCACCACTCGAGCTCCGAACGCGATCGACGCGATGATCGCTGCCTTCGCCGCAGCGTCAAAGCCTTCGATATCTGCCGTGGAATCGCGTTCGGCATAGCCGAGCATCTGCGCTTCCGCCAGCGCGTCGTGGAACGACGAGCCCTCCTCGGTCATGCGGGTGAGGATGTAGTTGGTCGTTCCGTTGACGATGCCGATGACGCGGCGGATGCGATCGCCTGCCAGCGACTCGCGCAGCGGCCGGATGAGCGGGATGCCGCCGGCGACTGATGCCTCGAACAGCAGGTCGACGCCGGATCCTTCGGCCGTTTCGAAGAGCTCCTTGCCCACGTTCGCCAGCAGTTCCTTGTTGGCCGTCACGACCGGCTTGCCGGCCTTGAGCGCCTCGGTGATGAGCGAGCGCGCCGGTTCGATCCCGCCGATCACCTCGACGATGATGTCGATATCGGGATCGGTGACGACCGATTCGGCGTCGTGCGTGAAGAGACTCGTCGGGAGCGGGACGTCACGCTCACGAGCGAGGTTGCGGACGGCCACCCGAGTCACTTCGAGGCGCACTCCCGCGCGCTGCTCAATGAGGTCGGCGTTTTCTTCCAGAAGCCGAACGAGTGGCGCACCCACGTGCCCGCACCCGAGCAAGCCGACCCGGACGGTTTCGTCGCGAACCGGATCCGCCATCGCGCCAGTCTCGCGCCTAAGAATCATCCAGGCGGACGAGATCGTCGGGCGTCTCGCGCCGAACCACAATCCGGGCCGCGCCGTCTCGCACGAACACGACGGCGGGCCTCGGGACCTTGTTGTAGTTCGACGCCATCGAGTAGCCGTACGCACCGGTGACCGGAACTGCCAGCAGGTCCCCGACCTCGACGCCGCCCGGGAGACGTGCGTCGGCGACGACGAGGTCGCCCTGCTCGCAGTGCTTGCCGGCGACGGAGCACACGAGCGTCCGGACCTCGTCGATGCGAGCCGGCAGGTAGGCCTCGTACCCGGCGCCGTAGAGCACGGGGCGGGGGTTGTCGCTCATGCCCCCGTCGACGGCGACATAGGTGCGGCCTCCGGGAATCTCCTTCACGGTCCCGACCCGATAGAGCGTGATCGCGGCGGGGCCGGCGATCGACCGACCGGGCTCGACCACCAGCCGGGGGGCGCCCTCGAGGCCCGCGGTGGCTACCGCCGCGGAGCACGCGGCCCGCACGACGCCGGCGTACTCCGCGATCGTGTGATCGGGATCGTCGAGGAGGTAGCGCACACCGAGCCCCCCGCCCAGGTTCAGCTCGCGTACCGGCACAGCCGATTCAGCCTCGATCTCGGCCGCCAGCCCGGCGACGATCTCCATGGCCAGCCGGTAGGACTCGAGCACATAGATCTGCGACCCGATGTGGCAATGAAGCCCGGCGAGCTCGAGCGTCGAGCTGCGCGCCACGCGCAGCGCCGCGGATCGGGCAACGCCGTTCGCGACCGTGAACCCGAACTTGGACTCGTCGGTGCCGGTCTCGATGAACTCGTGGGTGTGCGCCTCGACGCCCGGTGTGACACGCACGAGCACCTCCGGCCGCACCGAGCGGTCTGACGCGACCTGCTCCAAACGGTCGAGCTCGTCGAACGAGTCGGCGACGATGCGTCCGACGCCCGCGTCGATCGCCTCCGAGAGCTCCTCCGTCGACTTGTTGTTGCCGTGGAACACGATCCGGCCGGCGGGGAAGCCGGCGCGCAACGCGACGTGCAACTCGCCGCCGGTGGCAACGTCGAGGTGGAGTCCCTCGTCGGCCACCAACCGGGCCATGGCCGTGCACAGGAACGCCTTGCCCGCGTACGCGACGTTCCCGGCGCCGAACTGCGTGATGTACTCGCGGCAGCGGCGTCGGAGCTCGTCCTCGTCGTACACGAACAGCGGTGTGCCGTACGCCTGCGCCAGGTCTTCGAGCGTGCCGGCATCCTGAAGCGCGGGCGGCACCAGCGCCTGGTCGAGGGGTGCGCTCATGGCCCGCTATTGCCCCGGGTCGATGTCATCGTCGATGTCATCGTCGTCGAGTCGCGCCATCTCCTCCGGCGCCGACACGCCGAGCAGGCCGAGCGCGCTCGCCAACCCCACCCTGCATGCCTCCGACAGCCACAGCCGGGCCTGGGTGAGGTTCTCGTCCTCGCTGATCACCCGGCAGTCCCGGTAGAAGCCGTGAAAGTGCTTAGCGAATTCCCGGGCCCACGTCGTGACCCGGTGTGGGGCCCGCAGCTCAGCCGCTTCGCTGACGACGTCCGGGTACGCCGCCAGGGTCCGCAACAGCTCGGTTTCTCGTTCGTGCACGAGTAGGGACAGGTCGACTTCCTCGAGCGGTCGATGCGCGATGCCGCGTTCGGCTGCCTTGCGGTCGATCGAAGCGATGCGCGCGTGTGCGTACTGGACGTAGTAGACGGGATTCTCCATCGACTGCGCCGTCACGACGTCGAGATCGAACGTCTGGGGGGTGTCGATGCTCTGCAGGAGAAAGGTGAGCCGAACCACGTCGGGGTCGACCTCGCCGAGGATGTCGGCCAGCGTGACGATGTCGCCGGCGCGGCGCGAGAGCCGCACGAGCTCACCGCCGCGTTCGATCCGCACCAACTGCCCGAGGATGATCTCGGGCTCGCCGGGCGGTAACCCGAGCATCTGCACGCCGGCCTGCAACGACTTCACCTGGCCGTGGTGGTCGGCGCCCCAGATGTCGATCAGATGCTCCCAACCGCGGGCGAACTTGTCGCGGTGGTAGGCGATGTCGGAGAGGAGATACGTCGGAGTTTCATCGCTCTTCACGAGCACACGGTCCCTTTGGTCGCCGTGCTCCGAGGTTCGGAGCCAAACGGCGCCCTCGTGGTCGTACGCCAGCCCCCGCTCACGAAGGATCTCGAGCACTTCGCTCACGTCGCTGCGGTCGTGCAGCGTGCGCTCGGAGAACCAGGTGTCGAAGCGGACCCCGATTCGTTCGAGGTCGCGCTGGACGGAGCGCACGGCGTCGCGGTAACCCCACTCCCGGGCTTGCTCCTCCGTCACCGCGTCACCGAGCTCCGCTCGCATGCGTGACGCCATTTCGACCAGGTATTCGCCCCGGTAGCCGTCTTCGGGCGGCTCTTCGCCTCGGTAGCGCGCGTACAACGACGCGCCGAAGGTGTCGAGCTGCCCGCCGGCGTCGTTCAGGTAGTACTCGCGGTGCACGACCGCGCCCTCGGCGGCCAGGAGGTTGGCGATGGCGTCGCCGACCGCGACCCAGCGGGCGCCGCCGGCGTGGATGGGCCCCGTCGGGTTCAGCGAGACGAACTCGAGGTTGATCCTGCGGCCCGTGAGGGTGTCGCCACGCCCGAACGCATCCCCGGCCGCGACGACCTGCCGGAGGACTTCGTGGAGCCACGACGGACGCAAGAAGAAGTTGAGAAATCCGGAACCCGCCACCTCGACGCGATCGAGGTGCGGCGGCGGTGATGCGTTGATGAGGTCCGCGAGGCGTTGCGCGACCTCTCGTGGCGCGACCCCGGATGCGCGGGGAACCTGCATCGCGACCGGGCTCGCCCAATCGCCCTGGCCCCGATCGCGGTCACCGGGTGTGAGCGCGATGCCGTTCGGCGGCTCGGGAAGCCCGGCCGCCGCGAGCGCGGCGCGGAGAGAATTGTCGAGTTCGTCGCGAATCACGGAGCGTGGTCGGATCGACATAGCGCGTACCGACCCGACGCGCATCGTACTTCTCGCCTTGTCCAGGCCCGTAGGAGTTGTCCGGGCGGCGCCTTGCGCGGCGCGACGCGCAGGTATCCTGCCCGCCGGGCAAGCGGGAGGGTTGCGTCGTGATGGGACGGAGCGGCCGCGAGCACGTGCACCTCGATGCGCTCGTGCCAGTCCACACGAAGGACGCCGACGTCGATTTGACGGGGCAGGATCCCGATGACGCGCGCCATCAAGCGCGCCTGACGAACGCGCTCGTAACAGATTTGCGCTCCGGTGTCAGTGGCATTCCCTTCGTCTACCGTTCGCTCGATCGGCTTGTCGACATCTACGGCTTGCGCGACGCCGCGATCATCCTCGACGAGGTCGGGCTCGGTCGCCAAGTCTTCCGCGTCGGGCGTCAGGTCCTCGTCAACGAGGATCTTGCGCTGCTCGAGGGCGAGCCGGGCGTCTACACGGATCCGGCGATCAAACAAGCTGACATCGACGACCCCTTATTCATCGGCTTGTGCTCCGTCGCGCTGCAGCTCGAGTTGCTCCGCTACGACGCCTGGCACGACTCGCTGACCGGCCTGTACGACCGCCGGAGCTTCGATCGCATCCTCGAGCTCGCGATCGCCCGCAGCCGGCGCTACGGATGGCGATTCGCGCTCGTCATCCTCGACATCGACCGGTTCAAGGCGCTCAACGACCGGGAGGGGCACGCCGCCGGCGACGCCGCCCTCCGGGGCCTCGGTGAGCAACTCCGCCGGGTACTTCGATTCGGCGACGACGCCGCCCGAATCGGAGGCGACGAGTTCGCTCTGATTCTCCCGGAGACCGAGCCCAGCGACCTCCCTGAGCTCGTCAAGCGCATCGAGATCGCCGATCAGAGCCCGCCGCTTGCGCTGTCGTTCGGATGCGCGAGCTGCCCCGAGGAGGCCGACGACTTCGACACGCTGTTTCGGCGCGCCGACGAGCGTCTGTACGCGGCCAAGGAGAAACTCAAGGAATGAACGTGGACCAGCTCGAGCTGGAATTGCGAAAGCTCCCCGGGATCTGTTGGGTCGCGTTCAACGAGCTTGGAGATTGGCTCGTTGTCCAGTTGCACGCCATACAGGACACGCACGATGATCTCGCGCTCGAGGCCAGCCAGATCGCAGCGCGTCACTGTGACGTTCCGGTCGCCATCGATCTCGTCCGGTGGATGACGCCTCCGGCGACCGACCGCGCCGGTCTGGAGAACGCCACGTTGCAATCGAACGGCTCCTCCGCTCTCGCCAGGGTCGGTGTACGCGAGCCCCGGTTCGAGGTCCTGAGCGTGCTGACAGTGGTCGACGCCGACGAGGTCGAGGTGCACCTCGGCGACGGCAGGACGCGGACGATCGGACGCGCCGCAGTCGCCCATGGGCTCCTCGGAGCAGTTGAGGCGACGCTGAAGGCGATTCGCGAGTTCCCCGTCGACCTCAAGGTCGAGGCGGAGTGGGCGCGGGCGATCGAGATGACGTCCACGGGTCGTCCCATCGTTGCCGTCGCGTTCGTGCCGGCCGGTGGTGAGGAGTTCTACGGGTTGTCGCGCGCCGACACCGAGATGGAGGCCGCCGCTCGCGCCACAGTGGAAGCCCTCGGCCAGCATCTTCACGACGCGCGTCCCGCCGAGACCCCGTAGCTTCTGGCCACCCGCTTGGTACCCTCGGCCGCGCAGCCCTCGTAGCCCAGGGGCGCGGCGGCGGTGGCTTTGCCGGCCGTCGCCGCCGGAGCCCGAGCTTGACGAGGGCGACCAGCGAAATAGGTGCGCTGGTACCGTGCACTCTTACCGCCCTCGTAGCTCAGGGGCGCGGCGGCGGTGGCTTTGCCGGCCGTCGCCGCCGGAGCCCGAGCTTGACGAGGGCGACCAGCGAAATAGGCGCGCTGGTACCGTGAACTCTTACCGCCCTCGTAGCTCAGGGGATAGAGCAGTGGCCTCCGGAGCCATGTGCGCAGGTTCGAATCCTGCCGAGGGCGCGGCTCTCCCTTTAGGAGGGAAGGCGAGGAGTGACCTGCCGCGCGAGCCTTGGCTCGTGACGGAGTCGACCTTCACTCTTCCCGGTCGCGGCGACGTGGCGTTGTTCGTACGGCACTGGCCCGCAAGCGGCGGACTTCGCGCTGTTGTGCAGATTTCGCACGGCATGGGTGAGCATTCCGGTCGCTACGCCCGGCTCGCCGGCGCGCTCGGAACGGCCGGCTTCGACGTCTACGCGCACGATCACCGTGGTCATGGGCGCAGCGTGCGGCGCCCGAGCGAGTTCGGGCACTTCGGACCGGACGGATGGAACGCGCTGGTCGCCGACCTGGTCACGGTCGCCGACGCGATCGACGCCCGCAGCAACGGTGCGCCTCGCGTGCTGCTCGGACACTCGATGGGCTCGTTCGCCCTCCAGCAGTACCTGCTGGATCACAGCGCCGAGATCGTCGCGGCCGTCTTGACGGGGACGTCCGCGGTCGACGTGCTGTTCGGCGGATCGGACGTGGACGCCTCCCTGGATCGCATGCCGGGGAACGAAGCGTTCGAGGGGCGCACCGACTTCGACTGGTTGAGCCGCGACGCCGACGAGGTCGACCGCTACATCGCCGATCCTGCGTGCGGCTTCAGCGCTGACGCTGCTGCGATCGCCGACATAGTGGCGGCAGCCATGCGGTCCGTCGACGCCGACGCGCTGGGCAGCATCCGCGCCGACCTCCCGATCCTGCTGATGTCGGGGAGCGACGATCCGCTGAGCGGCGCGATGGCACTCGTGGAACTGGTCGCCCAGCGCTACCGGGACGCCGGCGTGCGCGATGTCACGGTGCTCGGCTACGAGCGCGCGCGCCACGAGCTGTTCAACGAGACGAACCGCGACGAGGTGACGGCCGATCTCATCGCCTGGCTCGAGCGCCACACGGAGCAGAAAGGACGGCCATGAGGGCGCGGACGTCGGTCGTAGCTCCCGTCGCCCGAGACAATCCGCGCTGATGGCCAGCGCATGGTCGACTTCGGTCCGCGGCTACCGTGCGTGACCCGACGCGGAATCGACCGTCGCCATCGAGTGTTCCAATCGAGGTGCCGGAGGCCCGTATCACCGAGCTCGGCTCAACGATCGAAGGCCCGGCGTGGCACCTCTCGTCGACCGTCTCGCATCTCCCGCCCGATCCCGCAGGTGAGGCCGCGGCGGAGGCGATCACCGAGATCATCGAAGGCACGGTGGTGGAGCTCGTCTACTCCCCATCCGACACACCCCCGCCGGCGGAACCTCAATCAGCCGCGACGACCGTCGTTGCCACAGAAGACGGACCAGCGGGCTGGCGGATCACCTGCATCGTCCGGCTCGTCGGGCCGCTCGCGGGAGTCGTCTCCGACAGCACTCCGCTGTTGGAGATGCTCAACACCCTTCCCGGCGCGGCTCTTCGGACGGCAACGCTCTTCCGCGCCGGCGCGGACGGCGAGACGTCGAAGCAGTTCAGGCCGGCGATGCGGCGGGCCCTCCGCGACACGATGGTCACCGAGCTCCTCAGCCATCACCCCGCGATACGTGGCGCGACGACCCCGACCCGCCTCATCGGGGAGACCATCGAGTACCTGATCGACCTGAGCGGCACGAGGGTGGAGTCGCGCGAGGTCACCCACGGCGTGGTCATCGCGGACGTCTTCAAGGACAAGCCGCGCCTGCGCTTCGACTACCCGGCCGACCTCCGATCGGCCAAGCGGGCACCCCTACTGTTCGACGGGCAGCGTTCCCTCCTGCTCGTCGACAAGGACGGGCACCCCCGCTTCGAGATCCAGCGCCACCGGCTGGACAAGTTGAGCCCCGGCACGGCGCTCGGATCACTCTCGGCCGAGTTCGTCGAGAGCGGGGCGCTCGTAGCCGAGGCCACCAGGCGTCTGGGCGGCCTCGGGCTCTTCCTCCGCGCCGACCGCACTATCTGGGTCTTCGTCGGCGGACAACCTCTCCTCCTGCGTCGCGGCGCCCACTGGACCGCGTTCCCACTCGAGCTCACGGCCTTCGTCGCCAGCTTGATCGGCGGGGGCCGCGCCGCCGGCATCGTGGTGCAAGCGGCGTACATCCTCTCGGTCCGGGGACACGGTGCGATCCTCGCGATCGTCGACAACCCCGACGCCCTCGACGGCGTCGTCGCGCCGAAGGACCGCTACGACCTCCGGAACGACGTCGATCGCCCTGCCATGCGGCCCGAAACCCGCCTGCACCACCTCATCGACGCCGAAGACCTCGACGAGCAGACCCTCGCCCGACTCGCGGGGCTCGACGGCGCAACCATCGTCGATCGCAGCGCCAACCTGATCGCGTACGGTGCCATCGTCACGAGCTCCGACAGCCAGCAAGAAGGCGCCCGCACCGCGGCGGCCAAGTCGCTGTCTCACACGGCCGACGTCGTGCTGATGGTGTCACAGGACGGCGACATCACGATCTTCTGCGCCGGGGAGATGGTCGCGACGCTCCTCGGGCGTCGCCCGGGTTTCGAACGCTGACCGGATACGCATAAGCAGCGCGGACGTAGGCTTCGGTCATGCCTGCATTGGAAGGCAAGGTCGCGCTCGTCACCGGTGCCGCGTCGGGAATCGGGAAGGCGACGGCTGAGCGCCTGGTGACGGAAGGCGCGGCGGTGTGCGTCGTGGACCTCACCGACGACGCCGGCCGTCAGGTCGCCGACGCAGTCGGCGGCGTCTTCCACCAGGCTGACGTCGGCGAGTCGCACGAAGTCGACGCTGCGTTCGCAGCGTGCGAGCGCGAGCTCGGCGGGGTCGACGTCGCGTTCCTCAACGCAGGCATTGCCATCGGCCACCCCGATATCGGGACGCTCCCGGACGACCTCTACCGAAAGATCATGCGGGTGAACGTCGACGGCGTGGTGTACGGGACGCGTGCGGCGGTGCGCGCCATGCAGCCGCGCGGTGGGGGCGCCATCGTAGCGACAGCGTCGTTGGCCGGCCTCATCCCCTTCCCACCCGATCCCGTCTACGACCTCACGAAGCACGCAGTGGTCGGCTTCATCCGCAGCGTGGCGCCGTCGCTGCTCGCACTCGGCATCACCGCCAACACCGTGAACCCCGGGATGACCGACACCAACATCATCGGTGAGGACGCCCGGCGGCTCATCCAAGAGGCGAACTTCCCGCTGATGCCGCCGAGCCAGATCGCCGACGCGGTCCTCCGGATCGTGACCGGTGGTGGCACCGGCGAGTGCTGGGTCTGCCAACCGGGCCGTGAGCCCGAGCCGTACCGCTTCCACGACGTGCCCGGCCCGCGCACCGAGGGCGCGCAGGGGCGGGTGCCTCCCGGCGTGCGCGAAGGAACGCTCGACGCCGGTTGAACCCCGGGGAGCGTCATCCGGGCACCTTCTATCCTGGACGCGCGCCGAAGATCCGAGCGACGCATCCAGAGAGACACCCGAGAGGGAGGACAGCGAGGACCCGTGGAAGACGACCCGAGTGCCGCGTCCGCGCCCGTCCAACCCGAAGTGATCCAGCAGGCGCCTGCGGGTGGAGATGACGGCGGCGACGGCAGCCAGCAACAGGAACAGGTGACGCGTCCGACGAAGCTGATTCGGATCGCGTCCATGGTCCGCAACATGCTCGAGGAGGTGCGTCGGGCGCCGATCGACGACAGCGGTCGCCGGGCCCTGCGCGAGATCCATGAGCGCTCGATCCACGAGCTCGAAGACGTGCTCTCGCCCGACTTGAAAGAGGAGCTCTGCGAGGTCGTGCTGCCGTTCAAGGGTGAGGCGCCGACCGAGTCCGAGCTGCGCCTCGCGCAGGCGCAGCTCGTGGGCTGGCTCGAGGGCCTCTTCCACGGCATCCAGGCGACGCTGTTCACCCAGCAGGTGGCCGCCCAGTCCCAGCTCGACGAGATGCGTCGCCGCGCGCTGCAGCCAGGCCAGCCAGCTCCGCAGCAGCAACAACAAGCACCGCCCGGGAGCGGGTACCTCTGATGTCCGAACCGATCGCCGTGCCCGACCCGCCCCGGATGTTCGGGTCGTCCTGGACACCCGCCAGCTGGCGCGCGCGTCCCGCTGCGCAGCAACCGGAGTGGCCCGAACCCGGCGCGCTCGACACCGCGATCGAGGACCTCCGCCGCCAGCCACCTCTCGTCTTCGCCGGCGAGGCGCGTCAACTCACGGCGTCACTCGCCTCGGTGGCGGAAGGCAAGGCGTTCCTGCTGCTCGCCGGCGACTGCGCCGAGTCCTTCGACGCGCTCTCGGCCGACGCGATCCGAGACAAGCTCAAGGTGATCCTCCAGATGGCGGTCGTGCTTACCTACGGCACGGGCGTGCCGACCGTGAAAGTCGGACGGATTGCCGGGCAGTTCGCCAAGCCCCGCACCGTTCCGACCGAGACTCGCGGCCGGGTCGACCTGCCGTCCTTCCGGGGGGACATGGTCAACGACTTCGCCTTCGATGCCGCTGCGCGCCGGCCCGACCCGCAGCGCCTGGTGCGCAGTTACCACCAGGCCGCGGCGACGCTGAACCTGCTGCGCGCGTTCACCAAGGGCGGCTTCGCCGACCTGAGCCGTGTGCACCAATGGAACCTGGAGTACGTGGCGAGCAGCCGTGAGGGCCGGCGGTACGAGGCCGTGGCCCAGGAGATCGAACGGGCGCTGCGGTTCATGGCCGCGTGCGGCATCGACCTCGACGCCGAGACCCAGCTGCACCAGGTCGATTTCTTCACCGCCCACGAAGCGCTCGTGCTCGAGTACGAGGAGACCCTCACGCGGCGCGACAGCCTCACCGGTGGTTGGTACGACTGCTCGACTCACCTGCCTTGGGTCGGCGAGCGCACGCGACAGCCGGGAGGCGCCCACGTCGAGTTCCTCTCCGGCGTCGAGAACCCGGTGGGCGTGAAGCTCGGCCCCGACGCGGACCCCCAGGACGTGCTCGCGCTGTGCGAGCGGCTGAACCCGGCGCGCCGGCCGGGCCGGCTCGTGCTCTTCAGCCGGGTGGGTGCAGACCGCGTCGAGGACAAGCTCCCGCCGCTGCTGCGGGCGGTGCGGATGTCGGGGCACCCGGTCGTGTGGGCGTGCGACCCGATGCACGGGAACACCTTCGTGCACGAGAACGGTTACAAGACAAGGCGCTTCGAAGATGTGATGCGTGAGCTGCACGGCTTCTTCGCCGCCTGCGAGGCCGCAGACGTGTGGCCCGGCGGCGTCCACGTCGAGCTCACGGGCGAGAACGTCACCGAGTGTCTGGGCGGGACCGAGGAGGTCCTCGCCGACCACCTCGAGCAGCGCTACGAGACCATGTGCGACCCGCGGCTGAATGCCCGCCAGTCGCTCGACCTGGCGTTCCAGGTGGCCGAGCTGGTGCGCCGGTAACCCACAATCCTCGGCCGCCGCCCGGGGTGCTCCCGGGGAGGAGCCAATGGCAGAGAGCACATTCGAGGATCTGGGACCGAACTCCGGTCTGGTGGAGGACATGTACCGCCAGTACCAGGAGAATCCCGACTCCGTGCCCGCCAGCTGGCGAGAGTTCTTTGCCTTCCGCGAGCAGCCCACCGCCCCCGTGCCGGCGATCTCGCCCACCACGGACACGGCCCCCGCCCCGCCCGAGCCCACGGCCCCCGCCGGCCCTCCGCCCGGTCCCGGGCTGTTCGCCGCATCTACCCGCGAGCCCGAGCCTGAGCGTGTCGGTCCACCGGCCCCGGAGCCTGTGCCCGCACCACAGCCCGAGCCGGCGCCCGAACCCGAGCCCGACCAGCCTCGTGCGGTCGAGCCTCAGCCTGCACCCGAGCCCGAGCCCGAGCCCGCACCGCAGCCCGCGCTCCAGGAACCGGTACCGCCTGCGCCGGAGCCCCAGGCCGAGGAAAGGCCGCCGGAGCCGGAGGAAGAAGAAGAGGACCGCGCCATTCCGATCCGAGGCGCGCTGGCGCGGATCGTCGAGAACATGGAGGCGTCACTAGAGGTGCCGACGGCCACGTCGGTGCGCACCGTCCCCGCCAAGCTGCTCGAGGTCAACCGGCAGATCCTCAACAACCATCTCGCCCGCACCGGCGGCGGCAAAGTCAGTTTCACGCACCTCATCGCGTACGCGGTGACCGAAGCGCTGCGCGAGGTGCCGGTGATGAACTCGTCGTTCGCAGAAGACGGTGAGCAACCGACCGTCGTGCGCCATCAGCATGTCAACCTCGGGCTCGCAGTCGACGTAGAGAAGAGCGACGGGTCGCACACGCTCCTCGTCCCCAACATCAAGCGCGCCGACACCCTCGACTTCAAGGCGTTCCACGCCGCCTACGAGGAGACGATCAGCAAAGTGCGCGAGGGCAAGGTGTCGCCCGACGACTTCGCCGGCACGACTGGCACAATCACGAACCCCGGCACCGTCGGGACGATGCAGTCCGTGCCGCGGTTGATGCCGGGCCAGGGCTTCATCGTCGGCGTCGGCGCGCTCGGGTTCCCTGCTGAATACGAAGGCGCTGATCCGCAAACGGTCGCGCGACTCGGAGTCAGCAAGGTCATCACGTTGACGAGCACTTACGACCACCGCGTCATCCAGGGCGCGGAGAGCGGCCGCTTCCTGGCGGTCATGCACGACCGCCTGCTCGGCAAGGAAGAGTTCTACGACCGCATCTTCAAGAGCTTCGAGGTCCCCTACGAGCCGGCGCGTTGGAGCGTGGACGTCAGTCCGCGTCTCGGCGCGGCCGAGTCGGTCGACAAGGCCGTCGGCGTGCAGCAGCTCATCAACATGTACCGCGTGCGCGGCCATCTCATCGCCAACCTCGACCCGCTGCGCGCCAAGGAGCCGCAGACCCATCCCGAGCTCGACATCAAGCACTACGACCTGACGATCTGGGACCTCGACCGCGAGTTCCCGACCGGAGGGCTCGCAGGCCAGCAAACGATGAAGCTGCGAGACATCCTCGGTGTGCTCCGGGACGCGTACGCCCGGACCATCGGCGTCGAGTACATGCACATCCAAGAGCCAGACCAGAAGGCGTGGATCCAGGACCGCGTCGAAGGCGTGCACTGGGACCCGACCGAGGACGAGAAGCACAGGATCCTCGATCGGCTCGTGGCCGCAGAGGCGTTCGAGCGCTTCCTGCACACGAAGTACCTCGGCCACAAGCGCTACAGCCTCGAGGGCGCTGAGAGCGCGATCCCCATGCTGGACGCGCTGCTGTCGGGAGCCGCCGACGACGGCGTCGAAGAGGCAGTCCTCGGCATGCCCCACCGCGGGCGGCTCAACGTCCTCACGAACGTGGTCGGCAAGTCGTACAGCCAGATCTTCCGGGAGTTCGAAGGCGAGCTCGACCCGATGTCCGCCCAGGGCTCAGGGGACGTGAAGTATCACGTCGGCGCGACCGGCAAGCACGCGTCGCCGGACGGCAACGAGATCGTCGTGACCCTCGCTTCGAACCCGAGCCATCTCGAAGCTGTGGATCCCATCGTCGAGGGCATGGCCCGGGCCGAAGAGGACCAGCGCGGCGACGAGGAGCGCGCCAAGGTGCTACCCGTGCTCCTCCACGGTGACGCCGCATTCGCCGGGCAAGGAGTCGTGGCGGAGACGTTCAACCTCTCGGCGGTGCCCGGTTACGACGTCGGCGGCACGGTGCACCTGGTCGTGAACAACCAACTGGGTTTTACGACCGCCCCGGAGATGGGCCGCTCGGCCGTCTACGCGACCGACGTGGCCAAGATGGTGCAGGCGCCGATCTTCCACGTGAACGGCGACGATCCCGAAGCGTGCGTCCGTGTGATGCGGCTCGCGTTCGAGTTCCGGCAGGCGTTCCGCAAGGACGTCGTCGTCGACATGATCTGCTACCGCAAATACGGACACAACGAGGCCGACGAGCCGGCGTACACGCAGCCGCGGATGTACGAGCTCATCGAGCAGCACCCGTCACCACGCACGCGCTACACCGAGACGCTCGTCCGCCGGGGTGACATGACGCTCGAAGAGGCGGAGAAGGTGGGCGAGGCGTTCAAGGAACGCCTCGACGCGGCCTTCAGCGAGACACACCGCAGCGCGCCACCCGACCCCAACCAAGCTGCGACACCCGATGCGCCGAGCGAGCCTCGACTGCCGTCGCCGCAACCCGATCCCTCTGCACGCGTCGCCACCGGCGTCGACCGCTGGGTGCTGGCGCGGGTCGTCGACGGGATCATGTCTCGTCCGGAGGGCTTCACGGTGCACGCGAAGCTCGAACGGCTCCTGCAGGCCCACCGTGTCGCGTTCGAGAAGGGCGAGGTCGACTGGTCGCTGGCCGAGACGCTCGCGTTCGGCTCACTGCTCCTCGACGGCACACCCGTCCGTCTCGCAGGTCAGGACACCCGCCGGGGGACGTTCAGCCAGCGTCACGGCGTGCTCGTCGACCAGCGCACGGAGGAGGAGTACCTCCCCCTCGCGCACCTGGCGCCCGATCAAGCGCCGTTCATGCTCTACGACTCCGTGCTGTCCGAGCTCGCCGCCGTCGGCTTCGAGTACGGCTACTCGGTGGAGTACCCGGAAGCGCTCGTGCTCTGGGAAGCGCAGTTCGGCGACTTCGTCAACGGCGCCCAGGTCGTGCTCGACCAGTTCGTCTCCTCGGCCGAGGACAAGTGGGGACAGCCCAGCAGCGTGGGTCTCCTGCTCCCCCACGGCTACGAGGGCCAAGGACCGGAGCACTCGAGCGCGCGCATCGAGCGGTTCCTCACCCTGTGCGCGGAGGACAACATGCGCGTCGTCTACCCGTCGACGGCGGCGCAGTATTTCCACGTGCTGCGGCGCCAGGCGCTGGCGACGCGGCGCGTGCCTCTGGTCGGCTTCACGCCGAAGCGGTACCTGCGCGTGCACAGTACGCGGTCCCCGGTGTCGGAGCTGACCGCGGGCGGGTTCCGCGTCACACTCGACGACCGCGCCGAGCTCAACCGGGAATCGGTGCGTCGGGTGCTGCTGTGCACAGGCAAGATCGCGCACGAGCTCATGGACAAGCGGGACGACCTGGACGCGCCGGTCGCGGTCGTGCGCGTGGAGCAGCTGTACCCGTGGCCGGAGGAGAGCATCGTCACGACGATCTCGAGCTACCCGTATGCGCACGAGGTGTGGTGGGTCCAGGAGGAGCCGGCGAACATGGGCGCGTGGAACTTCGTGCACGCCCGGCTCGCCCGAACACTGCGTGATGGAGCGGAGCTACGCCATGTCGCCCGGGAGGCGAGCGCCAGCCCCGCGACCGGGAGCCAGACCATCCACGAACGGGAACAGGAGCAGCTGCTCGCCGCCGCGTTCGAGGGCGTCGGCAGCTAGGCGGTCGCGCCGAAACCGCGCAGCAGCGCGTCGACCAGCGCGTCGACGAAGGAGTCGTCGATCGGCTCGCGTGTTACCAGGAACCGATGGAAGATCGGGCCCACGAGCATGCTGCTCATGACTTCGACGTTCGTGTCGTCCGGTAGCTCGCCGCGGTCGACGGCGCGACGCAGCAATTGGCGCGTCCGCGCTTTGCGGTCCGACAAAAACCGCTGGTAGCCCTCGTCGAGCGCGGGATACCGGCGTCGCTCGAAGACCATCACCGGCATCACCCGACCGACCGCGCTGTCGTTGAACGCCTTGATGAGCGAGTGGGCCAAGCCCCGCAGATCGTCTCCGAGGTTCCCGGTGTCGGGGAACGCAATCTCGTCCGCGGCGAGGCAGCTCGCGGCCGCGACCACCAGGTCGACCTTCGACGGGTACCGCCGGTAGATCGTGGCCTTGCTGACACCGGCACGGGCGGCGACGTCCTCGACGCTCAGTCCCTCGAAGCCGCGCTCCCCGAAGATCTCGACTGCCGCATCGAGGATCGCCTCGTCGGCGGTCGTGGACCGAGGGCGGCCCGGAGTGCGGGCGACGTCGCGGGACGCGGTGACCGCGCCGCCGGTCATCGCCGTTGCTCTGGCTGTTGTTCGGCGGGAACGTATGCGGCCTCGACCCGGGCTCCGGCCGGGGCGTCGATCGGCGTCGGCGCCTGCTCCGGCACCGCCTCGTCCGGCGCCGGCTGGCGGGCTTCGTACCGGGCCTCGAGCTCCTCGACCGTGCGCCGCGCGCGCGCCGGGAGCCACACCAACGCGACGATCGCACCGAGAAGCGCAATTGCTGCGGCAAGAAGGAAGCCCTGGTGCATGCCGTCGACGAAGGCCGTCCGAGCGGTGTTCGCCAGCGATTGGCCGGCCGGACCGCCGAGTTGGCTGGCGGTCTGCAGCGCGAATCCGAGCGAGTTCTTGACCTCACTGGCCACGCCGCTCGGCAGGGGCTGGCCGGCCACGGCATCTCCGACCTTCGTGCCGTAGGTCGAGGCGAGGACGCTGCCGATGATGGCGACGCCCAACGCGCCGCCCACCTGACGCGTCGTGTCGTTCACGGCCGAGCCGACGCCGGCCTTCGCGAGCGGCAGCGAGCCCATGATCGACTCCGTCGCCGGCGCCATCGTGAGACCCATGCCGACGGCCATCAGCATCAGACGCCAAAAGATGTTGCTGTAGCCCGTCGACGCATCGAGCTGTACAAACGACAGAATGCCGAGCGACACGAGGACCATGCCGGTGGTCACCACGACCTTCGTCCCGACCCGCTCGACGATGCGCGCGCTCAGCGGCGCCACCACCATCATCGTGAGCGCCAACGGAAGGAGCCGGGCGCCCGCTTGCAGCGGCGAGTACCCCAGCACGAACTGCAGATACTGGGTGAACAGGAAGATGACGCCGAACATCGTGAAGAAGAGGATCGAGATGGTCGCGCTCGCGGTCGTGAAACGCGGGTTGCGGAAGAAGTTCAGGTCGAGCATGGGGTGCGAGCTCTGGCGTTCCCAGAAGAAGAACGCCACGAGCAACACCGCCGCGATCCCAAGCGCGCCGAGGATCGTGGAGTCGCTCCAACCCGTAGACGGAGCCTCGATGAACGCGTAGACGAGGGACACGAGGCCCGCGATCGACAGCCCCGCGCCCACGAGGTCGAGCTTGGGCGCGGTCGGGTCCTTCGAGGTCGGCATGATGAGCACGCCGGCCCCGAGGGCGAAGGCGACGATCGGGAGGTTCACGAGGAACACCGAGCCCCAGTAGAAGTGCTCGAGCAGGAAGCCACCCGTCACCGGCCCGATGGCGACGGCCAATCCGGCCACCCCGGCCCAGATGGCGATCGCTCGGCCGCGCTCGCGTCCCTCGAAGACGTTCGTGATCAACGAGAGCGTGCCCGGCATGATGAACGCGCCGCCGACGCCCATGAGCGCGCGGGCGGCAATGAGCTGGCCCGGAGATGACGCCATCGCAGAGAGGAGCGACCCGAACCCGAAGATGCCCAGCCCCACCTGGAGGCCACCGCGCCGTCCGAAGCGGTCGCCGAGGCTGCCGGCGGTCAGCAGCAACCCCGCGAACACCAGCGTGTACGCGTCGACGATCCACTGGAGCTGGCTCGTAGTGGCGTTGAGCCCGCCTTGGCTTTCCGGTCTCGCCAGCGTCGGGAGGGCCACGTTCAGGATCGAGTTGTCGACGACGATGATGAGGAGGCTGAGGCAAAGCACCCCCAGGATCAGCCACCGCCGCTGGTGCACCTTGTCACCCATGGGTCGGCCTTTCGAGAGGAGGGGGAGTTCCTTAGGGCTTTCCAACGCGGCTGGATACGAAACCCATCCGTCTCGTATCGAAATGTGACGATTGTCTCAGTGGGTCAGCCCGAGCGGGTTCGCAGTGCCTTCCAGCCCACGACGCCGATCGCGAGCCCGAAGGCGATCGAGATGACGGCGAGCGCCCCGTGCACGACATAGAAGCCTGCGGAGCGGTCCTCGCCGGCCATGTTGACGAGGCGGGTGACCCAGACGAACAGCGTCCACCCGCCCGCGGCGAGCAGGAGGATCGAGACGCGCCGGGTCACGAGGCGGCGGCGACGGCATCCAGCGCGTGCTGGACGGCGCCGGGCGACGCGTTCACGAGCGGCAGCCTTACGTCGGGCGTCGGGATGCGGCCATGGGCGTGCAGCACGCCCTTGAACACCGCCGGGTTCGGCTCCGCGAAGAGCGCCTGCGTGACAGGGAGCAGCGCCTCGGCGTGGGCGCGGCCCTCCTCGACCTTGCCGGCGAGCCCGCACTCGATCATCTCGACGAATCGCGCCGTGCACACGTGCGCGCTGGCGCAGATGGTGCCGGCGCCGCCCATGAGCACGAGCGGAAACAGGAACGTGTCCGTGCCGCCGAGCACAGCGAACCCGTCGACGGAATCGGTGCGCCGGAGCAACTCCAGCGTGTCGTCGTCGAGACTCGCAGCCGCCTGCTTGATACCGGCGAAGTTCTCGTCGCGCGCGAGCTCATGGACACCGGCGGCGCTGAGGTTCCGGCCGGTACGAGCGGCGATGTTGTAGATGACGAGTGGGACCGGGCTGACGTCGGCGACGGCACGGAAGTGGGCGATGATCCCGGCTTCGGACGGCCGGACGTAGTACGGGACGACGATCAGGGTCGCGATTTGCGCAGGTGTTCCGGCGAGCTCCTTGACCGCCTGACGTGTGTTGCGCGTGTTGTTTGTGCCCGCGCCCACGATGAGTTGCGCGGATCGTTCTGCACACACCTTCGAGCACGCGTCGATGACTGCATGCTTCTCGTCGGCCTCGAGGGCGGTGGACTCCCCCGTCGTACCCAGCGCGACGATCCCCGCTGCGCCGGCGTCGAGATACTCATGGCAGAGACGCTCGAGCGCGTCGGTCGCCACCGACCCGTCCTCGGCGAACGGCGTGATGACCGGCACGTAGACGCCGCGGAGGTTGGCGTCGGTCGCCATCGCCGCAGGTTACCCCGCACTCCGCAGAAGGGGCCCGGCAGTAGGGTGCCGGCGGCGACGGCGGCTTTGCCGACCGTCGTCGCAGGAGCCGGAGCCTGCGAAGGCGACCGAGGAGAAAATTGTCGGATCCGTGGCGCACGATTCTCACGCTGGTTGCCGGTCTCGGCACGGGTGTGCTGTCGGGCATGTTCGGCGTGGGCGGCGCCGTCGTCTCGACCCCGGCGATTCGTGTGCTGGGCGCGACGCCACTCGAGGGCGTCGGGTCGACGCTGCCGTCCGTGATCCCGTCGGCGGTCAGCGGCTCTCTTCGCTATTGGCGTGAGCGCCTCATCATCGGCCGCATCGCGTTGTGGACCTCGGCGACGGGAGTAGCGGCGTCGGTCGGCGGCGCTCTCCTCGCCGGCACGGTGCCCGGGAACGGCCACCTCCTCATGATCATCACCGCCGCGTTGCTGGGGTTCACGGCTTATCGCCTGGGTAACGCGCCCCGTCCGTCAAACGCACCGACGCACTCACCGCTCGACGTCGAGGACCCGGTCGGCGATCTCGCCACCCCCGCGACCGATCTCGAAACAACAAGTGAGCAGGAGCCAGTCAGGTCGTTCCCCGAAGCGCGGCAGGCCGAGACGTGGCGCCTCGGCGCGATCGGCGTGGCGGCCGGCGGATTGAGCGGCCTCCTCGGTCTGGGTGGCGGCGCGGTCATGGTCCCGGCGTTCGCAGGTTGGGTGCGGCTGACCATCAAGGAGGCGGTCGCGACGTCGCTGCTGTGTGTGGGCGTGCTCGCCATCCCCGGGACGATCACCCATGCCATCCTCGGCAACATCAACTGGGCGTTCGCCATCCCGCTGTCGATTGCCGTGATCCCCGGCGCCAGGATCGGCGCACACCTGGCCATCCAGGCGTCTGCCCGCGGCCTCCGTGTGACGGTCGCAATCGGCCTCGGCGCGATCGCGATCGTCTACGCCGCGGGCGAGATCATCGCCCTGTTCGGCTGACCGCGTTAGTCGTCCGACAGCTCGCGGGCCCGAATGAAGATCTCGTCCAGCATCGCCTCGGTGAGCTTGCCCGTGAACGTGTTCTGCTGACTCGGGTGGTAGCAGCACAGCACTACGGCCCGTGCCGTTCGCACCTCGACGCCATGCCCGAACCGCGGACGCGGCCCGGGGAGCGGCGAACCCGCGGCAGCCAGCACACGAGCCACGGCGTCGTATGCGAACTGGCCGAGCGGGACTGTCACGCGCACACGTTCAAGCAACTCGAGCTCTCGCACGAGATAGGACAGGCACCGGTCACGCTCCTCGGGAGTCGGCTTGTTCGCCGGCGGCGCACACCGCACCGCCGCCGCGATGTAGGCGTCGCGCAGCTCGAGCCCGTCGTCGCGGCGCACCGAGGTGGGCTGATTCGCGTATCCCGTTCGGTAGAGGGCACCGAACAGCCAGTCCCCGGAGCGGTCGCCCGTGAAGATCCGGCCCGTGCGGTTCCCCCCGTGTGCCGCCGGTGCCAGCCCGACGACCAGGAGCCTGGCCTGCGGGTCACCGAAACCGGGGAGAGGACGGCCCCAGTACTCCTCGTCGCGGAACGCAGCGCGCTTCTCCCGCGCGACGCGCTCGCGCCACTCGACGAGTCGCGGGCACGCGCGGCACTCGATGATGTCGCGGGTCAGCGCGGCGAACGCGTCCGCTTGCGAGGGCGCAGCCTTGACCACGTCCGCGAGCGTAGGCGTGCGGGTACGGTGCCCAGCGGTGCGAGTGCTGCTGATCGTCAACGAGACGGCGTCGGCCGTCACCGCCCGGCGGCGCGTACTCGTGCAGCGCATCCTCGGCGCCGATCACAAGCTCGAAGTGGCCGAGACGTCCCGCCGCGGCCACGCCGCCCGCATCGCCCGCGGCGCGGCCCTCGACGGTGTCGACGTAGTCGCGGTTTTTGCCGGCGACGGGACGCTGAGCGAGGCCGCCGACGGACTGGCCCGGTCCGCCACGGCGCTGGGTGCGCTCCCCGGCGGTTCGACCAATGTCTTTGCCCGCAGCATCGGCGTGGCGTACGACCCGGTCGAGGCGGCAGCGCAGCTACGCGACGCGCTCGCCCGCGGTGACTTCCGGCGCATCGGGCTCGGTGTCGCCAACGGACGGCGCTTCCTCTTCCATTGCGGACTCGGACTCGATGCCGCCGTGATCTCGCAGGTCGAACGGGGTTCCTTTCTCAAACGCTACGGCGCCCACCCGTTGTACGTCGCGGCGACCGTCGATACCTGGTGGCGCCGTTACGACCACCGCCGGCCGCGCTTTCGCGTCGAGCGGGGCGACGGCTCCGTCGTCGGCGATTCGGCGTTCGCGATCATCTCGAACCAGCGGCCGTACACGTACTTCGGGCGACTTCCGATCACGGTCGCACCCGACGCCGGCCTCGACGTGCCGCTCACGATCACACTCTTCCGGTCGCTCGAGCTCTCCGTGCTTCTGACGTGCGCGGCATCGGCGTTTCGCGGTGGGCAACTCCTCACCCGGCACCCTAAGGTCGCCCATCGATCGGGCGTCGACGCGCTCACTGTCACCGGGCACGGCAGTTTCCCGTGGCAGGTCGACGGCGACTACCTCGGCGAGATCGATCGCCTCGCGATGTCGTGGGAACCGGACACGCTGACGATCGTCAGCCCCCCATGAGCATCCGGCGTGCGACGTCCGGCATGTCCGTGATCAGCGCGTCGACGCCGGCGGCGGCGAGGCGACGCATCTCTTCTTCGCTGTTCACGGTCCAGACGTTCACCGCCATCTCGAGCTCGTGCGCCCGCGCCACTATGTCCTCCGCCGCGGTGTCCGCGAACGAGCGCACGTCGGGATGCAGGGCGCCGTGCCCGTGCGCGTGTGCGACCTCGACACCGTCCACCGGGTCCATGCCAACGAGCGTGAGGAATCCGGTCGGGATCGAGGCGTCGAGCGCGCGCACGCGATCGGCGGTCGCGATATTGAACGACGAAACGAGCACATCGTCACGCAGCGCTCTCCGCGTGAGTAGCTCGACGACCGCCGCCGCCGCACCGTCGGTCGGGTCGTAATCGGCGTCCCCAGGGACGTTCTTCACCTCGACGTTCACGAGCATCCCGGCGCAGGCGTCGAGCGCCTCGTCGAGGGTGGGGATGTCGGGCCGGGCAGCGCGGATCTCGGACAGCGCGCGCTGCGCGAGCACTCCGACACTACGCGCGTCGGCATCGTGGTGAACGACGAGCGCGCCGTCGGCGGCGCGGTGCACATCGAGCTCGACCCCGTCTGCGCCGAGCCGCGCCGCCGCCACGAACGCCTCGATCGTGTTCTCGGGCGCGACCCGGCGGGCACCCCGATGGGCGATGACGCGTGGGGCCATTACCCCCGATCCCCGCGAAAGTGCAGGTCAGGCCGGTTGCGCGATCGTACCGCGGCAAATACGCTCATCGTCTGCCTCGAGGCGGAGGCCCGAGGATGCTTGTGAACGTGCGCACGAGCGGTCCTGCAAAGTTCGCACGACGACCACCGGAGACTTCGTGGCGCTCACTTGGATCAGAACCCACGACTGGGACGCGGACGCCTGGCGCGCGAACTCGGCGTGCCGCGATTCCGACCCCGACATCTTCTTCCCCATCGGCAGCACCGGACCCGCGCTCGAGCAGATCGAGACGGCCAGGCGCATCTGCACGGCCTGCACCGTGAGCGATGAATGCCTCGAGTTCGCGCTCGCCACGAACCAGGAGGCGGGCGTCTGGGGCGGCACCACCGAAGAGGAGCGGCGCAAGCTGCGGAAGGCCTGGCTGGCCAAGCAACGCCGCGCCGCTAGCTAGCGATCTCCTCACAACTCGACGGGCGCGCTGGGAGCCACCGGCACGCGTAGCCGCACGTGTGTGCCTTTGCCGTGCCGCCCCGTGGGACCGAGCTCCATCGAGCCACCGAGCTCGTCGCTCACTAGCGCCTGCACAATCGACAAGCCGAGGCCCTTCGAGGCGTCGAGTGAGAATCCGGCCGGCAACCCGACGCCGTCGTCGGTGACCTCGACGACCAACTCGCCGTCGAGCCGCGCCAGGTTCACCCGCACGTTGCCTACCGCCGGCCCGGCGCCGTCACGTGGGAAGGCGTGATCCACCGCGTTCTGCATCAGCTCGTTCAGCACAACCGCGAGCGCGGTCGCAACGTCGCCGCGCAGGTCGCCGGCGTCGCCCTCGACTTCGAAGTCGAGCTTGACCTCGGGGGTTGACACCGATTCTTCGACCGTGCGCATCAGGAGCTTGACGATCTCGGCGAACGGCACGACGTCACCCGCGTCCCGCGAGAGCGTGTCGTGCACGATCGCGATCGATCGGATGCGCCGCTCCGACTCCTCGATCGCGTCCTGTGCCTCCTGCGTGGTGAGCCGGCGTCCCTGCAGGCGTAGCAGGGCGGCGATCGTCTGGAGGTTGTTCTTCACGCGGTGGTGGATCTCGCGAATCGTGGCGTCCTTGGACAACAGCATGCGGTCGCGGCGTCGCAGGTCGGTCACGTCCCGCATGAGAACGAGGGCCCCGGCGACGGCGCCGTCCTCGAGCAGTGGGATGGCTCGGATCAGGATCGAT
Organism: Actinomycetota bacterium; assembly: GCA_046724655.1. Classification (GTDB taxonomy): domain Bacteria; phylum Actinomycetota; class Acidimicrobiia; order IMCC26256; family JACDBD01; genus JALZAA01. The sequence continues at coordinate 32,209 of JBKOWY010000006.1, forward strand.
GTGTCGCCCCGTTCGACCTCCTCGGTGACGGGCAGCCGGGCTTGGAGCGCGGCGTCGACCGCGTCCTGATCGAAGCCGATCTCGGCCAGACGCTGACCCGACGCGTAGGCATGAATGCCCATGCGGTGCAGGGAGCTGATGGCGTTCGGGCTCGCGAACCGGATGCGGGCGTCGCCGTCGAGCACGATCACGCCGTCAGCGACCCGCGGCGCGTCCTCGTATTCGACCTCGTCACGCGGGAACGGGAAGCTGCCCCCGGCGATCATCCGCGCGAACGCGTCGAACACCTCGAAGTACTGGCGTTCGAGCGAGCCGGCGCGCCGTCCGAACGTCAGCGGCGTCTCGCGGGTGACGAGCCCGACTTGTGCCCCGTCACAGCGCACCGGGATGCACGTGACCCGGGCGCGTTCCGAAGCGCCGAGCGCCTTGGCCTCGCCCTCGAGGATCTGCCCCTCCCGCCAGGCCCGGCTGACCAGGGGCCGCTCGACCTCGCTCACGACCACGCCGACCATGTCGGTCATGTACAGGGTCTGGTCGGTCGTGGGGCGTACCTGTCCCAGCACGACGAAGCGATGGCCTTCCTCACCCTCGATCGGGGCCAAGAACAGGAGGTCGGCGAAACAGAGGTCGGCCAGCACCTGCCAGGACGCGAGAAGCCGGCGCACGTGCGCGAGCGCGGGACCTCCGAGGGCCGTGTTGGCACGCGCAAGCTCGCCGGGTATCGCCATCGCGTCATCCTTCGTCGCCGTCGCAAGCTCCGGCTCTGCGACGTCGGCGAAGCCGCCGTCGCCGCGCGATGGTACGACGCTTACGGCTCGAACAGGCAGTCTCCGATGCGAGCGAGGCCACTCACGTCGTAGATGTCGATCTCGAAGTTGGGCACGTTGACGACGACATCCGGTACCGCCGACAGCTCGGTCTTGAGCTCCGCCTCCCGCTTCGCGACGACCGCGAAGTTCTTGAACGACTCCCCGATCGTGCGGAGCACGCGCGCGGTGCGGGCCGCGTCGCTCAGCTCCGGTTTCGCGGCGCCCACGATCAGCTCGGCGAGGGGACCGGCCTCGGCGACGAGGGCATCGGCTGCACGTGCGCCCTCGGGCGAGAGTAGGTAATCGGGCAGGGTCTTGTTGAGCACGAGCGCGCCGAGATGGAAGTCGCGCTTGGTCAGCTGCTCGCAGAAGAGCTGCGCCTCGCGCAACGGAGCGCCCTCGAGCGTCGTGACGACGGCGAAAGAGGTGCGCCGGTCGTGGAGCAGGCGCTCGACGGCCTGGGCCCGGCTCGCGAAGCCTTCGTACATGGACTGGAAACTGAGGAAGAACTCGGCGATGTCCTGGAGGAACTGGCTGCCGAGGATGCGGTCGGCCACCTGGTAGAAGGGGCGGCTCGCGACGTTCAGCACGCGGGCGCCGCGACGGCCGCCCACGCGGTACGGCATCGTGAGCCACCGCAGGAGTCGCCCGCCGAAGAAATCGGCCATGCGGCTCGGCGCCTCGAGGAAGTCGATCGCGTTACGCGTCGGTGGCGTGTCGATGATGATGAGGTCGTACCGGCCGGTGGCGTGGATGTCGAAGAGCCGTTCCATCGCGATGTAGTCGTGGCTCTGGACGAACCGGCCGGTGATGTTCGTGTACAGCCGGTTCTCGAGGATGCGGTAGGCGGTTTCCTCGTCGGGCGCGTGCCGCAGCACCAGCTCGTCCCACGATCGCTTGGTGTCGAGTTGCGCTGCCCACAGCTCGCCGCGGGGCTCGAGCTCCGCCGCCTTGAACGCCTCCACAGGCACTTGCTTCTCGACGTTGCCGAACCCCTCGAGCCCGAGCGCGCTGGCGAGCCGGCGGGCGGGGTCGATCGTGAGCGCGAGGACCTTGCCACCCAGCCTGGTCGCCGCCGCCACGCCGGCCGCGGCCGCGACGGACGTCTTGCCCACGCCGCCTGACCCGCAGAAGACAACGATCTCCTTGGCCGCCAGCAGGGACTCGAGGCTTCCGGTGCGGCGCGGCGCGGGCGTCACAGCCCCAGCTCCTGTGCCAGCGAGTCAGCGACCATCTTCGTGACCCGCAGGCCCTGGTCGCGCACGAACAAGTAGGGCAGATACAACATCGGCAGCTCGACGGCTTCTCGCAGCTCGGCGAGGTGCACAGCGCGTGTCCGGCGCAACGACACTGCGAGCCGGGCCGCCTCGAGCACCGCCGTCGCGCCCAGCCCGACGCGCTCGGTGATCACGGCCCTCGCGTCGTCGTCGCGCAGCGCCTCGAACGTCTCCTCGTCGGCGCGCGTGAACAGCTCCGGCAGCACCCGATTCACGACGACTGCGCCGAGCGGTACGGACAGCTCGGCTCGCGCCCGTCCCACCAGCTCGATCGTCTCGTTGACGGGCATCTCCTCCGGCGTCGCCACGACGTTGAGGGCCGTCACCGACGGATCCGAGAGCAGCTGGACCATCCACTCGGTCTGCTCCCGAACCATGCCCACCGAAACCAGCTCCTGAATGGCGCGGGGTGCGTCGAGCTGCCCGATGATGTGCCCGGTGGCAGCGGCATCGACTACGACGAGGTCCCAGTCCGCCCGCCCCTCGATCGACTCTCTGACCTCCCAGCACACTTTGCCGACGGTGAGGATCTCCTTCACGCCAGGCGCAGCGGTGGCTACGAAGTCGAGGACGCGCGCCAGCGGGCCCAGCCGGCCCAGCACCGGGACACGCAGGTTGAGCCTCAGGTATTCCTTGAGCGAGTCCTCCGTACGCATCGCCATGGCGCACACGCCCGGGTAGACCTCGCGCGGCTCGAAGCCCACTGACGGCTGCTCGAAGTTCCCCGGGAGGTTGCCCTTGGCGTCGGCCTCGACCACGAGGACGCGCTGACCGCGCTCGGCGGCGAGCAGGGCGGTCGCTGCGGTCACTGTGCTCTTGCCGACCCCGCCTTTCCCGGTGAAGAACAACAGGCGCCGAGCCAGGAGGTCGGGCGCGGATCGCATCGGCTAGATGCTGCCGAAGCCCACCCGCTTCGCTCCTTCTTCGCTCTCGACCTCGATGTAGGCAAGCTTCTCGAGCGCGATACCCACCCTCCGTCCCTTCGAGTCGGTGAGCCACACCATCGCTTCGCCACCCTTGATGGCTTTGTCGATCGTTCTCAGCGCGTCATCGACGTTGTCGTCGAGCTCGAGGGTGAGCTCTTTCGGCGTGTGGATGACACCGATGCGGACTTCCATGGGGGCGGTTCCTTCGCGATCCGGGGCTTGAGCGTCGCTCCGGCGATGTTAGCGATCGCCTCGCGCGCCGATTGGACCCGGTCCAGCGTCCGCCCTGTCGACGCGGTCGAGGCGGCGGTCGTGGCGCGCCGCGATCCGCTCCTCTGCGTTCATCCACTGGTACACGACGATCCCGATGCAGAGGAGGCCGAACAGCTCACCCGAGATCCAGAACAGTCCCGCGCCGGTCCGCTGGTCGGAGAGCGGGCTTGCTCCCCACGGGCGCTCGACCTGGTCGTACCAGCCAGCGGCGATCACCGTGCTCGTCGTGAGCAGCGCGACGCCAACGAACGTGTGGAACGGCAGGAGCACCAACACGTAGAGCAGCCGGGCGCCGTAACCGAGCGCGTGCGGTATCGGGTCGAGCCCGACCACGTGTGCGAGGAACATCGTTCCCGCCAGGAGGAAGTAGGCGTGGGTTGCCAGGTGCAACCAGTCGTTGGAGAGGGACCGCTCGTACAGCGGCGTGAAATACAGGGTCACCACGCTGCTCCCGAACAGCAGCCACGCGGTGAGCGGGTGAATGAGTACCCGTATCGGTCCGCTGTGAAGGACGCGCAGGATCCTTCGCTGCGCCGGGCGGGAGGCGGCCTGGAGGGCGAGCGTGACTGGCGCGCCCAGAACGAGCAGCAGCGGCGCCGCCATCCCGAGCAGCACGTGCTGGACGACGTGCAGGCTGAACAGCACCCGGTCGTAGGCCGCCAGCCCCGACTCCGTCGCGATCATGATCAGCGCCAACCCGGAGAGGAACGGGATCGTCCGCGCCGCGGGCCACGACCGTCCCCTCGCGTGGAGTCGGCGCAGCCCGACGAGATAGGCGGCCGCGGCGACGACCACGACCGGGAACGTGACGTCGAGTGACCAGTCGGTGAAGAAGATGTCCCACGACGGCGCCGTTGGGGCGACCAGCGCGGTCACGCGGCAACGGTAACTGGCCGCCGGCGACGCGGGGCAACCCGTCGCCGCGCCACCGGCGTGTGTCAACCTGTGCCCGATGGCGGACGGCGCGGCGACCGAGGCGCCCGGGCGGCAGCAGCCGTCGATGCTCTCCGTCGGGACGGTCGTGTGGCTGGCCTCCGAGCTCATGTTCTTCGGGGGTCTGTTCGCGGCGTACTTCACGCTTCGAGCGGAGACACGGGTTTGGCCTCCCGCGGGCGTGGAGCTCGAGACCCTGGTGTCTGCGATCTTCACCGCGTTCCTGATCGCGTCCAGCGGCACGATGGTGCTCGCCGTCCGGTCCCTGGAGCGCGGCGACCGCGCCGGCATGATCCGCTGGGTGCTGCTCACGTTCGCGCTCGGCGCGCTGTTCCTCGCCAACCAGATCCGCGAGTTCTTCACGCTCGACTTCCAGATTTCGTCGAATTCGTACGGCTCGATCTACTACCTCATGACCGGCTTCCACGGCCTCCACGTGCTCGGGGGGCTGGTGCTCATGCTCGTGGCTCTGGCCATCGCGACCGGCTCGGGCCCACTCGGACGCCGGGGCCCGGTGGTGGAGTCGATTGGGTACTACTGGCACTTCGTCGACGTGGTCTGGATCGGCCTGTTCACCACGATCTTCGTCATCCGGTGACGAGGTGGCCGAGGGGATGTCGCGCCGCGTCGCCACCGCCCTGGTTGTCGGGCTGTTCGCGGCCGTTGTGCTCGCGATCGGTCTGCACAATGCGGGTGCGACGGCGCCGCGTCAGCCGGGCCCGGATCCCGAAGCCGTCACGCGAGGGCGCGCGCTCTATCTGACCGGTTGCTCGTCGTGTCACGGCGCCAATGGTGAGGGCACGGACCAGGCGCCCGATCTGCGCGGGGTCGGCGCGGCCGCCGCCGACTTCCAGTTGACCACCGGTCGTATGCCTGCCACATCACCCGGCCAGCCTGTGACCAAGCGGTCCCCGTACACGCGGAGAGAGATCAAGGACCTTGTGGCCTACGTGGCGTCGCTGGGGCCCGGCCCGCCGATCCCCGACGTCGTCACGCCGCCGGGGGACCTGCAAGAGGGCGCGCAGCTCTACCTCGACACCTGCGCCGCCTGTCACAGCGCCTCCGGGAACGGCGGCGCGCTGAGCCTCGGGCAGGACGCGCCCACGCTGCACGATTCGACGCCCGTCCAGGTCGCCGAGGCGGTGCGCACCGGCCCCGGGCAGATGCCGGTCTTCGGGCCCGAGACGCTCACGCGCAAGCAGGTGAACTCCATCGTGCGGTATGTCGAGTACCTCAAGAAGCCGGAGAACCCGGGTGGCTTCTCGCTGGGACTCGTCGGCCCGATCACCGAAGGCCTGGTCGCGATCCTCATCGGGCTGGGCGCGCTCATGCTCGTCAGCCGCTGGATCGAGCCGAGGGCTGTACGCGAGGAGCCACCAGAGTGAACGGCGCGCGCGGAGAGCCCCAGGAGCGGCGCGCCGCGAACCGCGCAGCGCTCGGGTTCGGCGTGACCGCAGCGGCGTCGATCGGGCTCTTCGTGACGTACGCGCTCGGCGGTCAGGAGCAGGTCGAGGGGTCGCTGCTCGCCGTCGCGCTGGGCGGGCTCGGCTTCGGGTTCGTCCAGGTCGCGAAGCATCTGCTGCCCCAGGGCCCTTACGTCGAAGAGCGCGAGCCGCTCGCCTCGAGCGAGGACGACCAGCACGCGTTCGTCGCCGATTTCGAGCGCGGTGAAGGGTGGATGTCGCGGCGTGGGTTCCTCGTCAAGATGCTCGGCGTCGCCGCCGGGGCGATCGGGCTCGCGGCGCTCCTGCCGATCCGGTCGCTCGGGCCGAGCCCGGGCAACTCGCTGTTCCGTACGAAGTGGCGGCGCAACTCCCTCGTCGTCGACGAACAGGGCAAGCCCGTCACCGTCGCCACGCTCGAGGTCGGCGGCGCGATCACGGTGTTTCCGGAGGGTCACATCGATGTCGAGGACTCGCAGACGATCCTCATCCGGCTGTCGAACCGCGACGTCGTGACCCGCCCCGGCCGCGAGCGATGGGCGCCCGAGGGTTACGTCGGGCTCTCCAAGGTGTGCACGCACGCGGGGTGTCCCGTCGGCCTGTACCAGCAGCAGTTCAAGAAGCTGCTGTGCCCGTGCCACCAGTCGACGTTCTCTGTGCCCGAGGGCGGGAAGCCGACGTTCGGGCCCGCCACCCGGTCACTCCCTCAACTGCCGCTCATGGTCGACAACGACGGACTCTTGCGCGCTCGAAGCGACTACCTGGAGCCCGTCGGTCCCGGGTTCTGGGATCGGGACACGTGATCATCAAGCGCCTCGCCCGGTGGTTCGACGAGCGCCTCGGCGCCGCGAGCTTCGTCCGCACCGCGCTCAACAAGGTGTTCCCCGACCACTGGTCGTTCATGCTCGGCGAGCTCGCGCTTTACCTCTTCGTGATCCTGATTCTCACGGGCGTGTACCTGACGTTCTTCTTCACGCCCGGGACCAAGGAGGTCGTCTACGACGGGAACTACGCGCCGCTGCGAGGCGCGTCGATGTCGCAGGCGTACGAGTCGGTGATGCGCATCAGCTTCGACGTCCGCGCCGGCCTGGTGATGCGCCAGATCCACCACTGGGCGGCGCTGCTGTTCGTCGGGGCGATCATCGCCCATCTCATGCGCATCTTCTTCACCGGCGCTTTCCGCCGGCCCCGCGAGCTCAACTGGATCGTGGGCGTCACGCTGCTGATCCTTGCGATCGCCAACGGCTTCACCGGCTACTCGCTCCCGGACGACCAGCTGTCGGGCACCGGCCTCCGCATCGCGTACTCGGTCGTGATCTCCGTCCCCCTCGTCGGTGTGTGGACGGCCTTCCTCATCTTCGGTGGGGAGTTCCCGGGCAACGAGGTGCTGACGCGATTCTTCGTGCTCCACATCCTCATCGTCCCCGCCCTCATCGCCGCGCTGCTCGCGGTGCACCTGGCCATCCTCGTCCGCCAGAAGCACACCCAGTACCAGGGGCGCGGCCGCAAGGAAAGGAACGTCGTCGGTGCGCGGCTGTGGCCGACCTTCACGGCCAAGACCGTAGGCCTGTTCTTCTTCGTGTTCGCCGTCTGCGCGGCGCTGGGCGGGCTCGCGCAGATCAACCCGGTATGGATCTGGGGGCCCTTCCAGCCCGCGGCGGTGAGCGCTGGTTCCCAGCCCGACTGGTACGTGGGCTGGCTCGAGGGCTCTCTGCGGCTCCTTCCCGGCTGGGAGACACGCGCCTTCGGCCACGAGATCCCGAACCCCTTCTATTCGGGCGTGGTGCTCCCTGGCATCACGTTCATGTTGTTGTACGCGTGGCCGCTTCTCGAAGCCCGCCTTACCCGCGACCGTCAGGAGCACCATCTACTCGACCGGCCGCGCGATCGGCCGGTGCGCACAGCCTTCGGCGTCGCTGTGCTCGCGTTCTACACCCTGCTGTTCATCGCCGGTGGCAACGATGTGCTCGCCGCCCGCTTCGAGGTGTCGGTCAATCTCATCACCGACATCCTGCGCGTCGCACTTTTCGTGGTGCCTCTGGTCTCGGGATTCTTCACGTACCGCTTGTGCAAGGAGCTCTCGGCGCGAAACCCGATCCCGGAGGAGCCCCCGCCCCCGCCCGCGGCGGAGCTGATCATCCGCACCGAGAAGGGCGGCTACGTCGAGGTCGAAGAGCCTGTCGGTCCCTCTCCTCCGTGAGCCGCCGGCGGCCGGCCCCGGCTCTGCAGGATCATCCCGACGACGCCCAGGGCGAAGAGGGCGACGCCGGGCAGGATGACCCAGATCCCGAAGACGAAGCCGGTGGCGAGCACGACGGCGCCCAAGCCGAAGACGAACGGCCAGATCGACGGGGCCGGGAACTCGTCGACGGGGCCTGCGCCCTCCTCGAGCGTCGCGTCGGGCCGGTCCTCGGGCCGGGGCGGGAACTTGCGCGACTGGAGAAGGAGGTAGCCACCGGCGAGCACACCGAGCAGGGCACTTGCGACGAGCATCGTGGTGCCGGCGTCCTCGTAGCTCGTGAACCAGTAGATCGCGCCGATGACGACGAAGAAGGCTGTGACGCCGAGGTAGAAGAGCGACTCGACCTTCACTGACGCGCCGGCTCCCGCTGCTTCTGGTCCCAGAACGGGCGCTCCGAGCGGATGGGCGGGAGCGACTCGAAGTTGCGCTCGGGCGGCGGGGAGCTGGTCGTCCACTCGAGGGTCTGGCCGTCCCACGGGTCGCTGCCGGCGCGGGTGCCGTGTCGCAGCGAACGGATGACGTTCCAGACGAAGATGAGGACGGCGACGGCGAGGACGAACGACCCGATCGTCGAGACGAGGTTGAGGGCCCCGAAGTCGTCGCTTGTCTTATAGGTGACGACCCGCCGCGGCATGCCCTCCAGCCCCAGCTGGTGCTGGACGAAGAACGTCACGTTGCTCCCGATGAAGAACAGCCAGAAATGCAACTTGCCGAGCTTGTCGCTCAGCATGCGCCCCGTGAACTTGGGGAACCAGTAGTAGATCCCGCCGAACAACGCCATGGCCAAGGCCATGAAGATGTAATGCATGTGGGCGACGATGAAGTAGGTGTCCGTCACGTTGAAGTCGATCGGCGCCATGGCCTGCTGCACGCCCGTGATGCCGCCGATCAGGAACGTGACGAGGAAGCCGATGGCGAAGAGCAGCGGCGTGCTGAACCGCAGCTGGCCGCGCCACATGGTGCCGATCCAGTTGAAGAACTTCACTCCTGTCGGGACCGCGATGAGCAGCGACAGCGCGCTGAAGAACGGCAGGAGCACCACGCCGGTGGCGAACATGTGGTGGGCCCACACGCCCACTGAGAGGCCACCGATCGCGAGGGTGGCGAAGATCAGTCCCTTGTACCCGAACACGGGCCGGCGAGAGAACACCGGGAAGATCTCGGTCACGACACCGAAGAGCGGCAGGGCGATGATGTAGACCTCGGGGTGACCGAAGAACCAGAACATGTGCTGCCAGAGCACGGGCGTGCCGCCCTTCTCCACCTCGAAGATGTGGGCGTCGAGGTGACGGTCAGCGAACAGCATCGCCAGTGCTGCAGTGAGCACTGGGAACGCGATGAGGATCATCGTGCTCACCACCAGCATGTTCCAGGTGAAGATCGGCATCCGGAACATGGTCATCCCCGGCGCGCGCAGCATGAAGATCGTGGTGACCAGATTCACCGCGCCCAGCACACCGGCCGTGCTCGTGACGATGACGCCGACGATCCAGAGGTCCGGTCCGACTCCGGGCGCGTAGGTGGCACCCGACAGTGGCGCGTAGGCAAACCATCCGAACTTGGCCGCTCCGCTGGCGGTCAGGAAGCCCGAGACCATCGCCAGCCCGCCGAACAGGTACAGCCAGTAAGCGAGAGCGTTGAGCCGCGGGAATGCCACGTCGGGCGCGCCTATCTGGAGCGGGACGATGTAGTTCGCGAGCCCGACCGCGAACGGCACGATAAAGAGGTAGATCATGATGCTGCCGTGCATCGTGAAGAACTCGTTGTACGTATCGGGACTCACGACGTTCAGGTCGGGTTGGGCGAGCTGCGTGCGCATCACCAGCGCGAGCACGCCGCCGGTCAGGAAGAACAAGATTCCCGTGACCATGTAGCTGAGCCCGATCACCTTGTGGTCGGTGGTCGTGAGCCAGCCAAGGATGCCCACGTTGTGGCGCGTGGGCGGCGCCGGCGCCGCGGGCGCGGCGGGCCGCTCGGCGGTGGTGGTCACGGGGTGGCTCCGCTGGGCTCGGACTGCTGCCCCGCCACCCACGAGCGGTAGTCGGCGGGGCTCACCGCCTTGACCGTGAAGGTCATCTTGGCGTGATCGAGCCCGCAGAACTCGGCGCACTTCCCGGAGTAGGTGCCCTTATCACGCACGTTGAGGTCGAACTTGTTGGTCACCCCTGGGATCACGTCCCGCTTGAACAGGAAGTCGGGGACGTAGAACGAGTGGATCACGTCTGGCGAGGTGAGGATCAGTCGAATCGTGCGATTCACGGGCAGGACCATCGTCGGCTCTTTGTCCGGAAGCCCCGTGACGGTGATGTCCTCGTCGCGGTAGTGGAACTGCCACTGCCACTGGAAGCCCTTGACGTCGATGGTGACCGCGGGGTCGCTGGCGAGCGCGTCGACCTCCGTCTGTGTCCGGTACGCGAACGCGAACAGCACCGCCACGATCACCACCGGTACGACGGTGTAAAAGATCTCGAGCTTGATGATGTACTGCGTTTGGGTGGGCAGGTCGTCGTTGCGACGCCGGTAACGCAGGATCGCGAACAGGATCAGGCCCCACACCAGCCCGGCGACGAAGATCGCGACGATGACCGATCCTTGCCACAGGCCGAAGATGTCGCGTCCCTGGCTGGTAGCCCCGCGCCCACCTCCGAACTCGAGGCTGCATCCTGAGAGCACCCCCACGGCGAGGACGAGGGCGACGCGCCTCATGCCGCGGGACACTACCCGCCGGCCGTTGACACCGAACGGGAGCTCATCTGAGGATGGCCGTGATCATCGGGGGCGCGCGGCGGTTCGAGCTCCGAGACCGCGACCATCTCGGTCCGGCTGCACGTCGCGGACGCGGTGGGCGTGGCGTGGGCCCGCAGGGCGAGACGGTGGCCGCGCTCTTTACGCCCAATCTCGGCTACGTGCGCGAGGTGCGCGCCGCCTCGCCTACGTGATCTTGAGCTCGGGGCGGTAGATCTTCTTCGGGGCGAGCTCCGCGTCGATGCGTTCGGCGATACGTACGAACGCCTGCGATGCCTCGTCGTCGGGATCGGTCACGACGAGGGGTCGGCCCTCGTCGGCGCCGACGCGCAGCTCGGGCACCAGCGGCACCTGACCCAGCAGCGGCACGCCAAGCTGGTCGGCGAGCTCCTGGCCGCCACCAGCGCCGAACAGCTCGTACGCCTTGCCGTCGTCGCCCCGGAACCACGACATGTTCTCGATCACGCCGATCACATCGAGGTTCACCTTCTGGGACATGTACGCGGCGCGCTGGGCGACCCGCTGCGCGGCCGGCTGCGGCGTCGTGACGATGATGACCTCGGCGCGGGGCAGGAACTGCGCCATCGACAACGCGATGTCGCCCGTGCCGGGGGGCATGTCGACCACCAGGAAGTCGGGCTCGTCCCAGTGCACGTCGGTAAGAAATTGCTCGAGCGCCTTGTGCAGCATCGGGCCCCGCCACACGACCGGCTGGTCTTCGCGAGCGAAGAAGCCCATCGAGATCAGGTTCACGCCGTTCGCCTCGGGCGGGATGATCACGTCGTCGATCACGACCGGGGCGTGATCGATCCCCAGCATGCGTGGCATCGAGAAGCCCCACACGTCCGCGTCGACGGCGGCGACGCGCTGACCGCGCTGGGCCAACGCCACCGCGAGGTTCGTGGTCACCGACGACTTTCCCACTCCGCCCTTCCCGGACGCGATCGCGAGGACACGTGTGCGGGCGTCGGTGAACGGGTTCACGCGCGCGGGCCTGCCGTCGGCGCCGGCGGCTGCCGCATGCTCCTGGCGGAGACGGGCCGCGACCGCCTGGCGCTGCTCGTCGTCCATCACCGTGAGGTCGACGTCGACCGACTCGACCCCATCGAGGGGCTGGACCGCCTCGGTGACGCGCCGGGTGATCTCGGGTCGCAGCGGGCAGCCGGACACGGTCAGGGCGACGGTCACGGCCACGTGCCCGCCCTCGATCGCGACCTCCTTCACCATGTCGAGGTCGACGATCGACTGGTGCAGCTCGGGATCCTCGACCGGGCGCAGGGCCTCGAGGACGGCGGCCTCGGTGGGCATGGGGTTCCTCCCCTCCTCGCCATCGTGCGGGCGGGACATTTCCACTACGGGCATAGGTAGAATACCGGCATGGCAGACGAAGCCGCGAAACACCCCCGCGGTCACGCGATCGATCTCAGCGCCGACGAGTTCAGCGCCGCCGTGAGCGCGGTCACGAGCGCCTTCGGCGACCCCACCCGCCGTGACATCTACCTCCTCGTCCGGTCGGGTGGCGACGGCGTCACCGCCGCCGAGGTCGCCGAGCGCTTCGACCTCCACCCCAACGTCGCCCGTCATCACCTCGAGAAGCTGACCGCCGGCGGCTACCTGACGGTCGAGCTGGCCCGCCACGAGACCGCGGGCCGCCCGTCGAAGCGGTACCGGGCCGGTGAGCTCGACACGTCACTGAACTTCCCGCCCCGGCGCGACGACCTACTGGCGACGTTGCTGGCGCGGGCGCTGGAGATGCTCGACCCCGACGAGGCCGCCGCCATGGCCGAGGAGGTCGGGTACGACTACGGGTTGGCCATCGCCGCCCGTATGACCCCCGAAGCCGGTGACGTCGGCGCCGGCCACCGGTCGGTGCGGGCCGCGCTGGCGACCGTCGCCGATGCGCTCACGGCCCACGGCTTCGCCGCGCACGCCGAGGCGAGCGGCGGCACGCTCCAGATCGTCGCCGAGCAGTGCCCGTTCGGCGACGCGGCCAAGAAGTACCCGCACGTCGTGTGCTCAGTCGACCGCGGCATGATCCGCGGGATGCTCGCCGGCCTGTACGGGGACACGCACCCGCTGTTCACGGAGAGCCGCCCGGCCGGCGACGATCACTGCGTCGCCACCGTCTGACGCTGCCGTCATGCGGCGGGCGTACCTCGACCACGCCTCCACCTCCCCGCTGCGCCCAGCCGCGTTCGAGGCGATGCTGCCGTACCTGCGCGAGCACCACGCCGATCCGGGACGCCTCCATTCCGAGGGGCGCGTGACGCGCGTCGCGCTCGAGGAAGCCCGCGAGCAGGTGGCGAAGCTGCTTGGCGCCCGTCCGCGCGAGGTGGTGTTCACGGCGAGCGGGACCGAAGCGATCAACACGGCGGTTTGGGGCGCGGCGGCGCGCGCCGAGGAACCCGTGCACCTGGTAACGACGGCTGTCGAGCACTCGGCCGTGCTCGACGCGTGCAACCGCAGCGGCGCCGACGTCACCGTGGTGAGCGTCGACCGGCTCGGTCGCTTCGACCCTGGTGAGGTGCTCGGCGCGGTGCAACCGAACACCGCGCTCGTCACCATTCAGCTCGCCAACCACGAGGTCGGCACGGTCGAGCCCGCGGCCGAGGTCGCCGCGGCTTGCCGCGAGCGTGGGGTGCTGGTGCACGTCGACGCGTGCATGGCGGCGGGGCACATGCCCGTCGACTTTGGCGCGCTCGGCGCCGACCTCTGCTCGGTGAGCGCGCACAAGTTCGGTGGGCCGAAGGGCGCGGGCGCACTCCTCGTGCGGCGAGGCCTCCGAGTGCCGCCGTTCGTCGTGGGCGGCGCGCAAGAGCGCGCTCGGCGCGGAGGGCTGGAGGACGTGCCGGCGATGGTCGGCTTCGGCGCCGCCGCCGGCGAGCTCCTCGCCGATGGACGGCTCGACGCGGAGGCGCGCACGCAACGCGAGCTCACCGACCGCGTCGCCCGCGAAGTCCCGGCGCGCGTGGGTGGCGTCGTGCGCTACGGCGACCCCGAACGGCGGGCACCTCAGCTCGTCTGCCTCGGCGTCGAGGGCGTCGAGGCGGAACCGATCCTCCTCGGGCTGGACCAGGTCGGTGTGGCCGTGCACTCGGGCTCGGCCTGCTCGAGCGAGGCGCTGGAACCGTCGCCGATCCTCGCCGCGATGGGGGTCGACGCGGACCACTCGCTGCGCGTCAGCGTGGGGTGGAGCTCGACCGCCGAGGACGTCGACGCGTTCCTGGACGCGTTCCCAAGCGTGGTGGACCGGCTACGCGCGTTGCGGGCAGGCTGACGCCATGGGAGTCGTGCTGATCCTCGATTGCAACGATCTCGACCGCGAGGCCGAGTTCTGGGCGGCGGCTCTCCGGTACCAGGAGGTGTACCGCGGCGAGCCGTACCTCGTTCTCATGCCCGAGGACGGCGATGGGTCCGGGCTCGTGCTCCAGCTGCAGCGTGTCCCGGAGCCGAAGTCGGGCAAGAACCGCCTCCACCTCGACCTCCACGTCGACGCCGTCGAGCCCGAGGTCGACCGGCTCGTCGCGCTGGGCGCTCGGCCGCTGCGCGACCCGACAGTCGAGAGCGGCTTCCGGTGGCGCGTCATGGCGGACCCGGAGGGCAATGAGTTCTGCATCTGCGCCCGTTGTGCTGAGTGATGCGTCTCTCAGGCACGCTATGCGTGCCTGAGAGACGCATCTAGAACCCCCTGTGGCGCGACCAGGCCGTGGTCGAAGGCGAACACGATGGCGGCGGCGCGGTCACGGAGGTCGATATCTCGACCGGCTCCGGTCCGCACCGGCGTTCCGGCACTGCACCAATCGTCAGCTCAAAGAGGTCACTCGACTGTTCGACGTGGAGGAGGTGCCGTGGCGAGCGGGAAGCACGGCCCCCGCTCTACGGTTGCATCCGGCATGATCCCGGTGAAGCGCCTGAACCACGCCGTCCTCTACGTGCGCGATCCCGAGCGCTCTGCCGCCTTCTACCACGAGGCGTTCGGGTTCGAGGTCGTCGAGCGGATGCCCGGTTTCGCGGTCTTCATGAAGGCGGCAGGCTCGGACAACCACCACGACCTCGGCCTCTTCTCCGTGGGTGCGAACGCGCCCGGTCCGGAACGAGGTCGGGTCGGTCTCTACCACTTGGCGTGGGAGGTGCCGTCGATCCACGATCTCGCCTCCGGACGGGAGGTGCTCGCGCGGCTGGGCGCCCTGGTCGGCGAGAGCGACCACGGCGCCACGAAGTCCCTCTACGGCAAGGACCCCGACGGGAACGAGTTCGAGGTCATGTGGATGGTCCCCCGCGAGCACTGGGGAGAGGACGAGCATCGGGCAACCGTCGAGCCGCTCGACCTCGACGCCGAGCTCGCCCGTTGGGGCTAGCGCGCGGGTCAGGCGCCTTCGATCTCGACCCGAACGTCGATGTGCTGGCGCAGTTCGCCGCGCTCATCGCCGGATCGGACGTCAAACGTCTGGTCACCGCGGGCCCGGACGCGACCGTCCACGGGCAGCAGACGAGTCAGGTCCATCGTCGTCG
>JBKOWY010000146.1:0-8234 GCA_046724655.1 Actinomycetota bacterium
GAGCAGCCGGAGCGTCTCCGCGGTGATGCGATTCTTGGAGTAGTCGAGGTACACGCCGTCGACGTCGAGGGTCATCGCTTCGCCACGTTTTGGGTCGTCGGCGAAGAGCTCGCGCAGGTGCACGTGCTCGACCTTGTCGTAGTGTTCCTGGAGCGCTGCCCACTCGGGCGTGGCGGTGATGGTTGGCATCGCCCTCCTTCCTATCCCGCGGTGCACGCCGGGTCGAACGCGGCCGCGGCATGGCGTGCCGCTGATCGGACCGTTCTTACGATTCGGGGAAATGCGTCTTCCCTGCAGGTAACGGCAGGCCGGCCCGACAGACAATGTAAGGGTCAGTCCGAAATCCCGGTCGAGCTCGAGGTGAGGCCATGGCGACCGACGTCGGTACCCGGCAGACGACTCCCGGTGTCCCGCCGAGGCGGCCGCGCCGCAATTGGCCCGAGCGCGTCGCCGCCGCGCTGCCGGGCGCGTTCCTCGCCGTGGTGTTCGCGTTCTTCTTCATCACGAAGACGTCAGAGGCCTGGACCGCCACGAAGAGCGTGCAGGCCATGCTCCTCATCGCCGGGATCATCGTCGGCTGGGTGGTGCTGGCGTGGCTGCTGCGCCGGTTCGTCCGCTGGGTGTGGATCCGGTCGGCGATCCTGTCGGCGGTCGCGGTGGCGATCGCCGTCCTGACGATCCGCCCCTATTACGTCGACACCGTCGACAACACCAAGCTCGTAAAGGGACCGGTGCAGGACGCCTCGCAGGCGGCGCCGGCCGCGCCCGGACCGGCGGCGCCGGCCCCCGAGGCAGCGGCGTCCGTGCGCGTGAGCTCCGGCACCCTCAGCGGCATCGGCCACTCGGCGAGCGGCGAGGCGTCGATCATCCGCCAGCCCGACGGGTCTTTCGTCGTGCGGTTCTCGAACTTCGACATCGAGGGGTCGCCCGACCCGATCGTCTATTTGGTGCCGGGCGAGGACAAGGAGAACCCGGGCGGCGCCGACCTCGGCCGCCTGCGCGGCAACGTCGGGACCGACTCCGATTACGCCGTGCCGCGAGGTACCGAGGCGGGACCGGGCTGGACCGTGCTCGTCTGGTGCCGGGCCTTCGCCGTGCCTATCGCCAACGCCACCCAGGCTGCGGCGTGACCCATGTCTCCCGGCCCTAGGGAATCTGCCTCGGTGCCCAGGGGTTGACAGATACCGAGCAGTATTGGATACTGGAGAGTATCGGATACCGCTCGGTATCACAGGAGGCCGGATGACCAACGTGACGGCAAGCCCCAGGCCGGTCACCTCGATCGGCAAGCGGGAGGCACAGGCCTGGCTGCTCAAGCAGCTCGGCTACGAGCGGGTGCTGGCCCGGCTCCGTGCTGCCCACGAAGCGACCCAGAGCGGCGAGCACGAGCGAGGCGTGGCAGCCTGACGGTCGTGACGCAGGCACCAGAGCGACTGACGCGCGAAGAGAAGAAAGCGCGCACCCGCGCCCAGCTCATCGCAGCCGCCGCCACCGTGTTTGCTCGTAGGGGTTACGTCGCCGCATCTCTCGACGAAGTCGCGGAGGAGGCCGGCCTCACCAAAGGTGCCGTCTATTCGAACTTCGACAGCAAGGAAGAGCTGTTCCAGGCGGTCATCGACGAGCGCTTCAACGAGCCCATGAAGCACGCCGCCGAAGTCATCGAGAACAGCGCGGGTACCACCGAGGAGCTCGCCATGGTGGGCGCGCGCGCGTTTGTCGACGTGGTCCAACAGGAACGCGAGGTGTTCCTACTTGCCCTCGAGATGAACATCCACGTCGCCCGCCATCCCGAACGTGCGCCGACATTCGCTGCCGCCCGCCGTGAGCAACTCGCAGACGTCGCCGACATCATCACCGAGCACTCGAAGGCATCCGGCGACCCGTTGCCCCTACCGGCGTTCGAGATGGCGATCGCAGTGGAAGCCCTGTCACAGGGCATCGCGCTGCATTCGCTCGTGGACCCGGAGGGCGTGCCCGACGATCTGCTCGGCCGCGTGTACTCCGTCCTGTTCCAGCGCCCGGCGGAGACTGAATCACCCCAGTAATCGACAGGCGCGCAACTACGCTTTCTGCCGTGGCACGTGTCGGATTTCTCGGCCCGCACGGCACGTTCGCAGAAGAGGCCGTGCTCACCCAACCCGACCTCGCTGACCAGGAGCTCCGGCCCCTGCGCTCGGTTCCCGATGTCATCGGTGCGGTCGAACGCGGTGACGCCGACATCGGGCTCGTCCCGCTCGAGAACTCGATCGAGGGCACGGTGACCGTCACGCTCGACACCCTCGCCTTCGACACCGATCTGCTCATCCAACGCGAGATCGACCTGCCGATCTCCCTCAACCTGTGCGCGCTGCCGGGCACGAAGCTCGACGAGGTCCGCACGGTGCTGTCGCACCCGAATCCGCTCGGTCAGTCTCGGGTGTGGCTGAGCACAAAGCTCCCCGACGCCGACACGTTGGTGACCAACTCGACGGCCGAGGCCGCCGAGCAGGTGGCACGGGCCGAGGACCGGACGAAGGCCGCCATCGGCACCGCCTTCGCTGCCCGGCTGCACGGCCTCGACCTCTTGGCCACCGAAATCGAGGACCACCCGGAGAACGAGACGCGTTTCGTGCTCGTCGGCCACGGCATCCCCGCCCCGACCGGTCACGACAAGACGAGCGTCGTGTGTTTCCAGCGCGAGGACCGCCCCGGTTCACTGCTCGCGATCCTCCAGGAGTTCGCCGCCCGCGCCATCAACCTGACCAAGCTCGAGTCCCGGCCCACCAAGCGCAGTCTCGGTGACTACTGCTTCTTCATCGACTTCAACGGCCACATCGCCGACGAGCTCGTCGCCGACTGCCTGCGGAACCTGGCCGCCAAGCAGGCGGAGGTGAAGTTCCTCGGGTCGTACCCGGTTGCCGGCGAAGAGGACGCGCGCCAACGACGCGAGGCTGCCGGCAAGGCGTGGCAGCAGGCTGCCCAGTGGGTCGACGACCTGCGGGGCCGCGTCGCGCCGCCCGGCGAATCCAGGTGATCGACCTCAGGCGGCTGCGCGACGACCCGGAGTACCGGCGCGGGATCGAACGCAAGCGAGTCCCCGACGGTTTGCTCAATCGTCTGCTGGAGGCCGACGACGCCCGACGCTCGTTGCTCAGCGAGGTCGAGGAGCTTCGGGCGCGCCAGAACGCGGCTTCGAAGGAGATCGGCCGGGCGCCGGCGGAGGAGCGCGAGGCAAAGATCGCGGCCGCGAGCGCGCTCAAGGACGAGCTGGCGGCCAAGGAGCCGCTGCTCGCCGAGGCCGAGGCCCGTCTGCGCGAGCTCCTGTTGCAGGTGCCAAACCCGGCCGACGCATCGGTTCCCGACGGCGGCGAGGAGAACAACGAGGTAGTGCGCGTTGTGGGCGTGCCCGCCGCTGCGCCGCTAATGGATCACGAGGAGTTCGGTGTCCGAATCGGTTTCGTCGACACGAAACACGCGGTCGACACCAGCGGATCCCGCTTCGCGTACCTGATGCGTGAGGGAGCGTTGCTGGAGCTCGCGCTCGTGCAGTGGGTGATGGGGCGCATCGTGGCGGAGGGCTTTACGCCCGTCGTGCCACCGGTGCTCGTGCGGGAGCACGCCATGGAGGAGGCCGGCTTCTTTCCGACTGACCGCGCCCAGGTCTACGAGGTCGACGGCGGCGAGCTGTTCCTCGTGGGAACGAGCGAGATCCCGTTGTCGGCGTTGCACCGCGGCGAGATCGTCGACGCCGCCTCGCTTCCGTTGCGCTACGGCGGATACTCGACATGCTTCCGTCGCGAGGCGGGCACCTATGGGAAGGACACCCGCGGCATCTTCCGGGTGCACCAGTTCGACAAGGCGGAGATGTTCAGTTTCACCCATCCGGAGCGATCGTGGGACGAGCTCGAGTCGATCCTGGCCGTACAGGAGTCGATCGTCAGCGCGCTCGGCCTCCCGTTCCGGGTCGTGAGCTGCGCCACCGGGGAGCTCGGCGCGGCGGCGGCGAAGAAGTACGACATCGAGGTGTGGCTACCGTCCGAAGGCCGGTACCGCGAGCTGACGTCGTGCTCGAACTACACGGACTACTCAGCGCGACGGCTGGCTGCTCGGTTTCGGGCCGACAGCGGTACGGAGCTCGTACACACGCTCAACGGCACGGCGTGCGCCGTTGGGCGAACGCTCGTCTTCTTACTCGAGCACTACCAGCGCCCGGACGGATCGTTTGCAGTGCCCGAGGTGCTGCAGCCAATTGCAGGCTTTGAACGCGTAGAGCCACGCGCCTGACAAAACGAACGGCTCTTTGCGGAGCGGGAGGGATTCGAACCCCCGGGCCTCATCGGCCGGCTGCTTTCAAGGCAGCTGCAATCAACCAGACTCTGCCACCGCTCCTAGGAGATTCTCTGGACGAAGCTTCCACCCATTCCGGCCCGCCAAGCAGAGCCTAACGGGCGCGCTGGTTCGTGCTCGGGGCGGCGCCTGCGGCGCTCGACGTCACGTACGCTCCCGCTCTGTGCTCGACGCGGATCGATGGTGGAAGGAAGGCGTCCTCTACCAGATCTATCCGCGCTCGTACGCGGACTCGAACGGCGATGGCGTCGGCGACCTGCGCGGGATCATCGACCGGCTCGACCATCTCGCGTGGCTCGGCATCGACGGCGTCTGGATCAACCCGATCACGGTCTCGCCCGATGCGGACTGGGGCTATGACGTCGCCGACTACACCGGGGTGCAACCGGTGCTGGGCACGCTCGACGACGTCGACGAGCTCATCGAGGCGGCACGGAAGCGCAAGATCAAGGTGCTGCTCGATCTCGTCCCGAACCACACGAGCATCGAGCACCCGTGGTTCGTCGAGTCGCGCTCGTCACGCGACAACGCCAAGCGTGACTGGTACGTCTGGGCGGACCCGAAGCCGGACGGCTCGCCCCCCAACAACTGGCTCAGCGGGTTCGGCGGATCGACCTGGACCCTCGACGAGACCACCGGCCAGTACTACCTGCACAACTTCCTCCCTGAGCAGCCCGACCTCAACTGGTGGAACGAGGGTGTGCGCGACGAGTTCGACCGGATCCTGCGGTTCTGGTTCGACCGGGGTGTGGCCGGCTTCCGCATCGACGTGGTGCACATGGTCGTCAAGGACAGCCTGTTGCGCGACAATCCACCGGCGACCGACGACGACCACTGGATGGTGCGGCTGACGGGTCAGCGCCAGGTGTTCAACGGCAACCGGCCCGAGGTGCACGACGTCATCCGACGGTGGCGCAAGATCGCCGACTCGTACGACCCACCGCGCATCCTCGTCGGCGAAACGCACGTGTTCGACACCGGCACGATGCTCTCCTTCTACGGAACGGGCGACGAGCTGCACCTGGCGTTCAACTTCCTGCTCCTGCACTCGAGCTTCGAGGCCGACGCGCTCCAAAAGGTCGTCGAGGACACTTTCGCCGGCATCCCGGCCGAGTCGTGGCCGGTATGGACGGGTGGCAATCACGATATGTACCGCTTCCCCAGCCGCTGGTGCGACGGCGACCCAGCGAAGGCGCGTTGCGCGCTGATGATGCTGCTCGCCCTTCCCGGCAGCGTCTTCCTCTACTACGGCGACGAGCTCGGCATGCCCGACACCGATGTTCCCAAAGAGCGCCTCGAGGATCCGGTGGGCAAGCGCCTGTATCCGGTGTACGGGCGCGACCCGGAACGGACGCCGATGCAATGGTCGCCATCTCCGGGCGCCGGTTTCACGGCGCCGGGCGTGGAGCCATGGTTGCCCTTTGGTGACTACGCGCCCTGCAACGTCGTGGACCAGCGGCGAGACCCCGACTCGATGCTGTCGTTGTGCCGCGACCTCATCGCGCTGCGGGCGGCGGTACCTGCCCTGCGCGCCGGCGCATACTCGCTTCTGGCGGCCGATGGCGGCTTGTGGGCATGGCGCCGGGGCGAGCGCGTTGTCGTCTCGCTGAATCTCGGCGATGATCCGGCGCGGCTCGAGGTGGCGAACGGCATGCTGAGGATCGGCACCCGGCGCGTGCGCGATGGCGAGCGCGTGGAGGGATCATTGGCCCTCGGCCCGTGGGAGGGTGCCGTCGTCTGGTTCGACGAGGCGCAGACATGAGCGAGATCCCAGAGACCAAGTACGCCCGCAGCGGCGACCTCCACATCGCGTACCAGGTCATCGGCGACGGGCCGATCGACATCGTGACGAGTCCGGGGTGGATCTCGCACATGGAGGTCCAGTGGGAACAGCCGCTGGTTGCGCACTTCCCCCGGCGGCCGACCTCCTACGCGCGCATGCTCTTGTTCGACAAGCGGGGGACCGGGCTCTCCGATCGCACAACGGGAGTGCCCACACCCGAGGAATGCA
Organism: Actinomycetota bacterium; assembly: GCA_046724655.1. Classification (GTDB taxonomy): domain Bacteria; phylum Actinomycetota; class Acidimicrobiia; order IMCC26256; family JACDBD01; genus JALZAA01. The sequence goes on from JBKOWY010000146.1 coordinate 6,338, forward strand.
TGGACGACATCCGGACCGCGCTCGCCGGGCCGGGCGAAGTGCTGGCGTCGAGCATCGTCAAGGACCTGGTCGTGGGGTCGGGCATCGGCTTCGAAGCCCGCGGCAGCCACACGCTCAAGGGCGTGCCCGACGATTGGCTGCTGTTCGCCGTGCGGAACTAGCCGGCGCGGCCTCGTCGCGCGTCTAGCCGTCGGCGTCGAACTCGGCTTCCAGCGCCGCGGCTTCCAGCGCTGCGATCGCCGGGCCCCACTCGCCACTGCGACGGAAGCCCCGAATGCCGTACCAGATCGACCACGACATCAAGGTCATCGTGATCGGGAACCCGGTGGCGAAGCTGACGGCGACGAAGACGTCGACGCCCAACGCGGCGATGATGACGAGCCGCACCGCGGCCCGCGCCACCATGTACGTGCCCCAGGCGAGCGTGATCCGACCGAACACCATGCGGTGCGTGCGCGACCGCTTCACCTGGTCCGGCAAGGCGATCATCTCTTCTGCGAAAACGCCGGCGAGCGGCCGTCCGAGGAACGTCGATCCGAGGAACGCAAACCCGTAGCCTGCGTTCACGAGGACAGGCAGCGCGACGTAGGCCTCGGCGCTCCCGGTGATCAGCCCGACTGCCGCTTGGATCGCCACGAGCACGAGCGAGATCCGCACGACGATCCCGGGCCGCTCGTTGCGTTTCTCGATTCGGTACGCGAGGAGCGCGACCGCGGTGGCGGCGACGATGCCGGGGACGAGGCCCCAGAGCTTCCAGAGCACATAGAACGCCGCCAGCGGCCCGAACGCGTCGCGAGCGAAACGGGGCCCGCTCCCGAAGAGGATGCCCTTGACTGTGATCGGCGGCAGGTGCATCGAGCCGTCAGGGAGCGGGGTCGCCGCTGCGCCGGCCACGCGATCAGGCTGCCTCGTGGGACGAGGTCCACGCCAGCAGTTGCTCGCGCTCCCAGGTGTTCACGATGCGGTCCAGGGGCACCACCGCCTCCGCGGCGCGGGCGCAGCCGTACGGCTGCCATTCGAGCTGGCCCGGGGCGTGGGCGTCGCTGTCGATCGACACCTTGCACCCACCATCGACGACCTCCTTCAGCAACCGCATCGGCGGGTCGAGCCGCTCGGGACGACAGTTGATCTCCACCGCTTTGTCGAAGTGCGCGGCCGCGCCGAAGACGAGCTGGGAGTCGAACTGCGACTCGGGTCGGCCCCGACCCATCACCATGCGACCGGTGCAGTGCCCAAGGATGTCCGAGTGCGGGTTGGCGAGCGCCGCGACCATGCGATCGGTCATCGGTTGCGCGGGCATGCGCAGCTTCGAATGGACGCTCGCCACCACGACGTCGAGCTCGGCGAGGAGGTCCTCCTCCTGGTCGAGCGTCCCGTCTTCGAGGACGTCGACCTCGATGCCGGTGAGGATGCGGAACGGCGCGAGCTCCTCGTTGAGTCGTGCCACGACTTCGAGTTGCCGTCGCAGCCGTTCGGCGGTGAGGCCCTTCGCGACGGACAGGCTCGGTGAGTGATCGGTCAGGGCGATGTACTCGTGCCCGAGCTCGGCGGCGTGGCGGGCCATCGTCTCGATCGGCGAGCCGCCGTCGGACCAGTCGGAGTGGAGATGGAGGTCGCCGCGCAGCGCGGCCCGGATGGGCGCGCCGGGGCCGGCGTCGGGCGCGTCCTCGGCTCGGAGCCGGGCGAGGTACTCCGGCACCTCTCCGGTCAGCGCCTGAGCGATCACCGATGCGGTGCTGCTGCCGACCCGGGGGAGGTCCTGGAGGCGTCCGCGCGCCGCCAGATCTCGGAGCTCGTCGGCGGGCACGTCGCGAATCGCGTCGGCCGCCCGACGGAATGCCTGCACCTTGTAGGGCGCGGCCAACTTGCGCTCGAGCAGCGTCGCGACTTCTTCGAG
>JBKOWY010000177.1:0-6945 GCA_046724655.1 Actinomycetota bacterium
TAGTTGTGGGGGCGCTCGCGCGCCGCCCGCTCCGCGAGGGTGACCGCGTGACGGGCTCGGGGGGTGAACCGGGCGAACAAACCGATCCCCGGATGCTCGTCGCGGGGCGTCCGGTCGGCGCCGCGGGCAGAGCTCACGTCGCGGGCCGCGCGCTCGAGCGCCGCCTGGCAGATGCCCGAGACGGGGAGCTGCGCCTCCCGTACCGCCTCCGCCAAGTCGTCGGGGAGGTAGACGTTGATCTTGGGCATGGGGTTATGTTGGGGGTATATCGGCCGTGTGTCAACGGGCACGAGGATGGCGGCGTGGACGGCGTGCACGACCTCGGCGGCATGCAGGGCTTCGGCCCCGTCGAGGTCGAGGCCGACGAACCGGTGTTCCACGAGGATTGGGAAGGCCGCGTGTTCGGCCTCGCGGGCGGAGCGCTCGGCGCGGGCGGCTTCAACACGCCGATGTTCCGGCACGCGATCGAGCGAATGGACCCGGGCCACTACTTGACGTCGTCGTACTACGAGCACTGGCTGACGGCCGTGGCCACGCTCCTCGTCGAGGAGGGAATGATCTCGCGCGACGTCGACGCGCTTGTCGACGCCTTCCCGCTGTCGCGGCCGCCCACAGTCGACGCCGACGACGTCGCGAACGGCCTGCAGGCTGCCGAGCCTCGGTTCACCGTGGGCGACGCGGTGCGCGTACGCGACCTGCAGTTCGCGGGTCACACGCGCTGCCCGCGCTACGTGCGGGGCCGCCGGGGCGTCGTCGTGCGGATGGGGCCCGCGGCGCCCGTTCCCGAGGTCGAGGCGCACCGGCGCGAGCGGTTGCTCGAGCACACTTACGGCGTGCGCTTCGAGGCGGCCGAGATCTGGGGCGACGAAAGCGCCAACGCCGCCGTGCACGTCGACCTGTACGAGTGCTACCTCGAACCGGCCTGACACGAGAATGCAACCGTGACCGACGATTACGGGCACCATCCCGCACCGCTGACCGATGTCGAGCGCCGCGCACGCGCGCTCGAGGAGTTGTTGGTCGAGAAGGGGATCGTCAGCGCGGAGTTCATCGACTCGGTGGTGGAGGCGTACGCCCAGGACATCGGGCCCATGAACGGCGCCAAGGTCATCGCACGGGCGTGGAACGATCCCGAGTACAAGCGGCGGCTCCTCGACGACGGGACCGCCGCGATCGCCGAGCTCGGCTTCGGCGGTCCCGAGGGTGATCACATCGTTGCCGTCGAGAACACGCCCAGCGTGCACAACGTCGTCGTGTGCACGTTGTGCTCATGTTACCCGTGGCCGGTGCTCGGTCTTCCGCCGAACTGGTACAAGAGTCCTCCCTACCGGTCGCGTATGGTGCGCGAGCCCCGCACTCTGCTGAGCGAGATGGGCTGCGACATACACGACGACGTCGAAATCCGAGTCTGGGACTCAAGCGCCGAAGTGCGCTACCTCGTGGTGCCGGAACGACCGACGGGCACCGAGGGCGCAAGCGAGGAGGAGCTGGCGTCGATGGTCTCCCGAGACGCGATGATCGGCGTGGCTCGACCGTGAACGACCTCGTGCAGCGCGAGGTGCAGCAGATGGCGGGTGCAGTCGCGCTGCCACGCGAGAACGGTGAGCTCGTCTTCAAGGCGCCGTGGCAAGGGCGTGTCTTCGGCCTGGCGGTCGGCATCGTGCAACAGCGCGGTCTCGAGTGGGAGGAGTTCCGCCGGCGGCTCATTACCGCCATCGACGCCGACCCAGAACGTCCGTACTACGAGTCCTGGACGGCGGCGCTGAACGCCTTGGTAGTAGACCTGGGTGTTGCGACCGCGGCAGACCTCGAGGGACGCGTGGCGAACATCAAGCCTGACTCGACGAGGTGAGTCCGTGCATGGACCGAGAAGCGGAGCACACGGCCTCGGAACCACCACGCGCGTTACGTCTCGCGGTGATCGGCGCCGGGATGGCGGGCATCCTCAGCGCGATCAAGCTGAAGGAGGCCGGCCTCACCGACTTCACGGTCTACGAGAAGGCCGATCGGGTCGGTGGCACCTGGCGCGAGAACACCTATCCCGGCCTCTCCTGCGACGTTCCGTCCCACCTCTACTCGTACTCGTTCGCGCCGAGTCCGGAATGGAGTCATCGCTACTCGCCGGGCGCCGAGATCCAGGCATACTTCGAGCGGATCGCTCGCGAGCACGACATCGAGCGACAGACGCGGTTCGGCGACGAGGTCAGGAGCTGCCGGTTCACTGACGGCAAGTGGCACATCGAGACCGCCAGAGGTCATCGCGATCAATTCGACGTCGTGATCGCGGCGACGGGTGTGCTCCACCACCCGAAGCTGCCGGATATCGAGGGTCTCGACGAGTTCGAGGGAACGATGTTTCACAGCTCGCGGTGGGATCACGATGTTGCCCTCGACGGTGCGCGCGTGGGGATCGTCGGGACGGGCTCGACAGCCGTGCAGATGGTGTCGGCCCTCGTCACTCGGGTTGCAAAGCTGTCGCTCTTCCAGCGCACCGCCCAGTGGGTCCTCCAGCAGGACAACCCGCCCTACGCAGACGAGCAGAGGGAAGCGTTTCGAGCGGATCCGGCGCGGCTGACGGAGTTGCGCGGGCAGCTCACGGAGCTGTTCGACACGTTCGCCAACGCGATCGTCGATGCGGAGTCACCCGAGATGCAGATGATCGCCGAGGCATGTCGAGCCAACCTCGACGACAAGGTGCGCGACCCCGACCTGCGCGAGAAGCTCCGCCCGGATTACCAGGCGGCGTGCAAGCGGCTGATCATCTCGCCTGACTTTTACGACGCGATCCAGCGGCCGAACGCCGAGCTGGTCGTCGAAGGGATCGAGCGCGTGGAGCCCGCGGGCGTGCGTACGTGCGACGGTCGGTTGCACGAGCTCGACGTGCTCGTCTTGGCCACGGGCTTCAAGACGGATGCGTTCATGCGACCGATGACGGTCGTCGGACGCAACGGCCAGACACTCGAGGAGGTGTGGCCGGACCGGCCGAGCGCGTACCTGTCCATCTCGATCCCGGGCTTCCCGAACTTCTTCATGCTCAACGGGCCGAACGGCCCCGTGGGCAACTTCTCCTTGATCGAAGTGGCCGAGCTGCAATTCGCGTACATCATGCAGCTCATCGACCGCCTTCGTTCCGGCGGGTGCCGCGAGATCAGCGCGACACAGGAGGCGATGGAGGAGTTCGAAGCCGCCCGAGTAGAGGCGACGAAAAAGACGGTTTGGGTCACCGGCTGTCGCAGCTGGTACCTCGACGACCGCGGTGTCCCCGCCACGTGGCCCTGGGCCTTCGACCGGTTCCGGGCCGAGATGCAGGCGCCGAGACCGACTGCGTTCGAGTATCGCTGAGGTAAGGGGCAACGGTGGACGACCGATACGCCGAGTTCGCGACACTCACGTTCGAGCGCCCGCACCCTGGTGTGCTGCGGATCGTGCTCGACGCTCCCAACTTGAATGCAGTCGGTCCGGACGCCCATCGCGATCTCGCCGACGTCTGGTTGACGGTCGACCGAGATCCGGACGTCCGCGTCGCGCTCGTGACCGGCGCGGGGGAGGCGTTCTCGGCCGGTGGGAGCTTCGAGCTCATCGAGCAGACGGTGAGCGACTACGCGGCACGCACGCGGGTCATGCGTGAAGCGCGCGACCTCGTCTTCAACGTCATCAATTGCTCGAAACCCGTGATCTCGGCGATCCACGGTCCCGCGGTCGGCGCGGGACTCGTTGTCGGTCTGCTCGCCGACGTGTCCGTCGCGGGCCGGTCGGCCCGCATCATCGACGGCCATACGCGTCTTGGCGTCGCTGCCGGCGACCATGCGGCGATCTGCTGGCCGTTGCTGTGCGGAATGGCGAAGGCCAAGTACTACCTGCTGGCGTGCGACACATTGACCGGCGAGGAGGCGGAGCGCATGGGGCTGGTCTCCTTGTGCGTCGACGACGCCGAGGTGCAGGACCGGGCCCTCGCCGTCGCCAGTGACCTCGCCGGGGGTGCCCAGAGCGCGATCCGCTGGACGAAGCACACGCTGAACCACTGGTACCGCGTGCTTGCCCCGATCTTCGACGCGTCGCTCGCGTACGAGTTCTACGGGTTCGGCGGACCGGACGCCGGGGAGGGCCTCGCCGCCCATCGCGAGAAGCGACCGCCGCGATTTTCGGGTCCGACGAGCGAATGACCTGAGCCGCGGCGGGCCCGTTGACATGTGACCATCCGGTCACCTATGCTCAATGCGTGGATGCGGTGTTCAAAGCCTTGGCCGACCCCACCCGGCGGAGCCTGCTCGACGAGCTGTTCCGGCAGGACGGGCAGACGCTGCACGCCCTCGAGGACCACTTCCAGATGACCCGCTTCGGGGTGATGAAGCACCTCAAGCAGCTCGAGGAAGCGGGCCTCGTGGTCAGCCGGCGGCGTGGGCGGGAGAAGCTCCATTTCCTGAACCCCGTCCCGATCCAGCTCGTCCACGACCGCTGGGTGAGCAAGTACGCCGAGCCCTGGACCGCGACTTTGAGCGGCCTCAAGCGCAGATTGGAGAAGAACATGGAGAAGGTCTTCGAGATCTACATCAAGACCACCCCCGAGCGCCTCTGGGAGGCGATCACCGACCCCGACCTCAGGAGCAAGTACAACTTCGGTGCGCGCGTCACGTCAGACTTCAAGCCCGGGTCGCGCTTCATGATGAACGCGGGACCCGACGGGAGCATCGCGTTGGGTGAGGGAGACGTCCTCGAGGCCGACCCGCCCCGCCGTCTCGTTCACACCATGACCGCGCTCTGGAGCGACGAGGTGAAGAGCGAGGGCGCGTCGAGGGTCACGTGGGAGATCGAACCGATCGCAGACTCCTGCCGGTTGACGGTCACCCACGACGAGCTGCGCGATGGCGCGAACGAAGAGCTCTATGGCGGCTGGCCGATGATCCTCTCGGGTCTCAAGACATTGCTCGAGACAGGCGAGCAGCTGACCACGCCGGGCTCGCTGATGTACGCGTCCGAGAGCTGACCACACACTCCGGGTGAGGGTCGGCGACGCCGACCCTCACCCGCGGCACCGGGAGACGATCGATGAGCAGAGTGATCGTGATCGAGCACCTGACGCTCGACGGCGTGATGCAGGCGCCGGGCCGGCCCGACGAAGACCAACGCGAAGGCTTCGAGCACGGCGGCTGGGCCCACGCCCGCGCCGACGAGGTGATGGGCCGGATCATGGGAGAAGGGATGGCCAAAGGCGGGCCGGTGCTCCTCGGGCGACGGACCTACGAGGACTTCTATGGGTTCTGGCCCAAGCAGAAGGACAACCCGTACACCGAGGTGCTCGACAAGACCCCGAAGTACGTCGCGTCGACGACGCTGTCGGAGCCGCTGCCCTGGGCTAATTCCACGCTCGTCACCGGCGACGCGGCCGACGCTGTGGCCGATCTCCGGCAGCAGTCGGACGAGGACATCGTCGTCCTCGGGAGTGGGCAATTGGTCCGATCGCTGATGCGGCGCAACCTCGTCGACGAGTACGTGCTCATGATCCATCCGTTGGTTCTGGGATCGGGGCGCCGGCTCTTCCCGGACGCCGGCCCCTCCGCGAACCTCCGGCTCGTCGACAGCGTGACGACCACGACCGGGGTGCTCATCGCCACGTACCGGCCGGCCGAAAGCGACGGCGGGGTAGAGGAATTCGACCCTTTGTAGGCTGCGCCGATGGCGAGGAACCGCCTGGCGCTCACCGTGGGCGCGCTGGGCGTGGCCGTGATCGGAGTTGCCGCCGCCGTTGGTTGGTGGGCATTCCGAGACGACGGCAGCGCGAAGCGTACCGCCGCGACGCCGAGCTCCTCGGCGCCTCGCGCTTCCAGCGCGCCAGCATCTGCGGCGACCAGTCCGCCATGCGACGCCGCCACCGTGATCGCATCCTGGCCGCTCGAGCAACGCGTAGCGCAGCTCTTGATGGTCGGCGTCGACGGGCGTAGCGGCAACGACGCGTACGAGATCGTCGCTCGTGTCGGCGTCGGCGGGATCTTCATCGGGGGTGAGGCGACCGGGATCTTCGTCGACGGCAGTCTCGCTCGACTCTCGTCTCTCCCCATCCCCCCGCTCGTAGCTGTCGACGACGAGGGTGGTCGCGTGCAACGCATCGACCAGCTCGCCGGTCCGATTCCGAGCGCGCGCACGATGGCTCAGACCATGACCCCGGTCCAGGTCCATGACATCGCTCTCGAGCGTGGCCGGGCACTGCGAAACGCCGGCGTGACCATGGATCTTGCTCCCGTGGTGGACGTCTCGAGCCAGAGCAGCGGCCAGGTGATCGGCGATCGCTCGTTCGGCAACGACGCCGGCGTCGTTGCCGAGTACGCAGGTGCGTTCGCGTCAGGACTTCGGGAGGCCGGCGTGATTCCCGTGCTCAAGCACTTCCCGGGCCACGGTCACGCCACCGGTGATTCCCACCGCCAAGCGGCCGTGACTCCGCCGCTCGGTGACCTCCAGGCCGTCGATCTGGTTCCGTACCGGCGCCTCCTCCCGGAAGCGCAGTTCGGAGTCATGATCGGCCACCTCGACGTGCCCGGCCTCACCGCGCCGAACGAGCCGGCGTCCGTCAGTCCGGGAGCAGTCAACGATCTGCTGCGGACACAGCTCGGATACCGCGGGTTCGTGATCACCGATGACCTCAGCGAGATGGAGGCGATCAGACGCAACTACGGCGTGCCCGAGTCGGCGCGACGGGCGCTGGCCGCCGGCGGCGACATGGCTCTGTTCATCGAGAGTGCTCAGCTCCCCGATGTACACCGGTACCTCGTTGACGCGGTCAGATCGAACCGACTCGACGAGACCCAGGTCAATCGATCAGTGCTGCGGGTCCTCGCCGTCAAGGCATTCGACCCCTGCCGCCCAGCCCCGAGGTAGAGCGCTCGGTCACAGTTGTTCTCGGACTCCTGCTTCGGCGGCGATGTTTGCGAGCTGGTCGGGGAGCTGACCGGT
>JBKOWY010000120.1:0-3881 GCA_046724655.1 Actinomycetota bacterium
GGCGCTGCTGTCCCTGCTCGACGACGGCAACTTCCGGCCCACGGCGCGCCAGGTCGCCGAGCGCGCTGGTGTGTCGCTTCGGTCGGTATACGTCCATTTCGACGACCTCGAAGATCTCTTCACCGCCGCCGCCCACCGCCATTTCGAACGCGTGCGAGACCTCGTCGAGCGCATCCCCGACCACGGTCCGCTCGAGACCCGGCTCGACCTCTTCACGCGGCAGCGGGCGCGCATCCACGAGGCGTCGGCGCGGGTGCGACGGGCGGCCGTGCTCCAGGAGCCCTTCTCGCCCGCGCTCGCCGAGGTACTCGGCCTTGCTCGCGAGCTGTCCCGCGCCGAGATCGAGCTCGTCTTCGGACCCGAGCTCTCCCGCCGCGAGAGCGTCGAGCGCGAACGTCTGGTCATCGAGCTCGACCTGTTGGCGAGCTCAGCCGTGTGGGAGACGCTGAGGACCCATTACGACCAGTCCGCGGACGGGGCGCGCGACATCGTCGCCGACACGCTCCGATCCTGCCTTCGAGAAGGCTGATGGACGCACTCCGGACGCCCGACGCGCGTTTTACCGAGCTGCCCGGCTTTCCCTTCTCGCCGAACTACGTCGACGTCCCGGATCCAGAGGGTGGTTCGCTACGGGTCCACTACGTCGACGAAGGCGCGCGAAATGCCGAACCGGTGCTGCTCCTGCACGGCGAGCCGTCGTGGAGCTTCCTGTATCGCAAGATGATCCCGATTCTCGTCGACGCCGGCCTGCGGACCGTGGCGCCGGATCTCGTCGGCTTCGGTCGGTCCGACAAGCCGGCCAAGCGCACCGACTACACCTATCAGCGCCACGTCGACTGGATGCGCGCCGTGGTCGAGCAACTCGACCTCACTCGGATCACATTGGTGGGTCAGGACTGGGGCGGTCTGATCGGGCTACGCCTCGTCGCCGAGGACGAAGCGCGCTTCGCACGCGTCGTCGCCGCAAACACGTTCCTTCCGACGGGCGACCGCCACCCGGGGGACGCGTTCCTCGCCTGGCAGAAGTTCTCGCAGGAGACCGAGACGTTCCCGGTCGGCCGGATCGTGAACGGCGGCTGTACGACGAACCTTCGGCCCGAGCTGATCGCCGGCTACGACGCCCCGTTCCCGGACGAGACGTACAAGGAAGGCGCCCGTCAGTTTCCTCTGCTCGTGCCGACCGCGCCCGACGACCCGGCGGCCGAGCCGAACCGGCGGGCGTGGGAAGCGCTGCGCCGCTGGGACAAGCCGTTCCTGACCGCGTTCAGCGATTCGGACCCGATCACCGCTGGCGCTGATCGCGTGCTCCAGTCCGACATTCCCGGAGCGGGCGGCCAACCGCACACGACCATCACCGGGGCAGGGCACTTCTTGCAAGAGGACCGCGGCGAGGAACTCGCGCGGGTGATCGTGGACTTCGTCGGGTACACACCGGGCAGCGGGTAACACCCACGTCGGGCGCGGCATGCGTCCGTGCTGGAAAACCTAACGTTTCCGTGAGCGCGCAGAGGGGGGAATGGGTGCTCCGATGAGTGCTGCATCCGGCGCGTCGTTGCCCGTCCGCACCCGGCTCTCGGACTTCGAGTGGCTCGGCCGGCTGCTCGCCTACGCCGTACCCATCGGGCTGCTGATCTTCGCCGTGCGGGTCGAGCCGTTCCCGGCTCCCAACGGCGTGATCCTCGACGGCGCCATCGGCGGAGGCCGCATCGCGCTGATCGCCCTCGGCATCGCGCTCATCTACCGGGCCAACCGGATCATCAACTTCGCCCAGGGCGACCTGGGTCAGGTCCCGGCCACGCTGGGCGCGCTGCTGGTGATCTCGCTCGGTGTCAACTACTTCGTCGCGTTCACGACTGGACTCGTCGCTGCGATCGTCCTCGGGGTCGTCGTCGAGACCCTGATCATCCGCCGTTTCTTCCGCGCCCCCCGGCTGATCCTCACGGTCGCGACGATCGGGCTCTCCCAGGTCCTCATCGGCGCCGGGCTGTTCATCGCGCAGGCGTTCGGTCAGGACTTCGAGACCAACCGCCTCGACCCGCCGTTCACCGTCAGGTTCGAGGTCGGGAGCACGATCTTCAACGGGAACGACATCATCGCGATGGTCGCGATCCCGATCGCGTTCATCGCACTGGCGGCGTGGCTGCGACTCAGCAACGTCGGCGTGGCGGTGCGCGGGAGCGCGGAACGCGCCGACCGGGCCTCGACGCTTGGCATCCCAGTACGCCGCTTGCACACGATCGTGTGGACGGTGGCGACCGTCCTCGCGTTCTTGGGCATGTGGCTGCGCGCCGGCGCCGTCGGGCTGCCCATCGGGACCGTGCTCGGTCCGACGTTCCTCCTCCTCGCGCTGGGCGCGGTCGTGATCGGCCGCATGGAGCGGTTCGGCGTCATCGCCGTCGCCGGGATCAGCCTCGGGATCCTCGACAAGGCGATCACATTCCAGCCCGAGAACAACCCCGCGTTCAACGACGCGATCTTGTTCCTCGTCATCCTCGGTGCCCTTCTCGTCACCCGACGCCCGAGCCCCGGCCGGGTCGGCGCCGACCAGGTCTCGACCTGGCAGGCGGCGCGCGAAGTGCGACCCATCCCCCGCGAGCTCAAAGGGCTCCCCGAGGTGCGGCTGACAAGATGGGCGCTCCTCGCCACGGTGACGGCGTTCCTCGTCACGCTCCCGCTGTGGCTTGACGAGAGCCGCATCAATCTGGCCGCCATCATCGTGATCTTCGGGATCATCGGCGTGTCGCTCGTCGTGCTGACAGGTTGGGCGGGCCAGGTCAGCCTGGGTCAGATGGGGTTCGCAGGCGTGGGCGCGGCCGTCGGCGGCTGGGTCACGTACTACACGGAAACGGACCTGGCGCTCGCGCTCCTCGCCGGCGGCGCCGCCGGCGCGCTGGCCGCGATCGTCGTGGGTTACCCGGCGCTCCGACGCCGCGGCCTCACGCTCGCGGTGAGCACCCTCGCCTTCGCGCTCTTCGTGTCGTCGTTTCTGCTCAACCAGGAGCTGTTCGGCGAGAACGGCGAGCCGCCGCTGTTCCTGCCGGGGCAGTGGCTGCCCGGCTTCCGGATCGATCGGCTGCCGGTCTTCGGCCGCTTCGACATCGAGACCGAGACCCGCTTCTACTTCCTCTGCCTCATCGTTCTTGGGCTGTTGCTCGTCGTCGTGCGCGGCGTGCGGCGCAGCCGGACGGGCCGGGTGCTCATCGCGATCCGCGAGAACGACTCGGCGGCGCGCTCGTACGGCATCAGCGCGACTCGAACCAACCTGGCGTGCTTCGCGCTCTCCGGGTTCATCGCCGCCGTCGCCGGTGTGCTGCTCGTGCACCAGCAGACCGGGCTCCAGGTCGGCGCCGGCAACCTGTACCTCCCGCAGGAGAGCCTGCGCGTCTTCTCGATGGTCGTGATCGGCGGGCTGGGGTCGCTGCCGGGCGTGCTGCTGGGCGCGGCGTACGTGTGGGGCACGCTGTACTTCCTGCCCGGCGAGTGGACGTTCCTCGCGACCGGCGCCGGGCTGCTGCTGATCCTGATGGTCCTACCCGGCGGCCTCGGCGCCGTGCTTTACGACTCGCGTGACTGGCTGCTTCGCCAGGTCGCCAAGCGGCGCCGGCTCGTCGTCCCGAGCCTGGTCGCAGACGTGCGCCTCGAAGAGCCCGTGCCCGAGCCCGTCCGTGAAGCGGCCGAGGAAGCAGCCGAACGCGCGCCAGCAGAGGTGCCATGACCGAGCCCGCCACGACCACCCAGCCGAAGCCCGGCAACTGGTTCGCGCGGTGGTGCGATCGCACGACGGGCGGCGCGGCGCTGTTCCCGCTCGTCGTGCTCTTCGGGCTCAACGCGGTCGACGAGCTCGGTCGCTACGCGTTCGGCGTGCTGCTCCCCAACATCCG
>JBKOWY010000155.1:0-9186 GCA_046724655.1 Actinomycetota bacterium
GCCGTCGCGGAGCTCGGCGGACTCGACATTCTCGTGAACAACGCCGGCATCGTTGCGACCCCCGCGTTCCCGGACGCCGAGCCCGAGGCATGGATGCGCGTGCTGGATGTCAACCTTCGCGGTCCCATGCTGGGCACCCACTACGCCATCAGGGCGATGGGCGACAGGGGAGGTGGCGCGATCGTGAACATCGCGTCGCTCGCTGGGATCGGCTTCGGACCGCATGACGCGCCGGACTACGCGGCCGCCAAGGCCGGCCTTGCGCGCTTCAGCGCCGCGCTCGCGCCTCTGCACGATCAGCTCGGCATACGTGTGAACTGCATCTGCCCCGACTGGGTCGATACGCCGATGTCGCGGCGGACGCGGGCGCGGATGACTCCGGAGGAGGAAGCGGCGGCGGTGCCGCCCGGGATCCTTGCGCCCGAGGAGATCGCTGACGCCGCCATCGAGCTGATCCGTGACGACTCGCTCGCCGGCCGCGTGATGACCTGCTGGTGCGGGCAGCCGCGATCGCTTTTGCCGGTGCCCGACTGGTCATAGCTGTCACACCCCCGTGTGATCATCGTCGCATGGAGATCAACTGTGACGACTGCGTGATGCAGCACACCACCACCTGCGACGACTGCGTTGTGAGCTTCATCGTCGGCCGCGAGCCGGGCGAAGCGGTCGTGATCGACGTCGAGGAGGAGAGGGCGGTCCGCCTTCTGGCGAAGGCGGGCCTCGTGCCCGAGCTCCGCCACCAGCGGCGCGCGGTCAGTCCTTGACGGCGGCGCGAAGCGCCGCGGTCGTGGACTCGGCCTTGGGGCGGTGCGCGAACGGGTCGTAGCGGAAGATGCGGATGGCGTTCTCGTGCGTGATCTTGCTGACGATCTCGTCGGCGACGCCGTCGAGCTGCTTGGCGACCGACTCGGGCGAGTGGGGCCACGACGAGTCGGAGTGCGGGTAGTCGCACTCCCAGGTCATGTTGTCGATGCCGATGGCCTCGCGCTCGTCGACGCCGGCACGGTCGCTGATGAAGCAGAACGTGAAGTGGTCGCGTGCGACCTGGCTCGGGAGCGTGTCGCCGAAGTCCTGGTGGGTCCAGAAGCGGTGCTGCTGGTACACGTAGTCGATCCGCTCGAGCCAGTAGGGGAGCCAGCCCGTTCCGCCCTCCGAGAGGGCGAACTTGAGGTTCGGGAACTTCCGAAGGACTTGTGACCACAGCAGGTCGGTCGCCGCCTGCATCGTGTTAAGCGGCGTGAGCGTGATCATGATGTCGATCGGCGCGCCCGGGGCGATCTCGATCTGCGTCGACGACGAGCCGATATGCAGACAGATGATCGTTCCCTCGTCCTCGCAGGCGGCGAAGAACGGGTCCCAGTGGTCGCCGAAGATGTGCGGCCAGCCGAGCTTGTAGGGATTCTCGGAGAACGTGACCGCGTGACACCCCTTCTTCGCGACCCGGCGAACCTCGTCCGCCATGAGCTGTGGATGCCAGATTGGGGGGATCGAAAGCGGGATGAAACGGCCGGGGTAGGTGCCGCACCATTCGTCGATGTGCCAGTCGTTGTAGGCCCGTAGGAGGTTGAGCCCCATGTCGAGGTCCTTCGAGCGCGAGAAGAGCTGCCCACAGAACTGCACGAACGACGGGAAGCACATCGATCCGAGCACGCCGTTGCGGTTCATGTCGTTGACGCGCTCGTGGATGTCGTAGCACCCCTTGCGCATCATGTCGTAGCTCGTTGGCTCGATGTTGTATTCCTCGGGAGGCCGCCCCGCGACCGCGTTGAGCCCGATGTTCGGGATCACGTTGTCCTCGTACACCCAGACGTCGATGCCGTCGCGCCGTACGCTCTTCGGCGCACGGTCCATCCACTTCTCGGGCAGGTGGCCCTCGAAGAGGTCGGGCGGCTCGACGACGTGGTCGTCGACGCTGACGAGGATCAGGTCTTCTGCCCGCATGTGTTCTCCTCTCAGCCGAAGAGCACCGGTAGCGCAAGCGGCGCCCGGAACGTCATGCCGGTGATGTGTGGAGCGTCAGCCTCGGGGTCGAGGCGCAGGTTCGGAAGCCGCTCGAAAACGCGCTCGAGCATCACACGGGTTTCCATGCGCGCCAGGTGCGTGCCCAGGCACATGTGCGGACCGAACGCGAAGGCGAGATGCTGGCGCTGCTCCCGGTGCATGTCGAAGTCCTCGGGGCGCTCCCAGTACTTCTCGTCGTGGTTGGCGGAGCCCATGTTCACGATGACGACAGCGCCGGCCGGGATCTCGACTCCGTCGACCATGGTGTCGCGCGTCGCGGTCCGGACAATCGTTGTGAGCGGCGGCTCCCAGCGCAGGCCTTCCTCTATCGCCTGCGGCATCAGGGTGCGGTCGGCGCGCAACGCGTCGAGCTGCTTCGGATGCGTGAGCAGACCGAACAGCAGGTTGCTCGAGGAGCGGTAGGTCGTCTCGGCCCCGGCCGGGAGCAGAAGGCGGAGGAACGCGAAGATCTCTTCGTCCGTGAGGCGCTGTCGGTCGAGCTCGGCGGCGGCGAGGATGCTCACGAGATCGTTCGCCGAGCGCGCACGTCGTTGGGCGAGGACGCCGGAGAAGTAGTCGCGCAACCGTGCCGACGCCCGCATGCCCCGGTCCCAGTCGAACGAGACGCTGATGAGCTCGATCGCCAGACGGTGGAACTCCGGGAGGTCCTCACGAGGTAAGCCCAGCATGCTGGCGATGACGTTGACGGGGAAGGGGAGCGTGAGCTCGCGCACGAGGTCCGCTTTTCCGCGATCGACGAACGCGTCGATGCACTCGTCGACGATAGGGATGACCGCCTCGGCTTCCCAGCGCTGCATCGCCTTGCGACTGAACGCCTGCTGCACGAGTCCGCGGTAGGTGTGGTGCTCGGGCTCGTCCATCTCGAGGATGGTGTGCCCCATGACCGCGCCGATGACGTCGGCATAGCCGGCCGATGAGAACGCGTCGCCGTCACGGAGCACCGCTTGCACGGCGTCGTAGCTGAACGCGGTGAAGACCTCCGGCCCCGGCGGTGCGACCGCGGTGCTGCCGTCGGGATCGAGGAGGTCGGCCTCGAGGTTCTCCTTGAGCACCGGTCCCTTCGCACGGCTCATCGCCAGCAGCGGGTACGGGTTCTCGACCACGCCCGCGCCGGTGCTGCGGTTGAACTCCTCGAACGGGTCGTACGTGCCGTCGATAGCCTCGGGCGCGCTCATACGACCCTGACGATAGCGTCAGGGATCGGCGGATGGGACCCTACGGGAGGACCGCCCGGATGGACACGAACGCGGTAAACCTCGCACTGCTCGCCCTGCGGGTGGCGGCGGGCGCCATGCTGTTCGCGCACGGTTGGAACCACCTGGCGCGGATGCGGGAGGGACCGGGCGTCGCCAACTGGTTCGCCAGTCTCGGGCTGTGGCCGGGGCCGGCGCACGCGTGGCTCGTCACGCTCACCGAGCTCGCGGCGGGACCGCTTCTCGTCGTCGGCCTGTTCACCCCACTGGGCGCGGCCGCGCTCACGGGTGTCGCCGTGGTCGCCTGGATCACCAACCATCGCAAGGCTGGTTTCTTCGTGTTCCGCCGGCCGACCGAAGGGTGGGAGTACGTGATGATCCTGACCGTGCTCGGTCTCGGGTTGGGCGCCTTGGGGCCGGGAGAGTGGTCGCTCGACAACGCGATCGGCTTCGGCTGGGTCGACGGATGGACGGGCTTCGCGATCGCGGCGGGTGCCGGGCTCGGCGGTGCGTTCGCCCTCCTCGTCTTGTTCTGGCGGCCGCCGCGGCAGGAGGCCGCGACGTAGCTGCGCGCTACCGGCGCGGCGTCATGTCGAGGTCGGGCGGGGGCTGGTCGGGGATCTTCCAGCGCAGGAACTCCTTGTCGTACAGCTCGTGGTACGAGTTCGCCTGCTCGACCATGTGATGGAACGCGGTCTCGAACTTGTCCCAGTCGGCCGCCTCGATCGCCTGCTTCACCTGCTCGACGTCCTCGGCGATGAACTTGGTCATGTTCTCTTCGTATTTGGGCCGTACGAACGCGCCCATCTCCATGAGATTGACCGCTTCCTTGAGCTGGAACCGCGCCAGCGGCTGATTGCCGGCCTTGCCCGCGTAGTAGCACTTCCAGATACGCGCGCCGATCTCGGGCATGATGCGCGCCAGTCCGGGCTGGATGTGCCCGAGCTCGTCGAGCGTGAGCTCGCTCTTGCCCGTGTCGACGATGTGATCGTGCTCGGGAACGTCACCGGTGACGCGCATGCGCTCCTCCTCTTACGGACGCTTACCGACCCCGCGGAGCATGAACCGAACCTGACTACCATGTCAGGTTAGGCCCGGTTCCGGTGAGGGAGCTCCATGGAAGCCCGCGAAGCCGTCATCGTCGACACCGTGCGCACCGCGATCGGCAAGCGGAAGGGCGCGCTGGCGAACTGGCACCCGACCGACCTGCTCGGGTTGGCGTTGCGATCACTCCTCGAGCGCAACGACGTGGATCCGGCGATGATCGAGGACGTCGTCGGCGGGTGCGTCACACAGTCAGGGGAACAGGGCTGCAACGTCACGCGCAACGCGTGGGTCGCCGCCGGTCTGCCGTGGCACGTACCCGCGACGTCGGTCGACCGGCAGTGCGGATCGTCGCAGCAGGCCATGCACTTCGTCGCTCAAGGCGTGATCGCCGGCGCCTACGACCTCGCCATCGCGTGCGGAGTCGAATCGATGACGCGGGCCCCCATGTCGACCAACGCTCGCGGCGGGACAGGGCCGTTCAGTCAGGCCTTTCTCGAGCGCACGAACCACACCCTCGGCATCCAGTTCTGGGTCGCCCAGGTGCTCGCCGACCGGTTCGGCATCACCCGCGACGAGATGGACGCGTTCGCGCTCGAGAGCCACCGGCGGGCCGCAACGAACGTCGACAACGGGTTCTTCGAGGCGGAGATCCTTCCGGTTCCGCTCAAAGACGCGCATGGCGAGCAGACGGGGGGACGAGTTGCGCTCCGACGAGGGGATCCGGCGCGACACGTCGCTCGAGCAGCTCTCGGGCCTCCCGCCGGCGTGGGAGTCCGAGGAGCAGCCGGCGCCCGAGATCACGGCCGGCAACTCGTCACCGATGAGCGACGGCGCCGCCGCCACGCTGATCGCCGATCGGGCCACCGCCGAGCGCCTCGGCCTGCCGATCCGGGCGCGGTTCGTGCACTTCGCAGTCGTCGCCGACGATCCGGTGCTGGTGCTCTCGGCGCCGAATCCCGTCACGCGCAAGCTGCTCGAGCGCACCGGCATGAAGGTCGACGAGTTCGACGCCATCGAATGCAACGAGGCCTTCGCCGCCATCGCGTTGATGTGGGCGAAGGAGCTCCGTCCCGATCCGGCGCGGTACAACCCACGGGGTGGGGCGATCGCCATCGGTCACCCACTCGGCGCGAGCGGCGTGCGCTTGATGACCACGATGCTCAACCACCTGGAAGCCACGGGCGGGCGCCTCGGCCTCCAGACCATGTGCGAGGGCGGCGGCCAGGCGAACGCGACGGTCATCGAGCGCTTGGGCTGATCACTCCTGGTGCGTATCTGAACCGCGCCTGGCGCGGTTGAGATACGCATCGCTAGTTGCGTGCGAAACTGCGGGGTGTGCTGAAGCTCGAGTCGGGGCCGGCGCGGCTCGCGGTCGCGCCGGAGATGGGCGGCCGCATCGTGGCCCTCACGGTGGACGGGCTCGATCTGTTGCTCACGCCGGACGTCGACGCCCACAACTTCGGCAGCTTCCCGATGGCGCCGTGGGCGGGACGCATCCGTCATGGCAGCTTCGACTTCGAGGGCCAGCGCCACCAGCTCCCCCTCAACAATCCTCCCCACGCGATCCACGGGATCGCCCGCGACCGCCCGTGGCGTGACGACGGTGGGGGCGTCATCTCGGCGCCGCTCGACCCGCCGTGGCCGTTCGGAGGAGGGGTTGTCCAGCGATTCGAGCTCGAACCCGACGCGCTGCATCTGACGATGGAGGTACACGCGGGGGACACGCCCATGCCGGTCTCCTGTGGCTGGCACCCGTGGTGGAGCCGCCGAGCCGGGCGGGGCGAGCCGTTGTCGGTCGATCTCGACGCCGGTGCCATGTACGAGCGCGATCAGCAAGGCATCCCCTCGGGGAACCTCGTTCCTCTCCGGCCGCCTCCGTGGGACGACTGCTTCACCAACCTCGGCGCGCCGCCGGCGGTGCTGCGCTGGCCCGGCGCGATCACCGTGACGCTCGAAACCTCGTGCCCGTGCGTCGTGGTGTTCGACGAGCCCGAGCAGGCAATCTGCGTGGAGCCCCAGACCGCGCCGCCGGACGCGTTCAACCTCGAGCCGTTCGTCGTGCAGCCCGGCGACCCCCTCGTCGCCACGGCGACCTGGTCGTGGCGCCTCGAGAACGGGTAGCGCGAGCCCGTGGACGCATCCCCGTAACCCCCCGGAGGTGATCATGGCAACCGTCCTCTCTGACGACGACGTCCGTGCGCTCGACGCGTACTGGCGTGCTGCGAATTACCTCACCGTCGGGCAGATCTACCTCCAGGACAACCCGCTTCTCCGCGAGCCGCTACGGCCCGAGCACATCAAGCCACGCCTGCTCGGCCATTGGGGCACATCCCCCGGGCTCAGCCTTCTCTATGTGCATCTGAACCGCGTCATTCGCGACCGCGACGCCAACGTGATCTACATCGCCGGACCCGGTCATGGCGGACCCGCCGTCCTCGCCAACGTGTACCTCGAAGGCACCTACTCGGAGATCTACCCGGCGGTTTCGCGCGACGTAAGTGGCATGCATCGACTGTTCCGACAGTTCTCGACGCCGGGCGGCGTGCCCAGCCACGTCAGCGTGCCCACGCCGGGCTCGATCCACGAGGGAGGCGAGCTCGGCTACGCGCTTGTGCACGCGTTCGGCGCCGCCTTCGACAACCCGGACCTCGTCGTCGCGTGCGTCATCGGCGACGGCGAAGCCGAGACCGGCCCCCTGTCGGGATCGTGGCAGGGCATCGACTTCCTGAACCCCACCCGCGACGGCGCCGTGCTGCCGATCCTGCACCTCAACGGCTACAAGATCTCGGGCCCCACGGTGTTCGGGCGCTCGATCGACCAGGACGTCGACGCGGTCCTGCACGGCTACGGATACGACGTGCACTTCGTCGATGGCGACGACCCGCCGGCCGTCCACCGCGAGCTGGCGGCGACGCTCGACCGCTGCTTCGACGAGATACGAAGCATCCAGGACGGCGCGCGCGCCCACGGCTTCGGCGCCCGTCCCCGGTGGCCCGCCATCGTGCTGCGGACACCGAAGGGATGGACGGGTCCCAAGGTCGTGGACGGGATGCTCGTCGAAGGCACGTTCCGCTCCCACCAGGTCCCGCTCGCGAACGTGCGTGACAACCCCGATCACCTCCGTCAGCTCGAGGAGTGGATGCGCGGCTACCGCTCCGACGAGCTCTTCGACGAGCACGGTCAGCTCGTTGCTGCACTCGCCAAGCTCGCCCCGGAAGGGGAACGCCGCATGGGCGCCAACCCGCACGCCAATGGCGGCCGACTGCTCCAGGCCCTCGACCTTCCCGACTTCACCGACTACGCGATCCCGGTTCCGCAACCGGGTGGCGAGCTCCACGAGTCCACCCGCCGGCTCGGCGAGTTCCTGCGCGACGTGTTCGCCCGCAACCGCGAGCAGAGCAACTTCCGGCTCACCTGCCCGGACGAGACGAACTCAAACCGCCTCGGCGCGGTCTTCGAGGTCGAGAACCGAACGCTGGTCGAGCCGATCATCTCCACTGACGACGATGTGGCTCCTGACGGCCGGGTGATGGAGATCCTCAGCGAACACAACTGCCAGGGCTGGCTCGAGGGCTACCTCCTCACCGGCCGGCACGGACTGTTCGCCTCCTACGAGGCGTTCGCGATGGTGTCGGCGTCCATGACGGTGCAGCACGCCAAGTGGCTCGAGGCCGCGCGCGACCTCACGTGGCGCGAGCCGATCGCGTCCCTGAACGTGCTCCTCACGTCGACCTGTTGGCGCAACGACCACAACGGGTTCAGCCACCAGGGCCCCGGGCTCATCGACACGGTCCTCAGCAAGAAGGGAACAGTGGCGCGGATCTACCTGCCGCCCGACGCCAACTCTCTCCTCTCGGTTGCCGACCACTGTCTGCGGAGCCGCGACTACGTCAACCTCATCGTCATCGACAAGCAGCCCCAGCTCCAGTGGCTCGACATGGACACCGCGCGTGCGCATGCGGCGCGGGGCGCGTCCGTCTGGCGGTGGGCGGGCAACGAGCGGGATGGTGATGGGAGCGAGCCCGACGTCGTGCTCGCGTCGGCGGGCGACATCGTCACGATGGAGACGGTGGCTGCGGCTGACCTGCTGCGCCGGCACGTGCCGCAGCTCGACTTCCGCGTCGTGAACGTCGTCGACCTGATGACGTTGTTCCCCGCCGACCGCCATCCGCATGGCATGGACGAAGGCAGCTTCGTGGAGCTGTTCACCGCAAGCACCGACGTCGTGTTCGCGTTCCATGGCTACCCGAGCGCCGTGCACCATCTGATCCACGGCCGGCCCTTGCCCGCCCGATTCCACGTCCGTGGGTACCAGGAGGAGGGCACGACCACGACGCCGTTCGACATGGTCGTGCGCAACGAGGTCAGCCGGTACCACCTCTGCATGGAGGCGCTGCGTCGGGCTCGTCGTGCCCCCGTCGGCGGCGAGACGCTGATCGAGCACTGCAAGGACATGCTCCGCCGGCACTACGGCTACATCGTCGAGCACCTGGAGGACATGCCGGAAGTGCGCGACTGGCGCTGGAGCCCGTGACCCGGAGCGCGCCGCTGGTCGTGCTGTGCGTGAACAGCGGCTCGTCGTCGTTGAAGTCCGCCCTATTCGAGGTGAACCGACACGCCGGACGCGGAGCCGAACGCGAACTGGGCCGGGTCAGCCAGCCCGTGCAGACTGACGACTACGCAGCGGCGCTCGACGCGGCCATCGTGTCCTTCGCAGACCGCGGCCTCCCCGCACCGGGCGCGGCCGGTCACCGGGTCGTGCACGGCGGACCGCGTCACGCCAAGCCGACGCTCGTCGACGACCGCGTGCTCACGGAGCTCCGCGAGCTGGTGCCGTTCGCGCCACTGCACATGCCGGCGGCAATAGCCGGCATCGAGGCCGTCGCAGACCGATGGGACATCCCGCAGGTCGCGTGCTTCGACA
>JBKOWY010000058.1:0-20207 GCA_046724655.1 Actinomycetota bacterium
GGCCGGGCTGGCGCTGGCCGCGGCGCTGCCCGAGCTTCCATACGCCTGCGGGCTCGATGCCCGCATGCCCGGCGGCGATGTCGCACGCGAGCCGCTCGTCCCCGAGCACGGCCAGTTGCGTGTGCGGCGCGTCGAACCCGATCCCGAGCTGCTCGACCGCCACGAAGTCACGGCTCACGAGGTGAGATCGTGAACGACGCGGCGCAGCACCGACGCCAGCGCATCGGGTTTTTCGAGGTGCGCGGCGTGGCCGGTTCCTCCGAGCAGCAGGGGATGCACGTCGCCTCCCACAACCCGAGCCATCTCGAACGCGATGTCGACGTACTTCTGGTCGAGACTGCCGGCGACGGGAAGGAACGGTGGTTCAAGCTCACCGAGCCGGTCCCACAACGGCTCCTGTGTGCCGACACCGAGCACCCGCAGCGCGTGCGTGAGCGTGGCGACCGTGTTCCCGGCGCGCCGCGCCTCCAGGCCCGCGGCGTCGGCGGGCAACGACGCGAACAGCGGCTGGCGCACCCAGCGCTCGAGGAACGCGTCAACGCCGTCACGCTCGATCTCGCGCGCCAGCTGCTCGTCGGCCTTGCGGCGCCCCGCGCGCTCGGCATCATCGGCGATCCCCGGCGACGCGCTGATCAGCACCAGTCCCCGGACGAGATCCGCATGGTCCAGGGCGAGCCGAAGGCACAGGCGTCCGCCCATCGAGTAGCCGACATACAGGGCGCGCCCGCCCGCCTCACCGATGGCGGCGGCGGTGTGCACGAAGTCGAGCCCCGTCGGTGCCTCGAGCGCGACTACATCGATCTCGTCGCCAAGCCGAGCCCGCACCAGATCCCATGCCGACGCCGTCTGCGTGAACCCCGGCACGAGCACCATTCGCACACCAGGATCCTCGCATGACCCGCGACGCCACGACCGCGTTCGCCCGTGCGCTCGTCGACGAGTGGGCCCGCGCCGGCGTCCGCGACGCCTGCCTCGCGCCCGGCTCGCGATCCACCCCGCTCGCGCTCGCGCTGGCGGACGAGGCCCGGTTCCGCCTCCACGTCCACGTCGACGAGCGGTCGGCGGCGTTCTTCGCGCTCGGTGCCGCCAAGGCGAGCGGCGTGCCGACGGTCGTGCTGTGCACATCGGGCACGGCGGCCGCCAACCTCCACCCCGCGGTGCTCGAAGCCCACCACTCCCGCACGCCGCTCATCGTGTGCACAGCCGACCGACCGGCCGAGCTGCGCGACACGGGCGCCGGACAGACCATCGATCAGGTCAGGCTCTACGGCGACGCCGCGCGCTGGTTCTGCGACCCCGGGGTTCCCGACGACCGCCCGGGCGCCGGGACGGTGTGGCGCTCGATCGCAGCACGCGCCGCGACCGAGGCGTCGGGCCCGCCGGCCGGACCCGTGCACCTCAACCTCCCGTTCCGCGAGCCGCTCGTACCGACGGGGGCGGAGCTCGTCCCCGCGCCGGGCCGTGCCGACGGTCGGCCGTGGACCACGACGACGCGAGCGGCGCGCTCGCCCGACCGCGCCACGGTGGATCGGCTCGCCCGCGCCGTGCGCGAGAACACACGCGGTCTCATCGTGGCCGGGTGGGGAACCGGCGCGTCCCCGGCCGCGGTCGAGCGGCTCGCCGCGACGGCCGGGTGGCCCGTGCTCGCCGACCCGCTGTCGGGGCTTCGCCGTGGCCCCCACGCGGTCTCGACGTACGAGGCTCTGCTCCGCGTCCCCGGCTTCGCCGACCGCCACCGACCCGACCTCGTCCTGCGGCTCGGCGCGATGCCAACGAGCAAGCTGCTCACGAACTGGCTCACCGCGGACGTACCGCAGCTGCTCGTCGACGCGGACCGCGCGTGGCTCGATCCGGGGCGCGGTGCAACCGAGCGCCTCGCAGTCGACGAGGACCCGATGCTCGCCGCGCTGAGCGACGCGCTCGAGCCTGACGCCCGCTCCGGCTCTCCATGGCTCGAGACGTGGCACGCCGCTGAGCGCATGGCGCGGTCCGCGCTCGACGACCTCCTGGACGGGTGGGAGACGCTCTTCGAAGGGCGGATCGCACGTGACGTCGTCGACACCGCGCCGGACGGCGCCACGCTGCTCGTGGCGTCGAGCATGCCCGCGCGCGACGTCGAAGCATTCGCCCGGCCGCGCGAAGGCGTGCGCTTCCTCGCCAACCGGGGCGTCAGCGGGATCGACGGCTTCGTGTCCACCGCACTCGGTGTCGCCGCCGCATCTCCCGGCCCGTCGGTCGCGCTTCTCGGTGACCTGTGCCTGCTCCATGACGCCAACGGGCTCCTTGGCGTAACCAGGCGCGATCTGGACGTCACCTTGGTCGTGCTCGACAACGACGGCGGCGGTATCTTCTCGTTCCTGCCGCAAGCGGAGCTGCCCGAGCACTTCGAGCTGCTGTTCGGCACGCCGCACGGCGTCGACCTGGCGGCGCTCGCGGCGGTGCACGGAGTGTCTGCAGACCGCGTCGAGAAGGCGGGGGATCTGCCCGCCGCGCTCGAAGCGGCCGTCGCGGCCGGGGGCGTGCACCTCGTCATCGTTCCGACGGACCGCAGCGACAACGTCGCGCGCCATCGCGACGCATGGGCAGTGGTCGCCGACGCCTTGGAAGTTCAGCGCAGTTCGCGGAGCGAGTAGAGAACAGGGCGCCCTCGTAGACTCCGGGTATACGGAGGCTTGCGTTGGTCGCAAGGTTCGTCCTCGTGCTGGCGCTGCTCGGCGCGCCTGCGCTGCTGACCACCACCGGGGCCGGCGCCCAAGCCGAAGGCCCCGCGATCACCGGCCGGCTCGTTCAGAGCGGAAAGCCCGTCACTGGCGTGAAGATCACGGTGAAGCGCGGCCGGACCCTCGTCGGCACGACGACGTCCGACGCCACCGGGAGCTGGCGCGTCCCCGTCGGGACGGAGGGCACGTATCAGGTCGTGCTGGACAAAAAGACGATCCCGAAGGGCTTCACGCTTGCAGATCCCAGCCGCACCACGCTCCCGAACGTCATCGTGCAGCCCGATGCCGACAAGTTCGTGCTGTTCCCCTTTGGCGAGGCGGGCCCGTCGGGCCCGTCGGACTTCGAGGAGCTGCTGAACCTGACCGTGAACGGGATCAAGTTCGGGCTGATCATCGCGCTGGCCGCCGTGGGTCTGTCGCTCGTGTTCGGGACCACCGGCATGATCAACTTCGCGCACGGTGAGCTCGTCACGTTCGGCGCGCTGACAGCCTGGTACGTCAACGCCAGCGGCGGGAGCGGGCCCGGCGTCTCCCTCGTGTTCGCAGGAGCCGTAGGTGTGGTCGCGGGCGGGCTGCTCGGCGGCGGGCTCGAGCTCGGCCTGTGGCGGCCACTTCGACAGCGGCGCACCGGCAACATCGCGCTCATCGTCATCTCGATCGGGCTCGCGTTGTTCCTGCGTCACATCTACTTGGTGATCTTCAAAGGCAATCCGCGGTCGTTCGAGCAGTTCGCGACGCAACAGCCGTGGAGCTTCGGTCCACTGTCGATCCTGCCCAAAGACGGCATCATCATCGGGGTGTCGATCGTCGTGCTCGTCGCGCTCGGTCTCCTCCTGGAGGGCACGAAATTGGGCACAGCCGTGCGGGCGGTCACCGACGACCCGGACCTCGCCGAATCCTCAGGCATCGATGTCAAGCGCATCATTCTCATGGTCTGGATCGTGACGGCCGCGCTCGCCGGCCTCGGTGGCGTTCTGCTCGGCACGACCGAGGCCGTGCAGTGGGACATGGGGCTGCGAATCCTGCTCGTGATGTTCGCCGCCGTCATCCTGGGCGGCCTCGGGTCGTCTTTCGGTGCCATCATCGGAGGGCTCGTGATTGGCGTCATCTCGGAGGTGAGCACGTTCTGGTTCCCCACCGATTACAAGGTCGCCTTCGCGCTTCTTGTGCTCATTCTCGTGTTGCTCGTCCGTCCGCAGGGCATCCTGGGTGTGCGCGAGCGAGTCGGCTGACCAAGGGGGGAGATGGACTTCAGCCAGGCGCTGGTCGATGCGGTGCGCGCCGCGGTCGGCGTGCCCGCCGCGGCCTACGCGCTGGCCGCCGTCGGCCTGAACCTCCAGTTCGGCTACACAGGCCTGCTCAACTTCGGCCAGGTCGGCTTCCTCCTCGTCGGCGCCTACGGCACCGCGATCACCGCCGATCACGGCCTCCCGCTCCCGCTTGCCTTTCTCGTCGGCGTGACCGCGGCGGTTGCTCTCGGCCTCATCCTCGGTCTCCCGACTCTGCGGCTGCGGGCCGAGTACCTGGCCATCGTGACGATCTCCGCCGCCGAGATCCTCAGGCTCGTCGTCCGGTCGCGGCCGCTCGAAGGCTTCAGCGGCGGCGCGTTCGGGATCCGCGGCTTCGCGGACGCCTTCTACGACTGGAACCCCATCCCGTCGGGTCAGTACGGCGTCGGCAGCGTGACCTTCAGCGACCGCACCTTGTGGGTGATGCTCGTCGGGTGGAGCCTCGTCGCGCTCACGTCGTTGCTCATCTTCCTGCTTGTTCGCAGCCCCTGGGGTCGGGTGCTGCGCGGGATCCGCGACGACGAGGACGCCACTCGCAGCCTGGGAAAAAACGTGTTCGCGTTCAAGCTTCAGAGCCTCGTGCTCGGAGGCTCGATCGGCGCGCTTGCAGGGATTCTCATCGCCGTTGACGCTCAGTTCACCAACGCAGACTTCTGGCAGTCGATCTTCACGTTCTTCGCGTTCACCGTGATCATCATCGGCGGCGTCGGACGCGTCGTCGGGCCGATCGTCGGCAGCATGCTGTTCTGGTTCGTGCTCCAGGCGTCCGACAGCCTGCTGACCCAAGCGCTCGCCAACAGCGTCTTCGGCTCGAAGCTGGGGCCGACCGAGGCCGGGCCGATTCGGTTCGCGCTCGTCGGTCTCGTGCTCATGGTCTTGATGATCTTCCGACCCCAGGGGCTGCTCGGCAGACGCGCCGAGACGCTGGTCGAGGAGCGCTGACGTGACGAGCGCCGACGTGACCAGCGCTGACGTGCGGCGCGCTGACGCACCGGGTTTCGTCTCCGACGATCGCGCCGAGCCGATCCTCGTCGCCGAGCACGTTCGCCGCTCGTTCGGCGGCTTGTGCGCCGCGGATGTCGACCATCTCGACGTGCCCGAAGGCCGGATCGTCGCCCTCATCGGTCCGAACGGCGCCGGCAAGACGACCCTCTTTAACGTGCTCACCGGTTTCGAGCACGCCGACACAGGGAGGTGGACGTTCCAGGGCCGACAGATCTCCGGGCAGCCGCCCTATCAGATCGCGCGAGAAGGCATGGTGCGGACCTTCCAGCTCGCCCGTGCCCTGGCGCGGATGACCGTGCTCGACAACATGAAGCTCGCCGCCGCGAACCAGCGCGGCGAGCGGTTCTTCGTCGCGCTCTTCCGCCCTGCCTGGCGGGCCCAGGAGCGCCAGATCGAGTCCCGCGCCACCGAGGTGCTCGAGTGGCTCGGGTTGGCGAGGCACCGCGTCGACTACGCGGGCACGCTGTCGGGCGGTGAGCGCAAGCTGCTCGAGCTCGGCCGCGCCGTGATGGCTGAGCCGGTGCTACTGATGCTCGACGAACCGACCTCGGGCGTGAACCCGGCGCTCAAGCAGTCCCTCCTCGACCGGATCGCCTCACTACGCGCGCAGGGCGTCACGGTGTTGTTCGTCGAGCACGACATGGAGGTCGTCACTCGCATCAGCGACGGCGTCGTTTGCATGGCGCAAGGACGCGTGATTGCCGAGGGCACGCCTGCGGAAGTGGTCGCGGATCCCGCCGTAGTTGACGCCTATCTCGGCACGCATCACGGGGAACGGGCATGAACGCCAAGGAGCCGCTGCTCGAGGCGCGTGAGATCGTGGCGGGCTACCTCCCGGGCATCGACATCCTCCACGGCTGCAATCTCGGACTCGAAGATGGCGAGCTCGTCGGCGTTATCGGACCCAACGGGGCCGGCAAGTCGACGCTCGTGAAGGCGCTGTTTGGGCTCATCCCCGTCCGGGAGGGGACAGTTCGCCTCCGCGGCCACGACGTCACGGGACTGCCCGCCCACGAGCTGGTCCGCCGCGGCATCGGGTACGTGCCCCAGCTTCGCAACGTGTTCCCGCGGCTCACAGTGCAGGAGAACCTACGGATGGGCGTCTACCTGTCGCCGGCACGCTTCGCCCAACGGTTCGACGCTGTGACCGAGCTGTTCCCGATACTGGCGGAGCGACGCAGCACGCGCGCCGGATCACTGTCGGGGGGCCAACGCAAGATGCTTGCTATGGCCCGCGCGCTCATGCCCGACCCGTCGGTTCTGCTGCTCGACGAGCCGTCGGCGGGACTGGCGCCGATCCTCCAGGACCAGGTGTTCGACTGGATCGAAGGGGTCAATCGGGCGGGCGTCTCGATCGTGACGGTCGAGCAGAACGCCCGCCGCTGCCTGCAGATCTGCCATCGCGGGTATGTGCTCGACCAGGGCCGCAACGCGTACACGGCGCCGGGCCACGAGCTGCTGCACGACCCGAAGGTGGTCCAGTTATATCTGGGCGCTCTTGCGCGCGCGAAGTGACGTGAGCGCGCCACGGGGCCCGGTTTCCCGGGCCCCGCAGGACATACTGCGTCGACCTCGGATTAGCCCTTGACGCCTCCGATCCGAATCTGCGACGCGGGTGGCTCCGTGACGATTTTCGCCGAGGTGTCGTACGACCACACCTCGTAGATCCCTGCGCTGGGCTCGAACGTCCCGAACTTGTTGAGGTTCCGGAACACCTGGGAAGCACCCTCGAAGCGGATCGTCTTCCCTGCGTCGAGGAGCTGCTTGCAGTCGGCGTACGTGTTGCACCGCTCCTTGCCCTTGACGTTCGAGGCGAACGCCTTCTTCATCTTCGCTGCGTCGTCGGACTTGGCCTTCTCGGCAGCGAGGGCAGTGAGGATCGTGCAGTCGTAGTAGTAACCCGAGAAGATCGGGTCGACCCCCGTCGCGGCGAACTTCGCAAGGAAGGGGCTCTGCACACCGGCCGGCTGCGCCGCCGGTGCGGTGCCCTTGATGCCCCCTACCACCGCCGGGTTGCTCGCGTCGACAGTCGTGCCGAACTTGCTGCTCTGCATCCCGTCGGCCGTGTAGATCGGGATCTGACTCGGGCCGAGGTTCTTGCCGATCATCGTCGTGACGATCTTGGCGCCGTCGTCGTTGAAACCGATCACGATGATGGCGTCGGGCTTCTTGTCGGCGACTTTCTGCACGTCGGCATCGAAGTTCGTTGCGTCCGCGTCATACGCGACGTCAGCGACGACCTTGGCGCCTCCTGCGGTAAGGGCCTTCTTCAGCGCCTTCCCGAACCCCACGCCGTAGGAGTCGTTGCGGACGAGGATGCCAACCTTGCTGTGCCCGTCCTTCAGGACCAGCTCAGAAAGCGCCGGGCCCTGGAGCCTGTCGGGTGGGGCCGTGCGGAAGAAGTAGCCGTCCGACTTCGCCTTCGTGAGCTCGGCCGAGGTGGTCGAGCCGGAGCAGGTGAGGACGCCAGCGCTGCGGACCTTGTCGAGGATGCCGAGCATGGTGGTCGAAGAAGCCGGCCCCATGATTGTGTCGACCTTGTCCGAGTTGAGTAACCGGTCGAGCGACTGGCTCGCCACCGTCGGGTCGGTGCCGTCGTCGGCCTGCGTGTACGTCACGGGCTTGTCGAGCACACCGCCGGCGGCGTTGATCTCGTCGACGGCCATGGTCACGGGCGTCGTGAGTGACTGGACGATGTTGCTGAGCTGGCCCGTCTGGGGCGCCAGCTGCCCGAACTCCAGCGTCCCGTTCACGTTGCCGCGGTCCGGCGGTTTGGTCGGAGATCCTCCCGCCGTGCCGCCGTACACGGAGAGGAGGCTGATAAGAGCGAAGAGCGTCACGAGCTTCAGAGCTCGAGTCTTCCTCATTGCGTTTCCCCCCTGAATATCCCTGCCCAAATACCCCCTTTGTGCGGTTCAGCGAATCTTTCGCGCCATTTCGAGGATAAGGGAGACGGGCGCGGAAAATCCAGGGGACGAGTCGCAGCCATATCGGCGAATTCGCCCTAACTGATCCGGATCTGCGTTTCGGGCGGCTCCAGGATGTCCCGGGCGCTGGCGTCGAACGCCCAGAGCTCGTATGCGCCGGCCCCCGGCTCGAACTTCCCGAAGTCGTTCATGCGCGGGAACACGGCCGATGCACCCTGGTACTGGATCGTCTTCTTCTTGTCGAGTGCCGCCTTGCAGTCGGCGAACGTGTTGCACCTCACCTTGCCCCGCGTGTTCGCGGCCAGCACGCGCTTCAACTTGGCGGGATCGTCGGACTTCGCCTTCTCGGCCGCGAGCGCGCTAAGGCTCGTGCAGTCGTAGTAGTACGCCGAGAAGACCGGTTCGAGGCCGGTGGCGGCGAACTTCTCGAGGAAGGGGTTCTGCACGCCGGCGGGTGCGGCCGCCGGCGCGGTGCCCTTGATCCCGGCGACAACGCCCGCGTTGTTCGGATCGACGAGCTGACCGAAGGTGTCCGTGCGCATGCCGTCGGCGGTGTAGACGGCGACCTGCTGCGGGCCGAGACCCTGGCCGATCATCGTCCGCACGACGTCGGCGCCGTCGGTGTCGAAGCCGAGCACCACCACCGCGTCCGGCTTCGACCGGGCCACCTTCTGCACATCGGCGTCGAAGGCGGCGGCGTCGGGGTCCTACTTGACGTCGGCGACGACCTTGGCGCCATCCTTGGTCAGCGAGGCCTTGACGGCCTGCGCGAAGGGCACGCTCATAGGTGGCACGCCGGGCGAGGATGGCCACCCGCTTGTGCTCGTCCCGGAGCACGAGCTCGGCGAGCGCAGGCCCCTGCAGCGTGTCCGGCGGAGCAGTCCGGAAGTAGTAGCCGTCAGAGTTCGCCTTCGACAGCTCCACCGACGTGTTCGACCCAATCGAGCACCTTGGCTTCACGTACAAGGTCGAGAATGCCGAGCATCGTTCCCGATGTCGCCGGGCCGATGATCGCGTCGACCCTGCCGCTTTCCAGCAGCGTCTCGAGCGATGCGGCCGCGACGTCGGGGTTGGTCCCGTCATCCGCCAGCGAGTATCCCACCGGCTTGGCAAGCACACCCGCGGCCGCGTTGATGTCGTCGACAGCCATTGTCACGGCGGTCGTGAACGACGGAGCGATGCTGCTGAGCTGCCCCGTTTGCGGCGCGAGCTGCCCGAACGTGAGCGTCCCGTCCCGATACCCGGTCGGCTCGATGTTGCCCTGCGCCGCCAACGGAGGCGGTGACAACCGACGGTGCGATGCTGATACGCACCGATAGCACCGCGAGTGTCGTTGTCCGGATCGCGCGTGCACGTCCCGCCGCTATGGGCACACCAAGACCTGCAGCATCGGCTCGAGCTTCGCCTGCGTCTCTGCCCACTCGGCGTCGGGATCGGAGCCCGCGACGATACCGGCTCCGGCGACGAGCCTCGCCTCGCTGCCCTCGAGATCCGCGCAGCGAAGCGCAACGCCCCACGTGCCGTCGCCGCGTCCGTCGACCCAGCCCACGGGGCCGGCGTAACGCCCGCGTTCGAACGTCTCGATGGTTCGCAGCATCGTCAGCGCGGCGTCGCGGGGCGCGCCACCGACAGCCGGGGTCGGATGCAACGTGAGCGCGAGCTCGAGCGCCGACGGCGCCGCGCCCTCGACGTGCCCCGTGATCGTCGTCGCGAGGTGGCTCATGGTCGCGAGCCGCGCCACTTGCGGGTCGGTCACGGTCGTGACCTCGATGCCACAGCCCCGCAGCCCGTTCACAACGGAATCGATGACAAGTCGGTGCTCCAACCCGTCCTTGGCGGATGCCGCCAGCGCGGCGTCGTCGGCGTCGTCGGCTGCACCGGTTGCTCCCCGGGAGACGGTCCCGGCCATGGGCCGCGACGTGACGGTCGCGCCGCGCCGCCGGACGAGCAGCTCGGGCGTCGCCCCGACGAGCCCGTCGGCCGCGAACACGAAGCAACCGCCCTGGGCCCGGCGCAGGCGCTCGACGACGGTCCGGACGTCGAACGGTGCGTCGGCCGTGACGAGGACATCGCGGGCGAGGACCGCCTTCGCGAGCGCGCCGGCGGCGATGGCGTCGAGCAGCGCTCGCACCTGGGAGTGCCACATGGACCGGGAGACGCGGCTCTCGACCGCGAACCGGCTTGGACTCCACTGGTTGGGCGCCGGCGGCGCGCCTGAGTCGGGCGCCGGCCCGATCTCGGTGCGCCACGCCCGCCCGTCGGGGGTGATACCGGTGACCCGAGCGGGGATGACGAGCTCGCCGTTCACGGCGTCGTCGAACGGCAGCGACCCGACGGCGAGCACGCCGGTCCCGGTCTCGCCGATCGGGTCGTCGACCGCGATGCCGGCGAGCGCGGCACGGGCGCGGGCGGCCGGGACACGAGCCGCCGTGCCCGCCGTGACGAACCCGGCTCCGTCTTCGAGCCACGCAAACCCGTCGGGTTCGAGCTCCTGGGTCAGGTCCGCGGGCGGCTCGATCTCGCGCGTGCGAGCGACGAGACCGGAGGCGAGCACGGTGGCGGTCACCGGCGCGTCCCCGTGATCAGCTGGACGGCTCCGGCCGTGAACATGCTGCGCCCAACCGCGGTGAAGCCGGCGCCGTCGACCATCCCGAGAAGCTCCGGGGTCGGAGGCAGGTACGCGCTCGAGCGGGGGAGGTAGCGGTACGCATCGGCGTCGTTCGCCAGCCGCGCGCCCAGGAACGGGACGATCTGCTGGAACCACACGCGGTGGCCCGCGCGCAACAGCGCGCTCGCAGGTTCGGCGGTCTCGAGCGCTGTCATGCGCCCTCCGGACCGCAGCACGCGCGCGCATTCGCGCAGGAACTGCTGCAGGTCGACGAGGTTCCGGAGCGCGAATCCGCTGACGACACCGTCGACGGCTGCATCGGGCACGGGCAGCGTCAGCGCGTCGGCCCGAACCAGCGGTGCATCGGTGTGGGCGGCGGCGAGCATGCCCGCCGAGAAGTCGACGCCGATCGCACGGTATCCGGCCGCCGTGAGGACATCGCACAGGTCACCCGTCCCGCACGCGACGTCGAGCACCATCGCTCGCGGCGCAAGATGCAACGCCCCCACCGCGTGGCGTCGCCAGCGTCGATCCTGCCCGAGCGAGATCACGCGGTTGAGCCGGTCGTAGCGCGGCGCGATGCGATCGAACATCGCCTCCACCGCGCGCTGCTTCGCGACACCCTCGGGAAGGTCGAAGGCGCGAGAGAGAGTTGTCCGCGCCGGCGCGCCCGTCACGGCCAAACCGCCTCGAGGCGCCGGCTCGCCTCGGCGTTGGCGGCCGCGAGCTCCGCCGGTTCGCCGACGGACTCGAGATGCTCCTGTGCGACCTCGAGCAGGACGCGCCGGAAGTGGTGCGCGACCAGCGCAGTGACCGACGGCAGCAGCACACGGAACGCCTCGACGAGCTTCTCGGCGCGCTCCTCATCGGACAGCTCCGCGACGCGCAGCGGTTCTCGCACATAGGTGTCGAACATCTCCACGGCCGCTTCGGCCGTGTCGCGTGTCGCGGCGTGGTGGCGGCGCGCCAGCGCGAGGAGCTCCGGCATCGGCAGGCCGGTCTCGAGGAGGCGAAGGCCGGCGCCGACGATCTCGACGTCGGTCCTCGTGAACCGGGCGTCGCCCTCGTGGCGGCGGGGGACGAGAAGGCCCTCCCGCACGACCGACTCGACGAGGGCCTGCGGGACGCCTGACTGCGCGGCGAGCTCCTCGATGGTGAGGAACTCCTCGGGGCCGGGACCACCGTCGTCGGCGGCGCCGATCACGGCCGCGGCCAGCGGCTCATCGGCCCGGTCGAGCTCGCCGCTCACGATGCGGCGGATGACCGCGAGCGAGAGCCCGCGTTGCTGGAGGTCCTTGATCTGCGCGAGCCGCTCGACGTGTTCGGGCCCGTACCAGGCGATGCGGCCTTGCCGTTCCGGCGCCGGGAGCAGCCGTCGCTTCTGGTAGAAGCGGATCGTGTCGACGGAGACGTCGGCCCGCGCCGCGAGCTCCTCGACCCGGAGACGACCCCGTTGCATGACCCCTGATTCTAGGAGTAGTTGCTCCCGCGGTCAGGATCGGAGGGTAGCTCCTCGTTTTGGCGTCGCTACTCCGGCGTATAGCCGGTCGAGCGACGCCAAAATCCTGAGGGTCACGTGCCCGTCCAGTTCGCCTTGCGCTTCTCGGCGAACGCGGTGGCTCCCTCGATCGCGTCCTTGCTCGTTGCCGTTTCGCCGGCGAGCTCGCCGCTCCGCTTCCACGCCTCCGGCTCGCTGAGGTCCCCCGCCTCACGCACCATGCGCAGCGAGTTGCGCACCGAGATCGGTGCGTTCTCGGCGATGCGCCCGGCGAGGTCGAGCGCCTCGTCGAGGACCTGGTCACGGGGCACCACCCGGTTGACGAGCCCGAGCGCGTGCGCCCGATGAGCGTCGATCGTGTCGCCGGTGATCGCCAGCTCGGTCGCCAGCGCGAGGGGAACGCGCTTCGGGAGCCGCAGCAATCCGCCGGCCGCAGCGAACAGACCCCGTTTCACCTCGGGCAGCCCGAAGACCGCGTCGTCGGCGGCTACGACGAGGTCGCACGCGAGGACGATCTCGAAGCCGCCCGCGAGCGCCGGACCGTTCACCGCGGCGATGAGTGGTTTCGGGAAGTCGCGCCGAGTGATGCCGCCGAACCCGCCTCGCTTGGTCATGAGCTCGGCGCCGCGGCCGGCGGCGATGGCCTTGAGGTCGGCGCCGGCCGAGAACGTCGGGCCCCGCCCGGTGACGACGACAGCCCACACGTCGTCGTCGGCCTCGAGATCGTCGAGCGCGGCCTCGATGCTCTGCGCCACCTCGGCATTGACGGCGTTGCGGGCCTCGGGCCGGGCGATGGCGAGGATCTCGACCCGTCCCCGCCGTTCACGCTCGATGACCATGGGCACCTCCGCGTCTCCTCTGGCGGCCGGACGGTACCGGAGCCCCATGGCGAGGGTCCACGACAGCCCGTATCGCGCGAACATGGGGGTCCCAGGCGAGGAGGTCACGAATGCGCACGCTGACCGAGGAACGCCCGTCGACGACGCCGGAAGTCGTTGGCGATCCTGCTGCCCGTCCCGACACCCGCGCGTGGCTCGGTGAGCGGATCTCCGGTGATCTCGCGTTGCTCGTCGGGGTCGCGTGGTATGTCCTCTTCTTTGTGGCCATCGCGCTCGAGCCCGAGCCGACCCACCCGGACGCGATCCCGGTTGTGTTGAGCGCCGCCATCGAAGTGGTGCTGCTCGGCCTCCTCGGCGTGATGGCGGCCGGGCTCATCGCCAAACGTCGCTTCGGCCTCGTCACCTCGATGGGCGCGGCCGTGTTCTTCGTCGGCCTGTCCGTGGCGTGCCCCGTCAGCGGTCACCACGGCTTCGGCGTCTGGTGGTTCGGGCAGATGGCCTGCGCGATCGGCCTGGTCGCGATCAGCGCCGCCGCCCTTCGCCGCAGCAGCGCAAGCGGGTAGTGCCCTACGGCGTCTGGGTCCGAGGTGCGAGGGGTACCCCGCGCGGCTCGTCTCCGGCCTCGTCCGACGGGGGTTGCGCCACCGGCTCATCGAACGCTTGGGCGAGGCCGGGACGTAACAGCCGAGCGCCGAGCAGAGCCACCGCCATCAGCACCCCGGCGCCGGCCGTCGTGACCCGCAGCCCGACGCGATCGGCAATCGCCCCCTGCACCACGCTCCCCAACGGGTACAACGCGCCCAGGAGCATCATCAACAGGCTCATCACCCGGCCCCGGAGCTCGGTCGGCGCCCGCAGCTGGGCAATCGTGACGAAACTCGAGAGCGCGCCGAGATACAGGAACCCCACGACGAAGATCGTCACGACCCCCACGGCGAGGTTGGGCGCGCTCGCGTAGGCGACGAGCGCCACCGGCAGGGCGCCGAGGACGCCGAACAGCACGCGCCGGCTCCCGAACCGGTCGAACAGCGAACCGAGTGACA
Organism: Actinomycetota bacterium; assembly: GCA_046724655.1. GTDB lineage: Bacteria > Actinomycetota > Acidimicrobiia > IMCC26256 > JACDBD01 > JALZAA01. The sequence continues at coordinate 13,930 of JBKOWY010000058.1, forward strand.
GGCCCATGAGCACCGCGCCGATGCCCTGGGCGGTGATGAGCAGTGACGTACCGACGTCTTCGTTGTGGAACAGCTTCAGGGCGACCGCAGGCACGAGCGCGATGAAGGGCGCGGCGAGGAACGAGTTGAGTGCCATGTACCCGATCACGACGCGCAGGCCGGGATCGCGGCTTGCGAAGCGGGCTCCGGCACGGATCGCGGCGACGATGGATGCCTCCTTCGCCGGCACCGGCGGTGGCAGCCGCAGTGACGCGACCACTGCGACGACGGCCAAGAAACTCAGCGTGTTGAGCCCGAACGCCCACTCGAACCCACCGAAACCGATGACGACGCCGGCGAGCGCAGGACCGATGACACGGCCGAGGTTCCACTGTGCCGACGACAGCGCGACCGCGCCCGGAAGGTCGTCGCGCGGCACGAGGTCGGGGAGCAGCGCCTGGTACGCCGGGAAGCCGAGCGCCATGGCGCATCCGGCGGCGAGGACGATCAGGGTGACGACCCCGGGCCGCGCCGTGTCCGTCGCCGCCAGCAGCGTGAGCGTGGCGGCCAGGACGATCTGCACCACGGTCGTCGTGATGAGCACGCGCTTGCGGGGCAGGCGGTCGGCGATCGCGCCGCCGAACGGGCCGAGGATGGCGTTGGGCACGAACGCTGCCGCCGCCACCAATCCCGTCCACCCGGCGCGGTGCGTGGTCGTCGTGACGAGGATGCCAACACCGACGGTCTCCATCCACGTGCCGATGTTCGACGCGAACGCGCCCGCCCACAGCAGCGCGAACGATCGGTGGCGGAGAGGCGCAAGCGAACGGGGGAGCGCCACGCCTGACACCGTAATTGAGCACAGTACGGTGAACGGCATGGCGCGCCAGCCGCGACAGGGAGGCTGCATCGTGGAGGTCGCCAACTTGCCGTCGCGCTTTCAGGCGAATGCCGCGCTCTCGTTGCTCGAGGCCAACGGCATCAACGCCATGGCCAAGTACGGCGACGCCGAAGGGTGGGCGCCGCACTTCGGACCGCTCGACGGCTACCGCGTGATGGTGTTCGACGAGGATCTCGACACCGCCAAAGCCGTCATCGAATCGGATGAAGCGTTCCCGCCGCCGCGCTCGTCGTGACGCGCCGTTATGGCACCCTCACTCGACGAGGGGCGTCGGGCGGGGCGTGAAGATGCCGAAGACGAGCAGCTCGGGCATGACCTCACCATCCCAGCCGAACGCTCGAATCTGGTCGAGGCTGCGCCGCCCCGTCAATGCCCGGAACAGCTCGAACCAGTCGACCCGCAACCCGATATCTCGGGTGCCACCGCCGAGCGTCGTGGCCGCGACATCCGTCTCGAGCCGTAGCGTGACTTCGGCGGTGTCGGCCGCAGCCGTGAGGCCCTGCTGCGACCAGTCGAAGGCGAGGGCCATCGCGTCAGAGTCCCGAGCGCCGGGACGTCCGAGCGCGCCCCGGATGTCGTGCTCGTGCGTTGCAGCATCGAACAGCATCTGCCCCATCGCGACATCGGGGAGGGTCGGCATGATCGCTTCGACCTTGCGTCCTTCGGCATCCCACTCGTCGAGGAGGCGGTCCGTGCTCCAGTCGCGCCGCGCATCCACCTGACACGCCGTCCACGCGTCCGTCCCCACGCCCTCGAGGTTCCCGGCATTGATGTCGGCAGTGATGCCACTGAGATGCGCCACGAGGTCGCGAACCCGCCACTCCGGCGCAGCCGGCGCCAGCTGCTCGAGCTGTTCCTCGTTCGTGTCGCGCACGAGTTCGGAGACTCGTCCGCGGAGCGCACGGTAGATCTCCGCGTAGTCGGTCACTCCTCCCCCAGGTAGCCTGCGCGCGGCTGCGGTGGCTTTGCCGACCGTAGTCGCATAGCCGGAGCTTGCGACGGCGACAGGAGGAACCGTGCCTCTCAAGACCGGGCCCGTCGGTCCGTTTCCCGCCGGCGCCGATCCCGAAGAGTACGACCGGCTACGGCGCCGCGTCCTCTGGGCGATGCCGTCGGGCCTGTTCATCGTCGGCAGCCGATCGGGGGACCGTCGCAACGGCATGACGTGCAACTGGGCGACACAGCTCGGGTTCGACCCGAAGCTGCTCGGCGTCAGCGTCGAGAAGGACGCGTTCACCAACGAGCTGATCACCGAAGGCGGCGTGTTCTGCCTGAACATCGTGGACCGCGAGGACCGGGCGATCGTCCGGAAGTTCACGAAACCGGTCGACGTCGACCTGGAGGCGCGCACACTGAACGGCTTCCGGTTCCACGACGGTGCGACCGGCGCACCGATCCTCGATCAGGCGGTCGCATATGTCGACTGCACCATGCACGCGACCGTCGATGCCGGCTCACACGACCTGTTCCTCGGTGAGATCGTCGACGCCGCGTTCCAGAAGGACGAGGAGACACCGGTCCTGCGGATGGAGGACACCCGGATGAGCTACGGCGGCTGACCCCCCACGGGTCAGCCGCCGTAACCCTGGATCACTGGTTTCCGGCCCGTCGAAGCGCGTTCAGGAGGCTCTGATACGCCCGGTCGGTCGTCGCGCACTTCGTGTCGGTGTCGTTTGCCGCTGACTGAAGCTCAGGTGGGACACCGCCACCCGACGCCTTCTCCTTGTCGTCTGCCTCGCTGCTCTTGCCGACGAAGGCGAAGATCGCGAGCGCCGCAGCCACGACCAGCAGCACAACGACGACGATGAAGGCGACGAGCGGCACGGCCGCGCCACGCTTCTTCGGCGGTGCGCCGGGCGAAGACGGGGGTGGTCCCGAAGGTGGCCCCGGAGGCGGCCCGACGGGCGGCGTCGGCGGCGTTGGCTGCGTTGGTGTCATGACTCTCTTCACATTCCTGCCTCGGGAATTGCCGGCGCGGAACCTGCCACAGCCGTCCCGGAGACAAACCCGGGAGTACGCTGCGCGGCGATGACGGACGTTGGCGATCAAGTCACGTCGCCTGACGCCGCGCGGCGGTCGCAGCTTCTGCGCAACTGGCAGCACGCGCTGAGCACCGGCAATCCCTCTCCCGGGCGCATCGACCCCGTGTCGCGGTGGCTGGTGCTCACTCGGGCCTCGGTGCTCCCCATGACGATCACGGCTGCCGCGATCGCCGGGCTCCTCGCGGCCTTCGCCGACGACCACGTCCGCTGGTGGTTGTTCGCACTCGCGGCCGGCGGCTTGGTGCTCGCCCACATCGCGAACAACCTGATGAACGACCTCTTCGACCTCGAGGTGGGCGCCGACACCGACACCTACCCGCGCGCCTTGTACGCGCCGCACCCGGTGCTGTCAGGAATGATCACCCGCCGAGGGCTTCTCTCGGCCGCCCTCGTCATCAACACGATCGACCTCGCGATCCTCGTTGTGCTCTTCGTGGCACGGGGCTGGCCGGTGGTCGCCTTCGCGCTGGGCGGATTCCTCCTCTCGGTCGCCTACACGGCCCCGCCGCTGCGTTTGAAGAAGCACGGGCTGGGCGAGCCGACGGTGCTGGTCGTATGGGGCCCGTTGATGGTCGGGGGCACGTATTACGCCGCCACGGGCAACCTCCCGGCCGAGGTTGTCGTCGCGTCACTGCCGTACGCGCTGCTGTGCACGTCCGTGCTCATGGGCAAGCACATCGACAAGATCCCGTGGGACGCCCGCGACGGCACGAACACGTTGCCGGTGCTCCTCGGGGAGCGTGCAGCGCGTGCCGTCACGCAGGCGATGATGGTGGCGTTCTACGTCCTCGTGGCACTACTCGTCGGCGTGGGGACATTCCCGATTGCCGCTCTGCTCGTCATGTTGGCGGTACCGAAGCTCGTGAAGATCTGGCCCGCGTTCTCGCAACCGAAGCCGTCGGAGCCGCCCCAAGGGTTCCCGATCTGGCCGTTGTGGTACGCGGCGCTGGCCTTCGTCCATACGCGCCGAGCGGGCGGACTGCTCGTGCTCGGCCTCATCGTGGGCGTCATCCTCGGCTGGTGACGGCGGCGAAAACAACTGAGAACTGGGGGGTAACGATGCTCGAGAGCACGATGCAGGACTTCCCGCTGACCATCGGGATGATCCTGCGCCATGGTCGCACCGTCTTCGGTGACAGCGAGGTCGTCACCTTCGAGGGCGATGGCTGCCGGCGGGCGTCGTTCGCCGAGGTCGCCCAGCGCGTCGACCGGCTCGCGGGGGCGCTCCGGGGGCTCGGGATCGAGGACGGCGACCGGGTCGCCACGTTCCAGTGGAACAACCAGGAGCACCTCGAGGCGTACCTGGCGATCCCGAACATGGGCGCGGTGCTGCACACGCTGAACATCCGGCTGTTCCCGGAGCAGCTCACATACGTGGCGAACCACGCCGAGGACCGCGTCGTTCTCGTCGACGACAGCCTGGTTCCGCTGCTGGCGAGGGTGGCGCCGGACCTCAAGACCGTCGAGCACTACATCGTCGTCGGCGGGGGCGACGCGGGGGGAGCTCTGACCGCGCTGGCGGAGGCGGCGGCCGGGGCGGACGTCCTGCGCTACGACCATCTGCTCGCGAGTGCCGACGCCGAATTCCCGTGGCCCGAAGTGGACGAACGCGCCGCCGCGGCCATGTGCTACACGAGTGGGACCACAGGGAACCCCAAAGGCGTGGTGTACTCGCATCGGTCGACGGTGCTGCACTCGATGAGCGTCAACGCCGGCATAGCCGTCGGGCTCACCGAGCACGATCGGGTGCTGCCCATCGTCCCGATGTTCCATGCCAACGCCTGGGGGCTGCCCTACGCGGCGTGGTACGCGGGTGCGAGCTTCGTGATGCCGGACCGGTTCCTTCAGGCGGAACCGCTCGCGAAGCTGATCGAGTCCGAACGACCCACGGTCGCGGGCGCCGTCCCCACGATCTGGTCCGATCTCCACCGCTACTCCCAGAGCCATCCCGTCGACATGAGCTCCTTCCGGCTCGTGGTGTGCGGCGGGTCGGCTGTGCCCCGCAGCCTGATGGAGCGCTTCGACGCGGATCAAGGCGTCCGGATCATCCAGGGCTGGGGGATGACCGAGACCAGTCCGCTCGCCGCCCTCGCGTACCCGCCCCGAGGCGTCGAGCCCGGGACGTCGGAAGAGATGGACTGGCGGGCGAAAGCCGGGCGCGTGCTCAGCGGGGTCGAGCTACGGATCGTCGACGACGCCGGCAACGCGCTGCCGTGGGACGGCGAAGCGGTTGGTGAGATCGAGGTTCGCGGTCCCTGGGTGACGGCCCGTTATTACCTCGACCCGGCGAGCGACAAGTTCGACGACGGCTGGCTGCGCACCGGTGATGTTGGCTGCGTCGAGCCCAACGGCTTCATTCAGATCACCGACCGGGCCAAGGACGTCATCAAGTCGGGAGGCGAGTGGATCTCGTCCGTGGAGCTCGAGAACTACCTCATGGCGCACCCCGACGTCGTCGAGGCGGCCGTGATCGGCGTGCCCGACCCGAAGTGGGAGGAGCGTCCGCTCGCGTGCGTCGTCTGCGATGAAGGGTCCTCGACCTCCGCCGACGATCTCCGGTCGTTCCTCGCCGGCAAGGTGGCGAAGTGGCAGGTGCCCGAGCGGTGGGCGTTCATCGACGAGGTGCCCAAGACGAGTGTCGGGAAGTTCGACAAGAAGGTGTTGCGCACCAAGCACAACGATGGTGAGCTCGACGTCGAAGACCTGGGCTAGGCGCACGATGCGTATTTCAACCGCGCCAGGCGCGGTTCAGATACGCATCGGGTGCGCACGATGATCCTCGCCGCCGAGAGCGTCGGCGACCTCATCAGTTTCTCGGTTCTGCTGTCGGTGCCGGCGTGTTCGTGCTCGCCTGGCTCGTCGGGCGTTTGCTCGGTGTCCGCCGGTCGTGGACGACGACGGTCGCGTCCGGCGTCCTGGGCTGGGTCGGCGGGGTCGCGCTGTCGCTGGCCATCGCGAGCCAGCGCGATCCCATCTCGAAGGGGTTCAGCAGGAACGTCTGGCTGTTCTCGACGCTCGGGGTGATGTCGGCATCGGTGTGGATCGAGCTGTTGGCGAAGCCGGGCGCGCTCGCTCGCGCCCAGACCGGCCTCACGTCGATCCCGCATCCGATCCAGGCCGTGAGGCGGCGAGGCCGGCGCGTCAGCCGCTACGCGCAGATCACCCGCATCGCGATCCGTAACGGCCTTGGTCCGGGACTCGGCCTCGGTCGCCACACCGAGGATGGACGATCCGCATGAGCCCGCTGCTCCGGCGCCTCCCGCGGCGGCTCGACTGGATGGCCAACCAGATCGAGCGGGGCAACCTGCGCGCCCGAGTCAGCCTGTTCTCGGACCCGCACGACGAGCACGTCGTGA
>JBKOWY010000159.1:0-12137 GCA_046724655.1 Actinomycetota bacterium
CACGCGCTTCGGCTCGGCGCAGACGTCGATGCCGGCAACGTGGATCTCGCCACCATCGGGTCGCAACAGGGTGGCGACCGCGCTGATGAAGGTGGTCTTGCCGGCGCCGTTGGGGCCGAGCAGGGCGGTGACCTGACCGGACTGGGCGACGAGGTCGAGGCCGTCGAGGGCGCGCACCTCGCCGAAGCGCTTGGTCAGGCCGTGCGCTTCGATGATGGGGGTTGGGGTCATCGCTCCTCCCTTCGAGTGCAATGGAGTCTCAACGATCGGGCGGGGGCCACCCTTCCCTTGACGAACGGGATCGCCCCGGTGTGACCGACGGCCCCCACGAATTCAGCTTGTCGATCGGCCGTTGGTGGTCACACGTCGGGGCGGGCCTGGCGGCTCGCGGGTTGGAAGAGCTCGACGACGTTGCCGGAGGGATCCTCGAGCAGGATCTGGGAGCCGCCCGGGCCGATGACGATGTCGTTGCGGAAGGTCGCGCCCGCCTCGCGCAGCCGGGCGACTTCGGCATCGATGTCGTCGACGATGAAGTGGATGCGGTTCCAGCCGCCTGGCCCGGGCTTGGCGCCGTCGGGCATCGGACGTCCCGCGGAGCTCGTCGGCCCGCTGAGCAGCACCCGGAGGTTGCCTTGACGGACGTCGGCGAACGCCGGCGCCCGGTTGGACAACACGGTGAATCCGAGGTGCTTCGTGTAGAAGTCGATGGCCTTATCGACGTCGTCGACCATGTACCGGATGTTGACCATGTCGCTGTCCATGGGACCGAGACCTCCTTCGCGGTGTGTGATCGATCACAGAGAGCAGGACGCGGATGCGCGTCTCGAGCTCGGCGGCGGTGCGCTTGAACGAGGGATAACTCTCACGGTCTGTTTCGCCCTCGAGCCCCGGATCGGGGATGCTCCAGTGAATGGCTTCCGGCGGACCGGGAAACTCCGGGCAGACCTCGCGGACTCGGTCGCACAGCGTGATCACGAGGTCGAAGCGCCGCCGCGTGAACTCCTCGAAGTGTTTGGACCGCTTGGCGCTGATGTCGATCCCGCGCTCGCGCATGACGCGAACCGCGTTGGGGTGGACCGGTTTCGGATGGCTGCCCGCGCTTGCGACCTCGACCGTTCCGCCTGCGAGGGAATCGAGTAGCGCCTCGGCGATCTGCGACCGAGTCCCATTCCCGGTGCAGAGGAACAGGACTCTGCACCGGCGCATCAAGCCCGGAGCCGTCGAACGGTCGGGTGGTGGCAATGGTGCGAGCTGCAAGCCGGGATGCAGCGCTTCGCCCGAGCTTCGGAGGAGCTGCGCGCAGCGCGCAAAGTCGATCGCGTAGTACGAGTCGCGGCGATCGGCCGAGCTACGACGCACCGTGATCAGTTCCCCGTTCCGGAGCTGGCCGAGGTGATACGAGACGAGGCTCTGCGGCTCACCGAGCATGGCGGTCAGCTCGCGCACGGCGCGGTCGCTGCGTGCGAGCTCCCTGAGCAACCGCCAGCGGACCGGGTGCCCCGCGAGCTGCAGGAACGGCGGCGGCGGGTCGAGGGCCTCTGCTTCTGCCGTACGGGTCACGACGGCAGGTTACGCCGCCTGTCCAGATAGATCAAACTAGTTTGATGGATTGCGCCGCAGCAGGAGGGCAAGCCGACTGCCGCGCATGAACTTCGGGGTTTCGCCCCGCAGGCGCGGCCACGCGGTCTGCTCACGCGCTGCGCCTTCGCATGTCAAGAAGAGCGCGGCGAGGCGGCCTGTACGCCGGAGACTGTTTTCACGTCCCGATGACCTGCACGAACGCGTGCACTTGCTTCCTGACCTGGGGATTTGGTTCCCGTCAGCTCCGGTCGTTTCCCGTCGTTTCCGGTCCTCGCGCGGGACCTTCGCGGGACCGCCGCGCCAGGTCCTTGGGGCGGAACAGCGCGTTCCGGTGATCGGAGGCGGCGTGCGAGGGCGCGCTCGAGTCTCAGGTCCCGTGCCGGAAGCTCAGCCAGCGCACTGGGACGGGAAGATCGCCGCGGCGTCGTGTCTGTATCCGTGCGCATGTCATACCCGCGCGGCACGCGCCGTCCTCTACCCGAGCGCGAGCATCGCCTCGGCGACCTCGCCGGCCGCCGCATGGGGGATCGCAGTGGCGGCCTCCTCGAGGACGAGCAGCCGCGCCCCGGGGATCTCGCGCGCGATCGCCTCGCCGTTGCCGACGGGGAAGAACGGGTCGCGGCGGCCGTGGACGACGAGCGTGGGGACCTCGATCTCGGGCAGGCGCTCGCGCCAGCGGGGTTTGCAGTCGAGCTTCGAGAACACCATGCCCATCTGGTTGGCCATCTGGACCGGGGGTGCGGTCCCGGGCGTGCGGTCCCAGATGCGCGCGGCGGTCGCGCGCGCGGCGACGGGGTCGTCGCCGAGGATCTCCGCGCTGGCGGCGGCGAACTCCACCACCGCCTCGCGGTCGCTCCAGTCGGGCATCGGATGCGCGAACAGCCGGCTCATCGTCGCCTGGTCATGGTCGGGGAGGTCATCGTCGGGCGGGCCGGGCGCGACCGCGCGAGTGCCGACCAGGGTGAGCGCCGAGAACGCGCCCGGATGGTCGAGCGCGGCCACCTGGGCGACCATCCCGCCGACGCCGATCCCCGCGAGGTGCGCGGGCCCGCCGCCGAGCGCGTCGGCAAGGGCCGCCGCGTCGGCGGCGAGGTCGCGCAGGGTGTAGGCGGGCGCCTCCGGGTCCGCCGTCGTCGACTCGCCGCTATCGCGCAGGTCGTAGCGCACTACGCGGCGCCCGCCGGCGGCGAGGCGCTCGCAGAGCGCGTCGGGCCAGGAGAGCATCGTCGTCCCGCCCGCGAGCAGGACGAGTGGTGCGTCGTCGTCACCGAAGGACTCGATGCCGAGGGCGACCTCATTGGCGTTGACGGTGGTCATCGGATCACCGTAAGCGGAGCCCATGCCCGGGATGGATTCGAACCATCGACCTACGGATTAGTCACGCCGACAGGTCGTCGTTCGGTCGCGTCGTGCTGTGCGCGCCGGCATGGCCGCGGGACGCCTATTCGGTCGCTGCCTGGCGACCACCGAGCGGCGGCCGCGGTCATCGTCGGTGCTTGCGGACATCCACGGGCTGTAGAGGCGATTGGCGCAGCCATGACCGTTGGCCGCCTCCTCTGGTCGCTCACGCCGGCGGCGTCACCATCTTCTCGGTGACGTCCCATAGACGCCGCGCGAGATCGGGATCGCGACTGGCCTTGCTCGATGCGGCCTGCTTGCCGCGCTTCAAATAGGCGCCGGTGACGTGCGCCAGCTCCGATGCGGTCGCCGCCCACGCCACGCCGGTCGCTGCCTTGGTCGGCGTGGTCATGAAGGGCAGGAGAATGGCGCCGACGGCTTTGTAGGCGAACGGCAGCGTCTGGCCGATGTTGGTCCCGCGCACGAATCCGGGATCGACGCAGTTGGCCGTCACGCCGCTGCCCTCAAGACGGCGGGCCAGCTCGTACGTGAAGAGGACCAAGGCCAGCTTGGAGTCGTTGTAGGCCCGCTGCCCGCTGAAGCGACGCTCGTGCTGGAGGTCAGCGAAGTCGATGCGGCCGCCCCGGTGGCCACTCGACACCATGTTCAAAACCCTGGCCGGCGCACTCCGCTTCAGGAGCGCGAGCAACGAGGTCGTGAGCAGGTACGGCGCCAGGTAGTTCACGGCGAAGGTGAGTTCGAGCCCGTCTGCCGTCGTCTGCCGTTGACCGACGTCCACCCCGGCGTTGTTGATGAGGACGTCGAGGCGATCAAACCGCCGGTGGAACTCAGCCGCGACACCGCGCACGCCTTCGGCCGCGGATAGATCGCCCGCGGCGACTTCCACCGTCGGGTTACCAGCCGAGGTGATCTCGGCGCGGGCCCTCTCGCCGGACGCGGCGTCCTTGGCCCCGATCACGACTGTGGCGCCCATCGCCGCGAGCTTGCGCGCCGTCTCCTTACCGATGCCCGACGTTGCCCCCGTCACGAAGACAACACGGCCGCGCATGTCTTCTGCCACGGTGCGGTTGTCTACCAGAAGCGCAGTCGGCGGAGACGCCGACACGAGAGTTCACCGCTGATTCCATGTGACCTGTCGCAAGCCACGCGGCGGGAGCGAAATCTGCGCAGCCCTATGTGGTCGTCGCTTGACCACGCCTTGAGCCGTCGACGACATACCTACTCAACATCTCGCCGCCCTCGGCAAAGGTGCCGGTGAATCGTTGCGACAACTCCGCGAAGGCGCACAGGCAGACCCGACAACATGAACGTGCGCCAATTCAGTTTGGGGTCTGCCAGGTGGGCCGACGTGGACCGTGATCAAGAGCCGGTAGAACGCATTTGGCGCAATGACATTGTCGACCTTCGACATCCGTGGCCATCGCCTTCTAACGCGCGACATGTCTCGGCGATAACGGCCCTTCGGGGCAACGGCTCCGGATTGGCGTGCTTCGGAACGATGGCGTTGAGTTTGATCGGTCCTTCCGGATCACGACCACGTTCGCTCGCGCTCACACAGTCCCGCGAACAGCGCGAGGACCGGGCGGTACGCTCGCCGTGACCCCTAGCGCGGAGGTTCGCCCCTGACTGACAACGAGCCGCCTCCGAAGATCGGCGAGGCCGACCGTGAGCCGCGCCCGTCGGCCGTCACGTTCGTGACCACGGAGCATTTCGTGCTCCAGGGCGCTCGCGCGGCAACCATCGCGGAGTCGACGGGCCGCGCATCCATGTTCCTCTTCTCGGTTTCGGGCGGCCTGGTTGCTTTGGGCTTGGTTGCGACCGCGAGCCGTATCGGAACGGCGTTCTATGCCTTCGGCATCGTCCTCCTCCCGACGCTTGCCTTCGTCGGGTTTGTCACGTTCGAGCGAGTGCTGCAGTCGGCGCTCGAGGACAGCGGGTTGGCGCGCCGCATGGCTCTTCTGCGCCGGTATTACTTCGACAACGCACCCGAACTCGCCCGGTACCTGGTGACGATCGAGCCGTGGGAGCGAGTTCGTGCCAAGGGGTTTCGCTTCCGCAGACAAGCATTTCGGACGGTCGCCGGCATGGTCGGCGTGATCACCGCCGTCCTCGCCGGCTCGACCGCGAGCCTGATCGCGATCGTGTCGTCCGACCACTCGGGCGCCGCGGCGCTCATTTCAGGTGTCACGGTCGCAGTCGCCGTGCTCACGGCCCTCATGCGCGCCCAGTGGTCTGCCTTGAGGAGTGACGCCACCGCGCCACTCGTGGCGAACGAGGACGAAGGATCCGTGTGAGCTGGCAGCGCCGCTGACGGCCGGTTTCACCCGGGGTGAGTGGCCACGCTGGCACGATGACCGGACAAAGGCTGGGGCGGAATGCGTAACCGACCCCCTCTGCGAACATGCCGATCGCGGTCACGGTGACGGTCCGGGCCGTACCGAGTGACCGAGCAGTGCGTACATCGCGGGAACGGCCCTCGGGCACGCGAGTGCCGCGGAGACGCTCGACACCTACTCGCACCTCTGGCCCGATTCCGAGCACCGCACCGCGGCGCCGTCGACGACATACTCGGTGCTCGTACGGTCCGTATGCGGTCCCAGCGCACCAGCTAGGAGCGTTTGCCCAGATCAAGGGCGGTAGTGGTGGCGAGTCGGCCTGTACGCCAGAGTCTTTTTTTCGCGGCTCGCTGACCTGCAGCGACGCGCGCACCTTGGCTCTGACCCGCGATTTTGGTTCCCGTCAGCTCCGGTCGTTTCTGGTCATTTCTTGTTCTCGCGCGGGACTTTCGCGGGACCTCGAGCTTGGGCCCTTGCCCCGTGACGCAGTCCCACCGGCCAGGTGATCGCCCGGGCGTCGGATGCACGCGCAGGTCAGCCGATGCTCACCTATGGCGGACACGCTTCGACGGGCCTCCGTCCGGCACGTCGTCTTTGGCCTTGACGACGTTCTTCAGTGGGGGGCAGTGAGGAACGCGTCGACGTCGGCGGCAAACTCGGCGTGGTGCTGGAACAGGGACCCGTGCGCCGAGTCGGGGTAGATCTTCAGGCGTGCATGCGGGATCAACCCGGCGAGCAGATAGGAGTAGTGAGGAAGGATCATGGGGTCGCTGTCGCCGTTGGCCACGAACACCGGCTGGTCGATGGCGCTGAGTCGTTGCAGCAATGCGTGATTCGGGGATGCCCCAGGCGCACACGGCGTCGTACTGAGCCTGTCTCGTTTGCCAGTTGGTCTGCTCGTCGGGGTCGCTCGCCCTCGAGAGGAAGCGTTCGAAGACCTCTTGCCCGGCGCGTTGACTCGACGTTGAACCCGTGAAGAACACGCGGAGGTACCCGTTGGGGTCGGGCTCCGGTGCGCCCACGGCTTTGATCACCTCGGGCCCCCAGCCGTGCATGCCGGCGGCCGCCCTTGGGCGCCGAGGACGCGAGCACGAGTTTGCGAACGAGCGAGGGCCGGATCAGCGCCATCTCCTGGGCGACGAAGCTGCCGATGGAGAAGCCGAGGACGTCCACCTCGGCGAGCTCCATCGCGGTGAGAAACGCGATGGCGTCATGCGCCATCTGCTCGACGGTGCTCGGCGTCATTCCTGTCGAACCGCCGACTCCGGCATTGTCGAACGTGACGACCCGTCGAGTCGACGCCAGCGCGTCGATCAGCGCCGGATCCCAGTAATCCAGATTGCCGCGGAAATGGTGGAGCAGGACCAACGGCACCGCACCGTCGCCGAGCTCACGATACGCATAGTCGATGCCATTCGCGCTGACCCTTTTGTTTGGAGCTTCGAGGTATGTCCCTGCCCTTGCCGTCCCCCTTGTCACGGATTGCGATTCGCGATCCTTGGCGGTGCTCAGGACGCCATGGATCGGCACCACCGCCTGTGCCATGGTCTTTTCCATTACGGGTCGATGCTGGCGGACTGCCAGCCCCCCGTCCAGCGCGTGGTCGATATGACATGGGAGGTAGGAGCGACCTCGCGGATGCGAAGGCGCATGCCGCGGTTCAACATCGAAGTCACCACGCGGCACTCATTAATCCTGAACCGTCGAGGAGGCCGAACATGAGCAGCGCCGCGGACTTGGACCAGAAGCTTGAGGTGATCGTCATCCCCGTGTCGGATGTCGACCGCGCGACGGACTTCTACTTGAAGCTCGGGTGGAGGCAGGACGTCACGCCGCCGGGCTCAGGCATCATCCAGTTGACGCCGCACGGGTCCGATTGCTCGGTTCAGTTCGGCGCGCGCCTCACCGCGGCCGCGCCCGGTTCGGCCAAGGCGTACCTGATCGTCTCCGACGTCGTAGCCGCCCGGGACGCGCTGGTCGCTGCGGGCGCCGACGTGAGCGACGTCTTCCACCTGGGCCCGGACGGTCCGGTCGGCGGTCCGGATCCTGAGCGTCGCAGCTACTTCTCGCGTGCCACGTTCAAGGATCCCGATGGCAACGAATGGTTGATGCAGGAGATCACGACCCGGCTTCCCGGGCGCGTCGACGATTCGGCGACTTCGTTCGCCTCTGCAAGCGACCTGGCGAGCGCGTTTCGGCGTGCGGAAGCCGCCCACGGCGAGCACGAGAAACGGACCGGAGTTAGAGACGAGAACTGGCCCGAGTGGTACGCGGCGTACATGGTTGCAGAGCAGTCCGGCGCGGAACTGCCGACATGAGCGACTACGACGCGATCGTCCTCGGCGGCGGGGCACCCGGCGAGCACTGCGCGGCAGCCATCGCGGCGCGCGGGCTGCGCGTCGCGATCGTCGAGCGAGAGTTGGTCGGCGGCGAGTGCTCGTACTGGGCCTGCATTCCGTCGAAGTCGCTGCTTCGTCCGGGCGAGGCGGTGCAGGGCGCGCGCGAGGCGGGCGCGAGCGCGCAGGTCGACGTCGAGGCGGCGCTCGCGTGGCGGGACTTCATGGTGTCGAACTATTCGGACGCCGGTCAGGAGCGCTGGCTCGCGGACCGGGGTATCGACTTGCTGCGCGGTACCGGCCGGCTGGCCGGCACCGGGGTAGTCGAGGTCGACGGCCAACGCCACACCGCCGACCATGTCGTCATCGCGGCCGGTGCTGATCCGATCGTCCCACCCATACCTGGACTGCGCGAGCTCGACGGCGTGTGGACCAACCGTGAGGCGACGGGCATGAAAGAGGTCCCGCGCCGCCTCCTGATCTTGGGCGGCGGGCCGGTCGGGGTCGAAATGGCGCAGATTGTGCGGCGTCTCGGCGGCGAGGCGGTGCTCGTCGAGGGTTCCGACCGGGTGCTTCCCCGCGAGGCTCCGCCGCTGGGAGAAGCACTCGGCGAGGCCCTGCGCCGAGACGGCATCGAGCTGATGCTCGGGAAGCACGCCAGCGCTGCGCGGCGCGAGGGCGACGAGTGCGTCCTCCAGTTCGACGGCGGCAGAGACCTACGGGGCGACCGGCTGCTCGTGGCGGCCGGTCGTCGCCCGCGCGTCGAGGGCATCGGCCTCGAGACCGTCGGCGTCGAGGCCAATCCCCATGGCATAGCGGTCGACGACCACCTGCGCGCGGGTGAACGCCTGTGGGCGATCGGGGATGTCACCGGCATCTGGCCGCTCACCCACGTCGGTGAATACGAGGGCGACGTTGTCGCCGAGAACATCGCCGGCGATGGGCGTCCGGCGAACTACGAAGCGGTTCCGCGCGTCGCCTACACCGATCCGCAAGCGGCAGCTGTGGGCGCGCTCGAAGCCGAATACCACGCCACCGCACTGGTGTCAGAGATTCCGAAGACCGCCACGTACACACACGCCTACGCCGAATCGAACGGGTTCCTCACGCTGCTCAGCGACGGCGAGCGACTGACCGGCGCATACGCGCTCGGGCCCGAAGCCGGTGAGTGGATGCAGCAGGCGACGCTCGCCATCCGCGCCCACGTCTCCATCGACGTGCTGAGCGACACGATCCAGCCGTTCCCGAGCTTCTCGGAGGTCTACAACACGGCATTGACGAAGCTCCGCATGGCGATCGCCGACATGCCGCCGCCGGAGGGACCGATGGACGCGCAGATGGCGCGCATGTCGGAGTGAGATGATGGTTCAGCGCGAGCCGGAACTGGTGGGACAGACGGTCGTCGTACCGTCGTCCGCCGGTTCGCGCCAGATCGGCACGATTGTGCGCTCGGGACCGAGCGATGCTTAATAGCGCAACTCTGGCTTGTACAGCGGGTGCCGTTATGCAGGAGTCTGGCGTCTTCAAGCGTGCACTCATTGGCTAGATCGGCTCGACGGGTCCAACGAGGGTTCGAGCGTAGGCTCAGGTAGCCCGACGGCCGCCACCCGGGAAGAACGCCTCCGGAAAGGAGGTCTCGATGAACGCAGCGAAGGCACGGGCCATGATCGAGGCGCACTTCAAGGCGTCGAACGTCGGCGCTGCTGGTGGCGGACCAGAGGACGACATCGTCCGCGCCTCGGAGATCTACGCCGAAGACGCTGTCGTCGAGTGGCCGCAGGGCGGGGAGCGCCTGCGCGGCAAGGCGAACATCTTCCGTTTCAGGTCCACGTATCCGACCCGCCAGCAGTTCGAGCTCCGCCGGATTACCGGCTGCCACAACCTCTGGGTCAACGAATACACGATCCGTTACGACGACAAACCGGTGATGGTCGTCGGCATCATGGAGTTCCGCGACGACAAGGTCGTGCGCGAGCGGATCTACTTCGGCGATCCCTGGGAGCCGCCGACCTGGCGCGCCCAATGGGTCGAGCGGTTCAACGCTTGGGAACCGGACTCTGGCTCGCCAGTCCCAGACGCGTCGCCCAATATCGGTGATTGATCGGGTTATGGCGACCACGATCCGCGACCCACTCACTTGGGGGACACGATGACCGTAGGAATCGTAGGGGCCGGCAACATGGGACGATCGATAGCAGCCCGGCTTGCCGAGACGAGCGAGGCTGTCACTCTCGCGGACCGGAATCCCGGCAGGGCCGAGGCGGTCGTTGCCGAGATGACCGACGATGGCGTGCGCGCCGGGGAAGTGTCAGACGCGCTCGCGTCGGATGTTGTCGTGCTCGCGCTCTGGTACCCGGGTACGACCGATTTCGCGCGCGAGCACGCTGCTGATCTGGAGGGGAAGGTCGTCGTCGATATCAGCAACCCGCTCGACGAGTCATGGATTCGGCTGGGGATCGACCCGTCGACGAGTTCGGCTGAACTTCTGGAGCGGGAGCTGCCCCGAAGCCGGATCGTCAAGGCGTTCAACACGACCCACGCCCCTGCCTTGGCCGAGGGGCAGGTCGACGGTGTCGCGCTGGACGTGCTCCTCGCCAGCGACGACGACGCCGCGAAGTCACATATCAGCCAGCTGGTAAAGGATGGCGGAATGCGACCCATCGACGCCGGCCGACTAGACAATGCTCGGCTGCTGGAGCGTCTCACTGCGTTCCAGATCGAACTGAGCCAGCGCTACGGGCTCGACTTCCGGCTCACTTTCAAACTGCTGCCCGCTGGACTGGCTACCTAGGGGTACCCCCTCGTATCCGAGTTGTCGAAAACACCCACCCGCGCGCGCCTCCGCAATGTCACCCGGCTTCTCACGCTCCACAGCTAGCGCGAGCGGTTGACGGCAATCGCTTCGATACGGTCGGGTTGACTTTCACCCGGACGAAGGGGAGTTCGGCATGGCGTCAATTTCCGAGCGGGAGAACCGGGAGATCGAGGCGGCCAACGCCTCTGGCAACACGCCGGTCGTCTTCATCCACGGTCTCTGGCTGCTGCCGAGCAGCTGGGCCAACTGGGCGGACTTCTTCAAGCAGGCCGGCTACCCGCCGCTGACGCCGGACTGGCCCGACGATCCGGCAACGGTTGAAGAGGCCCGGGCGAACCCGGACGTCCTCGCCAAGAAGACCTTGAAGCAGATCGCCGATCACACCACCGAGATCATCAAAGCCTTGAACAAGAAACCAGCGGTAATGGGGCACTCGACCGGGGGCTTGCTGGCGCAGATGCTCGCGGGCCGCGGCCTCTCGGCGGCCACGGTGGCGATCGACCCCGGGCCTTTCCGCGGCGTTCTGCCGCTGCCCGCTCCCGCGCTCAGGGTGGCGGGCCCATTCCTGGTCAACCCGCTCACGCGCGGCCGCGCGATCACGCTCACGTTCGACCAGTTCAAGTACGGCTGGGCGAACGCGCTGGACGAGAAGGAGGCGAAGGAGCTCTACGACACGATCCACGTCGCCGGCTCCGGGATCTCTCTCATGCAGATGGGCAACGCGAACCTGAACCCGTGGACGGAGGCGAAGGTGGACACGAAGAACCCCGACCGCGGACCCCTGCTGATCATCGAGGGCGAGAAGGACCACACGGTGCCGTGGGCGATCGCGAACGCCGCCTACAACAGGCAGAGGCGCAACCCTGCCGTGACAGAGATCGTGAAGATGCCGAACCGAGGCCACTCCCTCACGATCGACCACGGCTGGCGCGAGGTCGCCCAGACGGCGCTCGACTTCGTCGACCGGTTCGCCTA
The DNA here is from genome assembly GCA_046724655.1 of Actinomycetota bacterium. Taxonomy (GTDB): domain Bacteria; phylum Actinomycetota; class Acidimicrobiia; order IMCC26256; family JACDBD01; genus JALZAA01. The sequence continues at coordinate 11,403 of JBKOWY010000159.1, forward strand.
AGCGATCACGGCGCGGCGACGAGGTCCTTATAGAAGGCGCGCAACGCCTCGGCGAAACTGGGGCTCGTCATGGGGCTGGCACCACGGCCTCGCGCCTTTAGCTACGCGCCGAACTCCCTCTCGACGCCATCGTTGAGAAGACGCGCTCGGAGTGCGGGTTCGAACAGCGACTCGCCGCTCGCGACCAGACGCACCGCATTCACAATGTTCCCGCCTTGGATCTGTTTGAGGACGTAGCCGAACGCGCCCGCCAAGATTGACTCCGCTACTGCCTCGTCATCGTCGAACGCACTAAGCATGACGCAGTGGATCTCCGGACTCCGTGAGCGAATCTCACGACAGACCTCGACGCCGTTGCCGTCGGACAAGCGGACGTCGAGGACTGCGACATCTGGTTGGGTCTGGGCGATTCCCGACCGCGCCTGCTCGACAGTGGCGGCCTCGCCCACGACTTCGACGTCGCCGTCGGCTTCCAGCACTTCCTTGAGACTGCGGCGCACAAAGTCGTGGTCGTCGAGGACGAACACCCGCACCATTTGCACCTGCCCTCTGGGGTCAACGACCTAAGGGTCCGTTCAGCGGCCCGAAGCGTTTGCACCCACGCCGATGTCGAACTCAGCTTCTTCGCCGTCGTCCAGGTTGCGGGAGCCCTGGCCCGGAATGCCTCCCCCCGGTCCGGGCCGCACCTCGTGGCCAATGACCAACCTCCGCCACGGACCGGCCTGGCACCAGAGG
>JBKOWY010000002.1:0-4033 GCA_046724655.1 Actinomycetota bacterium
GCCGGATCCGCCAGTACGGCCTGCGCCGCGGCGCGGCCGCTGCTCATGGCCTGGGAGATGCCTTCGCCCTGAAGTGGATTCACCAGTCCCGCGGCATCGCCGGTCAGAAGCACTCTCCCACTCGCCGGGTTCGTTCCCACCATGCCGAGCTTCAGCCAGCCGCCGAGCGTCGGCGCGGATGCGGCGACCCCGAGCAGCCCCAGCTCGCGCAGCGTGCGCACGAACGTCGGCAGCTCGCGCCCGGCCGTCGCTGCGCCGGCGCGGGTCGACAATGTCCCGAGGCCGAGCCCGACATTGGCGCGCCCGTCGGGCCCGGGGAACAACCACCCGTATCCCGGGAAGGCCCGCCACGGGAACTGCTCCCACAGGACGATGTACGGAACGTCAACTCGCTGTTCTACGTACGCGCGCACCGCGAAACCCCACAGCACCCGGTCAGGGTCGACAAGGTCGGCGGCGGTGGCGACCCGGCTCGATGCGCCGTCAGCGCCAATGATGGTGTCGGCACGAACATCCTTCCCGCTCGAGAGCGTGAAGCCTTCGAGCCCTCCGTAACCCCACAGGGGATCTGTCGCACGGTCGATGAATGCTTCGACTCCGGCGTCAATCGCGACCTTGCGAAGCGCGGCGTCGAAGTCGACTCGGGGCATTGCGAACCCATGGCCGGGATATGTGAGGCCGGGGTAGCAAGGAAGTCGAACCCGACGTGAGGTCGGTCCGACGACGATCATGTCGTCGACCTTCATTGCCCCGGGAATGGTGATGCCGAGGTCGCTGAGCAACTGGACGCCTCGCGGGCCGATCAGGTCGCCGCACGCCTTGTCGCGGGGAAAGCGGGCCTTGTCGACGAGCGCGACCCGTGCACCGCCCCGGGCCAGCACGGTCGCCGCAATGCTGCCGGCCGGTCCCGATCCGACGACGAGCGCATCGAAGCGTCCAGCGTTCATCGGCCTCCTCGAGTAGTAACGCTAGGGTTTGAGTGCACCCCGGGCGAGAGGCGGGGCTCCATGCAACTTCGGGCAGCCACGGATCCCAACCGCTTTGCACGGGGCCTCTTCAACGGCCTCCCAAGCCGGTACGACCTGTTGGTGGAGGTGCTCTCGCTCGGGCAGAACCGTCGGTGGCGGCAAGCGCTGGTTGATCGGATCGCACCGGCCGCCCCGAACCGCCTGCTCGATGTCGCGACGGGCACCGCCGGGGTCGCGCTCCGCCTCACCGAGCAGACCGATGCGTTCGTCACCGGAGTCGACCTCACCGAAGCGATGCTGCGACGAGGCCAGACCAACGTCGCGGCAAGCACGGCGAACGGTCGCGTGGAGCTGGTCGCCGGACGCGCCGAAGAGCTCCCGTTCCCTGACGCGTCGTTCGACGCCGTCACCTTCACCTATCTTTTGCGCTACGTCGCCGACCCAGCCGCCACACTGCGGGAACTCACGAGAGTCCTCAAGGCGGGATCGCCGATGGCGGGCCTCGACTTCCTGGTGCCACGACACCGGTTCTGGCGCTGGTGGTGGTGGCTGTACACACGGCTGGTGCTTCCGGTCGCCGGCAGCGTCGGCGGGCGCGACTGGATCGCGGTAGGTCGCTTCCTCGGCCCGAACATCTCCGCGCATTACCGGAAGTACCCCCTTGGGTGGGCGGTCGAGGCGTGGCGGGATGCGGGCATGACCGATGTCGGAGTCCGCGAGATGAGCCTGGGTGGCGGACTCGTGATGTGGGGGACGAAGTCCTTTGCCTGAGCCCGATCACCGGCCTGCGTACTACAGCGCTCGGCCTGGTGGCTGGCGTGATTGGTGGTCAATCCTGCATCCGCCGTACACGGCATGGCACTTGTCGTACGTCGTCATCGGAGCGTGCCTCGCACCGCATGTCGATGGCGTTCGGCTGCTCGCCACAGTCCTCGCGTTCTTCGCCGCGGTCGGCGTTGCCGCCCACGCGCTCGACGAGCGCCACGGCCACCCGCTCCGGACTCACATTCCGGACGGGACACTCCTAGCTGCGGCCGGCGCCGGACTGGTCGCCGCCGTCGCGTTGGGCGTCGCCGGTCTGTCGCGGGTCGGGTGGGTGCTCCTTCCATTCATCGTCGTCGGACCGATCCTCGTCGTCGCCTACAACCTCGAGCTCTTCGGCGGACGCGTGCACACCGACGTCGGCTTCGCGGCCACGTGGGGCGCGTTCCCGCTCCTGACCGGCTACGTCGCACAAGCCGGACGCCTCGGCGTCGCCGCAGTCATCGCAGCATTTGGTGCCTTCGCACTCTCGTACACGCAACGCGCCCTCAGCACGCCGGCGCGTCTCATCCGGCGCCATGTCACCCACGTCGACGGCGTGCTCGGCCTCGACGACGGGACGCTCCGACGACTCGACCAGGACACACTGCTCGCGCCCATCGAGCGTGCTCTGCGATGGCTTTCGTGGGCGACAGTCGCTCTCGCGATAGCGCTAGTAATCGCTCGCCTGAACTAGTCAGTTCAAAGGTCCCAGCCTGGACCGTGCTCGGATCAGCGGTAGTGTCGGCCCAGCTCGGACGCATACTCACGCCCGACATCGCTGGCGTGGTCGGCGAGCCATTCGCTGAGTCGAACCGTGCCCGTGGCCGGACCGTCGGTGACAACGAGCTCCGCGACGAGGCCCGCGAGCTCGTCGCCGGTCACGAGCACGTCGCGCACTAAAAGGCCGAGCACCGCCGCCATAGCGAGCGCCACCCTGGGCGGGACGTGCACGATCACCGGGCGATGTGCGACCGTGTCCGCGATCAGACTCACGAGCTCTTCGAACGTGAAGGTCTCCGGTCCGACCGCATCGAGCACCACATCGTCTTCGTGGCGACCAGCAGCCACCGCGATCGCGGCAACGTCGTCCACATGAACCGGCCGGATTCGGTAGTCACCGGAGCCGGCGATACCGAAGACTGGCAGTCGTCGCAACAACCACGCGATGTTGTTGATCAGGACGTCACCGCCGCCGAACAGCACTGTCGGCCGAACGATTCCGTACCGCAACGAGATTCCATCACCAACTGCTCGGCGCGCGCCTTCCCGTGAAGTACGGAAGCGACGACGCCTCGGGGTTGGTGATGCTGAGATGCACGATCCTGCGGGCGCCGGCTTCAACCGCTGAATCGACGAGATGGCGGGTGCTCGCCCCGCTGTCTCAGGGGCCGCGGGCCAGACCTGACTCACGATCTCTAAGACCACGAGTCTGAACCGCTGCGTTCGGAAACTCTTGGTAGCCCGCAACTTGAGGCGGGGCCGCACAGATCGCCCTTGGTCTCAGGGGATCAACGCAATGGCACCCTCGATCGGGTTCGATGGATCGGGAGGGTGCGGCGTGGAACGGTTCTCGGAACGTGAGAAGGAACGGATCGCAGAGTTGTGGTCGGCGCAGGCTCCGGCGTGGGTGATCCACAAGGAGATCAGCCGGTCACGGTGGGCGATCCGGAGATACATAAACCGGTTGCAGCGGGCGCGGAAGCCGGAACCAAAGCGGTCGCCGCTGCGGCTGTCGCTGGTCGAACGCGAAGAGATCTCGCGGGCGTGGCGGGTGGTGAGTCGCTCTGCTTGATCGCGCGCGGGCTTGGTCGCGCGCCGTCGACGATCTCACGGGAAGTGAGGGTCAACGGCGGTGCGCGCTGCTATCGCGCCTGCCGGGCGGAGGGCGATGCGCTACCGCCGAGCTCGACGTCGTCACGCTGGTACCAGGGACGACGGAAGGGCAAGGAGTAGACGGCGCGGTGACGAATTTCACTCGGTCCCCTAGTCGCTTTGTGAACGCGACGCCGGCTTTGATGAGCGTGTCGCTCAATCCCTTTACGCCTGCGCCCGAGCACCACGGCCAGCGAGTTCTGAGGCTGTTAGGCCGGACGTCCGAGACGGCGTAACAGGCGAGCAAAGAAACACGTCGAGCAGAAAAGGAGCTCAGTCATCCGGTCGGACGGAGGGCGGTGGCATGACCTGAACAGCTCAATGCAGCTCTACACGAGTTGCGGCGAGTGCGGGCACAACTCGACCAGCGATCACCGCCATCGAATCGG
>JBKOWY010000134.1:0-12964 GCA_046724655.1 Actinomycetota bacterium
AGCTCATCAAGATCGCCCGCCGGCGTGGCCTCGAGGGCCGCTCGAAGATGGGCCGCGACGAGCTGGCGCGGGCGCTGGGCGAGAAATAGACCTTCTGGCGTCAGCTACCCACCTATTGCGTGGGTAGTTGACGCCAAAACAAGCCTTATCCCTTCGCGGGATCCGTCGCGGCCAGTGCCTCCTTCGACGGCGGGATGTTCTGGTTGTGGCGGAACAGGTTCGTCGGGCCCCAGTTGTCCTTGAGCGCCTGGAGGCGGGCGAACTTCTCCGGACCGTAGGCGGCCTCCACCCGCTGGAGGCCCTCGTCACCGAGGAAGTTGATGTAGGCGCGTCCCGTTGCCCATGGCTTCATCGCGCCCGAGAACTCGCGCGTCCAGGCGATGTGGCGGTCGCGCTCGACGAACACGTCGACCGCGTCGTCCGGTAGCTCGGCGTAGAAGTCGGCGTTCCAGTAGTTCATGCGGCCGCGCGGGTTGGCCGGATCGATGAGCTGTTGCACCGCGACGTACGGCATCGGCTGCACCATGTCGAGCCCGGGCGGGCCGAACTCGCGTAGCGGCCCGAACGCCTCTTCCCCTTCGGCGGGGTCGCCCACGTACAACACGACAACGCCGATGACAGGCTGGCCGCGCACCGGCTCGGGTACGAACTCCTCGGGCGGCGCGGTGATGAACGCGACCCCTCCGCAGACCTCGTCGGGCGCGGAGAGGATGAAGTCGCGGTAGAAGCGCAAGAGATCGCCCGCCATCGGCGCTGGTACATGAGCTGGCCGCCGAGCACGATCGGGCCGACCGGGTGCAGCCGGAGGTGGAACGCGGTGACGACGCCGAAGTTGCCGCCGCCGCCGCGCAGACCCCAGAACAGGTCGGGGTTCTCGTCATCTGAGGCGACGACCTGGCGGCCGTCGGCGGTCACGACCTCGGCCTTGACGAGGTTGTCGCAGGTGAACCCGAACATGCGCTCGAGCCAGCCGCTGCCACTCCCGAGCGCGAGACCACCGATACCCGTATCGGACATACGGCCGCCCGTGACGGCGAGGCCGTGCTCCTGGGTGGCGGCGTCGATCGCGCCCCACTTCGCGCCGCCCTCGACACGAGCGATGCGCTGGTCGGGATCAACGTCGACGCGGTTCATGGTGCGCAGATCGATGCAGATGCCGGCGTCGACCAGCGCGGAGCCGGTGACGCCATGGCCGCCGCCGTAGATGGAGAGGGCGATGTCCTGCTCGCGGGCGACGTTGACGGCGGCGGAGACGTCGTCGGCGCTCGTGGCCCGGGCGATCACGGCCGGGCGCCGGTCGATCATCCCGTTGAACAAGGCCCGCGCCTCGTCGTAGGCGGCATCGGCCGGGCGCAACAGCTCCCCTCCGAAACCGGGTAGCTCGAACTCCATCGTGCGGACATCGGCCATTGGGAGACCGCCGCCTCACAGTATTTCGGATCAATCGGGCCCTGCGGATCAGCGGCCGATGATTCACGGGGATTTTGGCGAGGCATTCAGCGGTTGCACAGGAGGCTCAAAGGTTCACTTGCGAAAGTGCCAGTCATGACCAGCCCGGAAGCGTCACGCTCACGCCGTCCTGCCCGAGCATTGCGCCGCCTCGCGGCGATCGCAGCGTTCGTCGTCGGGGCAGGATTGATCGGCTTCACGACGCAAGCCGGTGCCCAGAGCTCGGACGGCCTCGACTCACAGGCGATCGCCGCAAAGGTGAATCCCGCGGTGGTCAGCATCACCAACTCGCTCGCGGGCGGGCAGGGCCAAGCGGCGGGAACCGGCCTGGTCATCACTCCGTCCGGAGAAGTCATCACCAACAATCACGTCATCCAGAACGCGGGCAGCATTCGCGTCCGGATCGGTGGCTCGGGGCGAAGCCATTCGGCCGAGGTGCTGGGCTACAACGTCCGCGAGGACATTGCGCTCCTCAAGGTCAACGGCGTCTCCGACTTGAAGACGGTGACGACCGACACGTCCCCGTCCGTCGGTGAATCCGTTGTCGCCCTCGGCAACGGAGGCGGGCGCGGTGACACGGCGGAACCCACCACTGGTTCGGTGACAGCGGTTGGCGAGGCGATCACCGTGGGCGATCTGGGCGGCAGCGCGCACCGGTTGACCAACCTGATTCGCACCAACACGTCGCTGCAGCCGGGGGACTCGGGTGGCCCGCTGATCGACGCCGACGGCGAGGTGATCGGCGTGAACACCGCTGCCAGCACCGGAGGTTTCCGGTTCGGCTCGGGCTCGCGCACCGGCTTCGCCATCCCGATCAAGACAGCGCTCTCGGTCGCGAACCAGATCGAGTCCGGGCAGGGCAGCGGCGACACGCACGTCGGCGAGCGCGCGTTCCTGGGCGTGTCGATCCGGAGCGGAGCCGGCACCGAGATCGCGGATGTCCAGTCCGGTTCACCAGCGGAGAAAGCCGGAATCCGGCAAGGCGCGGTGATCAACTCGGTCGGAGGCAAGAAGGTCCGTTCCCTTGAGGACCTGACCTCGGCCCTGGCCCCCTACCACCCGCGGGACAAGGTCGAGCTGAACTGGACCGACGCTTCGGGCCGGCAGCACACCGCCGACGCCACGCTGGCGTCCGGGCCACCCGCCTGACGAGCTCGCTCAGGGACCGGCGACCGGACGGGGGCGTCCGGGCTCGGGCGGCCGCCCCGGTGGCGCGGGCGGTGCTTGCGGCCGGCGCGGGGACGGGCCCGGTGAGGGCGCGTTCGCTCCGGCCGGTGACGACAGCATCCTGAGCGCCGAGATCGAAGGCTGGAAGAAGTAGCCGCCGCCGGTCGTGAAGATGAACGGCTGCATGGTCAGGTGGGCGGGACGGCCGCCGGGGAGCCTGAACTCCTTCGTGCGTCTCACCTGCGAGATGACCGGATCGTGGCCGTCGCCGCGTTCGGGATGGTCGGTCTTGTTGAACCACTGCGACATCACGAACTCGAACTGCCGCTCGAGCGAGGCCTGGTAGCCGAGGAACAGCAGGCCGCGGTCGGCGTCGCCGCCTTCGGGTGACCCGTTCGGCGCGCCCTGACGAAACGAAGCGCCGTACGGAATGCCCCGCCGGATGATCCGGTGCGTCTGAGTGTCGGCCTCGCCGCCCGTGGGCGTGCGGGAGTCCCGCGGATACGCCTTGCGGATGTGCGCAGCGCGCGGCACGAGCTCGCCGTCGGCGTCGTCGCCGAACTCGAAGTTGTTGATGCGGTTCGCGTCGAGGATCGAGCGCTGCTTCTCGGAAGGGTCGCCTTTCGAGGGGTCGAAGCGCAGGGGCTGGTCGTCGGTCCGTTCGAGCGGAGCACCGCTGGGATACCGGCCGACGAGCTTGGCGCCGAACTGCTCGACGCTGACGCCCTGTTCGGCGGCACCTTGGGCAAGCATGCGGTGGAAGCCGGGAACGTCTTGACGCAACCGGCGGAACACGAGGTACGACCCGTCGACGGTCCACGCCGGACCCGACCTCGACCGGGGCCCCGGATTCTGGTTCTCGCCCTTCTCCTCGGCGTTCGGGTCGGCTTTCGGAATCTGCGTCGGGTAGCCGATGACGAACTCACCCGGCCACAGCAGCTCCTGGCCGGGCAGGCCTTGCTCGTTGTTCGCCGGGTTCTGACGCCGGGTGACCCCGCGGATCCCCGGTTGCGACACGCTGTCTCTGAACCCGAAGTGCTCGTGGCCGGGTTGGTCTTCACGCACGCGTCCGGTGTCGTCGAACACGACCCCAACCCCGTTCGCGGCCATCCGCTGCGTGTGGCTGCGGGCGAGGCGCTCGAGCGCGTCGGGTGAATCGGCGGCGAGGATCAGCAGGCCGTGGACCCCGTCGCGCGACGCGAAGGGCCCAACCCAGTTCGTCGGGGCGCTGTCGTCGACGTCGCCGAGCAGTCCGGCCCGCGCCGCCATGCCCTGCCTGAAGGCCTCGGGGAACTGGGACAGCTCGACCTCGCCGACGCCCAGGGCGGCGAGGCCGGGATGCGTGAGGGCGACGTTCATCCATGCCGCTTGGGGCGCGGACGCTTCGGTGCCGCGCCGCGATCGCGCGCGGCGGAAGAGGTCGTTGAAGGCGAGGACCTCATCGGCGGTCGCAGTCTCGTCGATGATCGTCGACAGCCAGCGACGAGCGCTGGCGCGCTCACCGAACCGGACGAAGAGGAGGCGCTGGTGGTCCTTGTTGAACCCCGCCAGCACATTGCCCTGGACGTTGGCCAGGTTGATCTGCGGGTCGCGCTCCTCCTCGGAGCCCTCGTTCGAGCTCGACCCCGAGTCTTCGTCACCCGATGAGTCGAGGCGCCACGTGGGCAGGAACGCACCGAGCGCCGCGCTCGCGCCACCCGCCTTCAGCAACGCCCGTCGACTGACCCGGCGGGATGGCCCCTGCACAGGCCCGAACGTACGAAACCAAACTGAGAAGAAGCTGAACGCCGGGTCAGAATCCGGCCGGCGTTTCTCAGTCGCGGAACACGGGTGCGCGCTGCTCCCGCCGGGCGCGCACGGCCTCCTCGAAGTTCTCTGTCGTCAGCCGCACGTAGAGCTGGGCGTGACCCTCGTGGTCGATGTGGGAGTGCAGGCTTCCCGCGTCGAGGCTCGACCAGAGCAGCCGTTTGGTGACCTCGACGCCGACGCGACTGAAGCCGATGATGCGGTCGGCGAGCTCGTAGCAGGCGGGCAGCAGCTGATCGTGCGCGACGGCACGCGATGCCAGGCCGACGCGCTCGGCCTCGAGGGCGTCGACATCGCGGCCCGACAGCATGATCTCGAACGCCCGCGACGACCCGATCGCGCGTGGCAGCAGGTAGCTGAGGCCGAGCTCGGTCGACGTGAGCCCGTTGTTGATCCCGGCGGCCCGGAAGTAGGCGCGTTCGGACGCGATCCGGATGTCACACGCGGTGGCGAGGCACAGCCCGCCGCCGATGGCGGCCCCGTTGACCGCAGCGATGACGGGCTGGTGCATGCGGCGGAGGGCGAGAATGACGTCGTCGAGGAGCTCCATCGAGCGCCGGGCGATCGAGGACCGCGTGAGGCCGGCGATGTTCGGGATCGTGCCCGACTCCTCCATGTCGGCGCCGGAGCAAAACCCGTCACCGGCGCCGGTGACCACGACGACGCGTGTGTCGTTGTCGGCGCTGACTTCCTCGAGGGCGGCACGGAACGGGATCATCACGTCGAATGCCATCGCGTTCATGCGCTCCGGGCGGTTGAGCGTGATGAGCGAGACCTGCGGTCGGGGCTTTTCGATCAGAGTGAACAGCATGGCGCGGTTTTAGTCGCGTTCGCCGGGCGACCACCTGCCCTGGAGGTCACGACCACATGGTACGGGTGCTGCACACGATGCGTATCATCGGACACCGCTACGCTCCCGCTCGATGGCGACGGAGTTCGATCCGTTCGAGCCGGGACAGGCGCAGCGCGCGTGGCCGTTGCTCGAGAAGGTGCGGCGGGAGGGGGCGGTCGCCCTCATCTCCGGCGGGATGCACTACGTCACGCGTCACGCAGAGTGTCGTGCTGTCCTTCGTGAGACCGAATCGTTCTCGAACGCGTCGGGCATGAAGGCGCCGGGCGTCGACGTGCCGTTCGAGGATCGCATCCTCGGCGAGCTCGACCCGCCGCAGCACACCGCCGTCCGGCGTGTCATGGTGACCGCGCTCACGCCCAAGGTCGTCCACGCGGCCGAGCCGTTCATCCGCGACACCGCCGTCGCGCTGCTCGACGCGGTGCCCGCCTCGGGCATCGCCGACCTCGTGCCCGCGTTCACGGTGCCGCTACCGAACCGCGTGACGGTCCACCTGCTCGGGTTCCCCCCCGATGATGCCGACACGATCGCGTCGTGGGCGGGCGAGCTCATGGTGAGCGAGTTCCCGCGCACGAACCGCACCGGGCGCGGCGAGGGCTTCGCGGGCGCGTTCCCCGAGTTCGCCGGCTACATCGACGAGAAGATCGAACGGCGTATCGGCGAGCTCGACCGCCGCGAACAGCCGCCCGACGACGTGCTCACCCGGCTGGTGCAGCTCGAAGTCGACGGGGCGCGTCTCACGCGCCGGCAGCTGCGAGCCCTCATCCGCAACCTCATCACCGGTGGGCTCACGACCACGAGCCAGCTGCTCGGCAACCTCCTGTACCAGCTGCTGACCACACCCGAGCTCGACAAGGCAGTGCGCGCCGACGCGGCCGCCCTCGCCGGCGCCGTCGAGGAGAGCCTTCGGCTCTCACCGCCCGTGCTGTTCGTCGCACGCGGTTGTGTGCGCGACACGTCGGTCGGCGACACGCCCGTGCATGCTGGCGAGCGGTTGATCGTGGGGACGGGATCGGCCAACCGCGACGAGCGCATCTTCGACGACGGCGAGACGTTCCGGCACGACCGCCCCAACGCCGACCAGCACCTCGCGTTCGGGTACGGGCCCCACGTGTGCCCGGGCGCCGCGCTCGGCCGGATCGTGGCCCGCATCGGCATCACGGCGTTCCTCGACCGGTTCCCGCCCGGATCGATGCGGCTCGTGCCCGGCTACGAGTTCGAGAACGTGCCGACCTTCTTCGAGATCGGTCCCCGCCGCCTTCCCGTCGAGGTCGGCGGCTGAGCGCGCCGGCGCTCGAGCACGACTGAGTCGCGTGCAGGTCGGAGCGCTGGCGCTGGCGGTGGCGTCGACGGCGTTGCTCGTCGCCGTGGCGCCACGACACTCACTGCTGGCCGTGTTGCTCGTCGCGGTGTCGACGGCGGCGTGCGCCGTGCTCGTGGTGTTCGAGCGTCGTCGGCCCCGGCTCGGCCTAGGGCCGATCGTGTCGGCGGTCGCCGTCGTGTTCGCGGTGGCGTTGATCGCGCCGCCGCGCGCCTCGAATGACATCTGGTCGTACGCGATGTACGGACGGATGGTGAGTGTCCATCACGCCAGCCCGTACGAGCACGTGCCCGCCGACTTCCGGTCCGACCCTCTGTTCGACGAGGTGAGCCCGATCTGGCGGCACCGAGGTTCGGTGTACGGCCCTGCGTTCGTCGCGTTCGCGGCCGGTGTCACGTACGCAGCCGGGGACTCGCCGACGACCACCCGGGTGCTCTTCCAGCTGGCGGCCGCGATCGTCGTGGCAGCGGTGCTGGCTTTGGTGTGGCGTCGAACCCGTAGCCCAGCTGCGGTCGCCTGGCTCGGTCTGCATCCGCTCTTCGGCGCCACCGTGGTGAACAGCGGCCAGGTCGACGCCTTCGTGGGTCTTGCCATCTTCGCGGGCGCGATCCTCGCGACGCAGAGGCGTGGCATCGCGGCCGGTGTTTCGATCGCCGCCGCCGCGCTGACCAAGCTCACGGCCCTCCTCGCGTTGGTCGGCCTGGCGCTCTGGGGCCGGCGCCGGCGGGAGCAGCGGACCACGATCAGCGCGGTGGCAACCACGGGCGCGGTGGTTGTCCTCGTCTATCTGCCGTTCATCCGGGGCGCCTTCGGTGTGCTGGACGGCGCTGATCACACGGTGACGCCCGGTTCGTTCTGGAGCCTGCCCGCGCAGTGGCTGGTCGGTCACGACGCCGGGCGCGACCTTTCCCCGCTCGAGTCGAACACCACGCTCACGACCCTCTTCTACCTGTCGCTGGTCCTCGTGGTGGTCCTCGCGATCGGTGTGAGCTGGGTCGCGGGACGAGCCGAGCGAGCGGAGCCCGCCGTCGGGACGGCGACGGCGTCGTACACGGTCGCGGCCGAATACACGCTCCCCTGGTACGCGGCGTGGTCACTTCCCGCGCTGGCCGACCGCGCGCCGTCGGCAATCGCGTGGGTCGCCTGGCTTCAGGCCGCGGTGTTGCTGGCGGCGTGGAAGCTGCCGTCCCCGGTCGAGGGCGGCGCGCTCGAGACCGGCGTCCGCGGTCTTCTTCTCTATGCCGCGCCCATCGTGCTCCTGGTCGCGTTCGCCATCGCGGGCACGATGGGAGCTCGTCGCGGCTCACCCGCAACAAGGATTGTGAGAGCCTGACGCCCGATGGCGACCGCGCCCGGCCTAGCTGCCGCCTTCAGCAGCGTCGTCGTCCCGACGGCGGACGACGGCGACCGACCGCTCGGGGTGGTCGAAGTCGAGAACGACCTCGAAGTCGCGCGGCGGTGGCGCATCGGGCGCCTCGTTCACAATCGCGACCTCTTCCTTGTCCGGACGCCCTTCGAGCGCGTCACGAAGCCCGAGCATCCCGGCCGCGACGACAGCGCCGGTCGCCGTACGTCGAAAGCGGTCAACTCGTCGCTCGACCGAACCGGCTTGCTCTTCGAGCTCGTCGTCGGGGCCGTCCCGATGAACATCTTCCACAACTTCCAGCGTACGCCGCGTCTCGGGATCGGGAATCGCGGCGAGGAGGTCACGATCCAGTGAGCGAATGGGCGCAGTTCGGCGGTGTGATCGGGCGTTACCGCAACGAATCGACACCATGGTGGCCCGAACCGCTGCGACCGCCCGACGGAGCCCCGAACGTGCTCGTCGTGTTGCTCGACGACGTCGGCTTCGCGCAACTCGGGTGCTTCGGCTCCGACATCGACACGCCGGCGTTCGACCGCTTGGCGGCGAACGGACTGCGCTACACCAACTTCCACACGACCGCACTGTGCTCGCCGACGCGTGCCTGCGTGCTCACGGGTCGGAACCATCACCGCGTCGGGATGGGACGCATCACGGATCTCGCCACCGGGTTCCCCGGCTATCACGCCCGCATCGGCAAGGAGCACGGGTTCCTCTCCGAGATGCTCGTGCCGCTCGGCTACGGCGCGTACGCCGTCGGCAAGTGGCACCTCACACCCGACGACGAGCGTCACCTCGGCGCGTCACGCGCCCGGTGGCCGTTGAGTCGCGGCTTCGAGCGCTTCTACGGCTTCTTCGGCGGTGAGACCCACCAGTTCGCGCCCGCGCTCGTCGCCGACAACCATCGGGTCGCGCCCCCGCGGTCGTGGGAGGACGGCTACCACCTGAGCGAGGACCTCGGCGACCGGGCGAAGGAGTTCCTCGCCGACCTCCACGCCACCGAGCCCGACAAACCGTTCTTCCTCTATCTCTGCCCCGCCGCGTGCCACTCGCCTCATCACGCGCCACCCGAGTGGATCGAGCGGTACCGGGGCCGGTTCGACGCCGGCTGGGACGCGTGGCGGGAGGAGACGTTCGCCCGCCAGCAGGCCTTGGGCGTTCTCCCGCCCGAGACCGAGCTGTCACCCCGCCCGGCGTGGGTGCCGGCGTGGGACGCGCTGCCGTCCGACGAGCAGCGCGTCGCGGCGCGCTACCAGGAGTGCTTCGCCGCCTTCCTCAGTCACGCCGATCATCATTTCGGCCGCGTGCTCGACTTCCTCGACGAGATCGGAAGGCTCGACAACACGCTCGTGTTCGTGCTCTCGGACAACGGCGCGTCGTCGGAAGGCGGCAAGCATGGCTCCATCAACGACGCCCGGCCGTGGAACCTCGTCGGCCGTCCAGTGGCGGAGGCGGTGGCCCGCATCGACGAGCTCGGCGGGCCGAGGGTGCACAACAACTACCCGTGGGGATGGACCGTGGCCGGCAACACGCCCTTCCGGCGCTGGAAGCGTGAAGTGCACGAGGGAGGCGTGGCCGACCCCCTCATCGTGTCGTGGCCGGCCGGCATCCGCGCCCGCGGCGAGGTGCGCCGTCAGTACGTCCACGCGATCGACCTCGCGCCGACCGTCCTCGACCTGCTCGGAATCGAGGCGCCCGCCGAGATCGACGGCGTGGCGCAGACATCGCTCGACGGCGTGTCGTTCGCGGCGACGTTCGACGACGGCGCCTCGAGCGCACGAACGACGCAGTACTACGAGATGTTCGGTTGCCGCGCGCTGTACCACGACGGATGGAAGGCGGTCGTGTACCACCCGCTCTTCGACCAGACGCTGCGCTTCGACGACGACCCGTGGGAGCTGTACCACGTGGACGCCGACGCCTCGGAGTGCCACGACCTTGCGGCCGAGCACCCGGAGAAGCTGCGCGACCTCGTCGAGCGCTGGTGGCGCGAGGCCGAGAAGAACCGTGTGCTGCCGCTCGACAACATGCCGTTCGACCGCATCTTCGGGGAGGACCGCCCCGGGCACGACGGACGGCGCCGCTACGTGTACTACCCGTTCGCGGGACCGGTGACGGAGGAGGCCGCGGTCAACGTGCGCAACCGCTCCCACCGCATCACCGCGGAGGTCGAGATTCCTGAGCGCGGCGCCGAGGGCGTTCTGCTCGCGCAGGGGTCCATCCTCGGCGGGTACGTCCTCTTCGTGCTCGGCGGGCGGCTGCAGTACGTGCACAACTTCGTCGGTCTCGAGGAGCACCGGCTGACGTCGTCGGTCGAGGTCGCGCCGGGGCCGCACGTCCTCGAGTTCCGGTTCGACAAGACCGACGAGCACCAAGGGCGCGGCAGCTTGCTCGTCGACGACGAGGCCGTCGCCGCCGGCGAGATCCCGCGCTTCACGCCGACGCGCTTCTCGATCACGGACGCCGGCCTGTGCTGCGGGTACCACCTCGGGATACCGGTCGTGGACGACTATCGCTCGCCCTTCCGCTTCACCGGTCGTCTCCATCGCGTGATCGTCGACGTCGACGGCCAACCCTTCGTCGACGCCGCCGCCGAAGCCGACTTGGCCCTACGCGCGCAATAGATGCGTGCACTGCGTTCGCTCAGCGGGCTCAGTGAACGCATCACGCGGGAAACCGCAGCACGACGCGGGTGCCGCCGCCGAGTGGGGACTCGATACTTCGCGCCGGCCGGATACGGCCGGTGGCCGGTCGTCGCCGGTTCGGGGCGCCGGCGACGGCGGTGACACCGAATGTGGCGCCGCCGGCAGGGCCGACGCGGCGACGGCCGAGGCGAGCAGTTCGATCGCATGGCAAGTCCCTTCTGTGGGGGTCGACTTGGCCCGCAGCTTCGGGGACCGGTCTGAAGGGCACCTGAACGTCGCCTTGGATTTCGCCAAGACCTACGCTTCGCCCGGAATCGGGGTCGTCGGGGCAGCGCACGCCGGAGCCCGCCCATGGACTGGTTCGAGGCGCCCGAGTACTGGCTGAGCAGGTTCGTCTTCGAGCGCGCCCTCGGCGTCATCTACCTGGTGGCGTTCCTGGTCGCCGTCAACCAGTTCCGCCCGCTGCTCGGAGAGCGGGGCTTGCTGCCGGTGCCGCGATTCGTGCGGATGATCCGCTTCCGCGACGCGCCGAGCCTGTTCCACCTCCGCTACTCGGACCGAGTGCTCGCCGCGGTGGCGTGGACCGGTGTGCTGCTGGCCCTCAGCGTCATCGTGGGTCTGCCCCAGGCCGGCCCTCTGTGGGCGTCGATGCTCGTCTGGCTGGCGCTGTGGGCGCTGTACCTCTCGATCGTCAACGTGGGCCAGACGTTTTACTCGTTCGGTTGGGAGTCGCTGCTGTGCGAGGTGGGCGCGCTGGCGGTCTTCCTCGGCGACGCGCGCACGGCGCCGCCCGTGCTCGTTGTGTTCCTGATGCGGTGGCTGCTGTTCCGGCTCGAGTTCGGCGCCGGCCTCATCAAGCTGCGCGGCGACCGGTGCTGGCGTGACCTCACCTGTCTCCACTACCACCACGAGACCCAGCCGATGCCGAACCCGTTCAGCTGGTTCTTCCACCACCTGCCCGGTCGGGCGCACAAAGTCGAGGTGCTCGCCAACCACTTCGCCCAGCTCGTCGTGCCGTTCTTCTTGTTCACGCCCCAGCCGATCGCCGCCGTGGCGGGCGGGATCATCGTTCTGACGCAGACGTGGCTGATCCTCTCGGGCAACTTCTCGTGGCTGAACTTCATCACGATCGTGCTGGCGATCTTCGCGTTCAGCGACAGCACGCTCGGCCACGTATTCCCATTCGACCGGCCCGAGCTCGTCGCAACGCCCCACTGGTTCGAAGGCCTGGTGATCGCGCTGACCGTGCTCGTCGCCGCGCTCAGCTACTGGCCGGTGCGCAACCTGCTGTCCCGCCGGCAGCTCATGAACTTCAGCTTCAACCGGCTTCACTTCGTGGGCACGTATGGAGCGTTCGGGCACATCACGAAGACGCGCTACGAGATCATCATCGAAGGCACGGACAACGCCGGGCCTTCGGAGGCTTGGAAGACATACGAGTTCAAGGGGAAACCCGGCGATCCCAAGCGGATCCCGCCCCAGGTCGCGCCGTACCACCTGCGCCTCGACTGGCTCATGTGGTTCGCGGCGATGGGACCGCCCGAGCGGTATCCGTGGATCATCGAGCTCGTTGCCCGCCTGCTCCACGGTGATCGGGCGACGTTGAAGCTGCTGCGCCGGAACCCGTTTCCGGACCGGCCACCGGCGCTGGTACGTGCTCGCCTCTTCCGTTACCGGTTCACGACGCGCGCCGAGCGCCGGGAGACGGGTGCGTGGTGGTCCCGCACTCCGGTCGCCGAGTACCTCCCACCGCTGGCATTGGACGATACCGGCGCGCTCACCGTCGGTCCCTCGTCGCGATTCGTGCAATGAGGTGCTTCCCGAGTCAGCTGGCGCCGACGAACCCGAGCGCCTCTCACTTCGGGAGTCGGTGCTTCGAGAAGAACTCCCACATCACCTCGTTGGCATCAACGATGTTGGTGGGCTCGCCGAGCACGGCGCCGCGGGGTGTGCCGCTCAGGTCGATCGGCGTGCCGGGCCAGACGTGGCCGCTGCCAGTCAGCTTCCACAGCGCGACCTCGGTGCCCTGCTTGCAGCGCGTGTAGCTGGTGCGCGTCGCGGTCTCGCCGGTGTCGGCGGCGCCGGGCTGCCCCTGCTCGGTTGGTCGCGTCTTCGGTTCGCGCTGGCACCCGTCGTAGTCGACCCACCGATCGATCCCCTCTTGCACGGAGTGCGGCGTAGACGCGCCTAACGGTCGACGGGCGTGCGCCCGGCGAGGTGCGACGGCCCCCGCCGTCACAATCGCAAACCCTCGCACGGTCGAGACGGTAACGCCGGTTCGTGAGACGAGACGCGCACCACTGTGATGATTCAGTGAGCAGCGGTACGTAGGCTCCACTGCCAGATGTCAGAGCAACCAGACC
>JBKOWY010000196.1:0-28340 GCA_046724655.1 Actinomycetota bacterium
GGCACGTGGGCGAAGATCGACTCGCCGCACTGCGAATGCCAGATCGATCCGCCCGTGAGGTAGCCGCCGATCGGCACCCGCAGCACCATCGGACAGCTGAACGCGCCGTGCGACCGCCATCGAAGTGTCGCGGCTTCGGACCTGATCTGCTGCATGGCGGGCCAGATGTAGTCGAAGAACTGCACTTCGGGGCTCGGGCGGAGCCCGCGCGTGCCTTGGCCGATCGCCCGACCGACGATGTTGGCCTCGGCGAGGGGCGTGTTGTAGCAGCGGGCGATCCCGAACTCCTTTTGCAGCCCGTGCGTGATCCCGAACACGCCGCCTTTGCCCGGGACGGTGCCGAGCACGGCGGGATCGGCGTCGGCGACGTCTTCGCCGAAGACGCGGATGCGCTCGTCGCGCGCCATCTGCTCGTGCAGCGTGAGCCGGATCGCCTCGCCGAAGGTCACGGGCGCATCCTCTTCTTCCGTCCCTTCGGGCCGGTCGGAGGGGTCGGGAGGGAGCTCGGTGACCGGGGGCGGCCCGAGGAGGTGGTTGGTCACGCGGTCCGCATCGGGTCGGCGGGCGGCGAGCGCCTCCTTGGCGGCCGCCGCGACCGCGTCGTGGGCGTCGGTCCTGATCTCTTGCGCGCGGTCGGGCGACAACGCGTGGCATCGGATCAGCGCCTGCTCGAGCAGCAGGATCGGGTCGCGCTCGGCCTCGTGCGCGAGCTCGTCGGGCGTCCGGTATTTCTTCTGATCGTCCGACAACGAATGGGAGTACGGACGCGTGACCGTGGCGTGCACGAGACCGGGCCCCTGTCCCGCCCGCACGCGGTGGACGGCCTCGGCGCCCTTCCGCCGCACCTCGAAGTAGTCGCACCCGTCCAGCTGCGTGACGTGCAGACCCCGGATGCCCATCACCATCTCCCAGACCGGCGCGGGCGCCTGATCGCTGGCGCGCACCGAGATCGCGTAGCCGTTGTCGGCCACGACGTAGAGCACGGGCAGCCCGAGGCGGCACGCCGTGTTCAGGCTCTCCCAGAACTCGCCCTCCGAACACGCGCCCTCGCCGAGCGACACGTACGTGACCTCGTCGCCGTAGGCGCTGCAGCCCGGCAGGTCGCGGCCGACGATGTAGCGCGCCGCCTCCGCGCATCCCACGGCCGGCAGGCACTGGCTGCCGGTGGGGCTCGACTGGCTCACGATGTTGCGCGCCGCGTCGCCCCAGTGGCAGGGCATCTGCCGGCCCCCCGACGCGGGGTCGTCCGCGCTGCCGACGGCCTGGAGCAGGATCTCCGTCGGTGTGACCCCGAGCGCGAGGACCAGCGCGCGGTCTCGGTAATAGGGGAAGAACCAGTCGTAGCCCGGGCGTAGCGAGCGGGCGAGCCCCAGGAGCAACGCCTCGTGCCCGGCCCCGGAGATCTGGAAGAACACCTGACTCTGCTGGCGGAGCGCGATCTCGCGATCGTCGATGGCGCGCGAGATGCAGGCGAGCCGGTAGTCGGCGAGCGCCTCGTCGAGCGGCACCTCCCCAACCCCGTTGGGATGATGCGTCAGCCGATCGAGCAGCTTCACCAATATCTCCTGTCGCCGTCGCAAGCTCCGGCTTTGCGGTGACGGTCGGCAATGCCGCCGTCCCCGCGTTCGGAGCATACGACCGCGACAACCCGATCGGTGGTATGCGCGTGACTAGCGTGTGAACGTGAGCGCCGTGCATCCCGCTCGTGTGCGCAGCCGGCGCCAGGCGCGGCCCGGATTCCGGTCACCGGCCGTGCGGCGGCTTGCCACCGAGCATCACCTGGAGCCGGACGCGATCAAAGGGACCGGAGTTGACGGGCGTGTCACCCGTGACGACGTGCTCACATTGCTCAAATCGCCCCCGGCGAGCGAGGTCGTGGCCCTCAATCGCGTGCAGCGCCTCACCGGCGAGCATCTGCTCCGTTCGCTGCAGGTCGCGCCGCACGCGTTCATCGCGATGGAGGTGGACCTCGAGCGCGTCGACCGGGCCCGGCGGCCGGCGAAACTCACGTATCTGCCGTTCGTCGCCCGCGCCGTCGTCGACGCGATTTCCGAGTACCCGCACGTGAACGCCTCCGTCGGTGACGGCGAGCTGGTCGTGCATCACGACGTGCACCTTGGCGTGGCCGTCGACCTCGACCACCAGGGATTGATCGTGCCGGTCGTCCGGGACGCGCACATGAAGCGGCTCGCCGCGCTGGGCGCCGAGATCGCCGATCTCGCCACGCGCGGCCGGGCGAAGCAGCTCGCCCCCGACGACGTGTCGGGCGGCACGTTCACGATCACGAACCCGGGCCCGTACGGCACCGCGATCTCGGCGCCGATCATCCACCAGCCCCAGGTGGCGATCCTCTCGACCGACGGCGTGAAGCGCCGGCCTGTGGTCGTCGAGCTCGACGATGACACCGAGACGATCGCGGTTCACGCGGTCGGGATGCTGGGGCTCAGCTTCGACCACCGCGCCTTCGACGGCGCCTACGCGGCCGCGTTCCTGGGCCGGGTGCGCGACATCCTCGAGACGCGGCCGTGGGACGTCGAGGTCTGACGACGAACCACGACGGCCCACGGCCACTCCGTGGTTACGGCACGAGCTGGTAGAACCGCCAAACGTCGTTCTCGATCGGCAGGATCTCGACATCGGTGAAGCCGGCTTCCTGCGCGTAGCGGCGCACCGTCGACGGTCGAATCACCGTCCCGGTTCCCGCCGACGGCTGATCCACCATCCCGACCGGGAGACAGTGGACGACGCTGGCGGCGTAGAAGAAACGGTGCAACTCGTCGCCCGGCGCCTCGAACTCGTCGCCCACGGCCTCGTCGCCCACGATCACGAACCCGTCGTCGGCGGTGATGCGGCGCAGGGTGCGCAGCGCGTCGACGGGTCGGGCGAGGTCGTGCACCATTTCGAACGCGAACGCGGCGTCGTAGGTCCCCCTCAGGGACGCGTCGGTGACATCACGCACCTCGAACGTGACCCGATCGGCGACTCCCGCGTCGGCGGCGTTCCTCCGCGCCTGTGCGATCGACGCCTCGTCGAGGTCGAAGCCGTCGACGCGGATGTTCGGATACGCGAGCGCGAGCGTGATCGCCGCGACACCTTCGCCGCAGCCGATCTCGACGACACGAGCCGGTGGTTCGCTCTGGAGACGCTCGTGCAGATCGGGGATAGCAGGGACCCACTCGTTCGCGAGGAGGTTCACGAACAGCGGCCGTGTGAACCCGGCCTGGGCGTCGTGGATCCCGTAGGCCGAGTACGGGACCCCGCTTCCGGCGCGGAACGCCTCCGCGAGCTGTTCGTCGACCTTCCCGACGATCGGCACCAACGCCGCGAGCGGGATCGCGTACAGCGGGTGGTCGTGATCGAGGAGCACCGGTGCGTGGGCGGGTGGAAGCGCGTAGCGGCGCGTCTCCTCGTCGCCTTGCTCGTCGAGGGCGATGATGCCGGCCACGGCTTGCTGCTCGAGCCACTCGCGCGCGTAGCGAGGATGGATCCCGGCGGCAGCCGCCAGTTCGGCGGCCGTCTGCGCTCCATGTTCCGCCAGGGCCCGATAGAGCCCAAGGCGGTCGCCGAGCACCACGGTCGCGAGCTCGGTCGCCTCCACCGCGGCCATGAAAAGCCGGCCGTTGAGCTCGGCCGCCTTCGCTTCGTCCTGTTCCGTATCGACAACGGTCATGTCACCCTCCAGGTCCGCAGGCCCCGACGGCCCGTCTACGAGGAGGGCGCTACACGGCGGCTGGCATCGCCAAAGCCGGGCGATCCGGCCGGCTCAGAGCGACCAGGTCGTCGGCCGCTCGGGCTCGTACGCGCAGAACGTGCCGGTCCGGACAGAGTTGCGAAGGTGGCGAGCCATCCTCGGATGAACGCTCTCCATGCGGTCGAGCGCGAGGCGAATCCGCATGCTCACAGCCTTCCGGGCCCGCTCGACGGGGTCGCCGAGCCGCCGCGAACGGCCGCCGAGACCGAGGGCGCCGGCCAGCTCCGCCGCCAGGAAGTCGCGCTCCTCCCGCGCCCGCGCCGCCCGCTCGCCGTCGTTCGCGACCTCTGCGTCGTCCAGCTCGGCCTCCAGCTCTTCGAGCCGAGCTCGGTACTCCGCGCGCGCCCTCGCGTCGAGCACGGCCGCCTCGCCGCCGCCCTCGGCTTCGAGCGTCGGCTCACCAGCCGTCGCGGCCACGAGCTCGGTCACGTGGATGCCTTGTCCCGGGGCTGCCATCAGCGCGGCGAGGTCGCGCAGCCCCTTGGCATCCCGCATGTGCGCGGAGCTTCCCTCGTACCGCAGCAGCCACACGTCGCCTTCCGGGCGAAAGACGTTCTTCCCACCGGCGGGCTCCGGGACGGGCTGCGGTTCCAGCATCGCGTCGACGCGCTGCGCCTGTGCGTCGGCTCCGAGCTCTCGGTAGGTGCCGACAGCCTCACCCAACAGCTGCAGCGCTCTTTCCCGCTCATCCGGCCCGGCGTAGGCGAGCAGCATCTCGGCGTGGTTGCGCTTCGTGTCGGCAACCAAGCATGGCGCGCCAACGCGTTCGTGGTCACGGAGGGCGTCGTCGAAGTAGCGTTCGGCGTCGTCCCAGCGACCCATCATCGCGGCGAGCAGGCCGAGTTGGCGGGAGACCGAGCCAAAGCATGCGCCCGCAATGCCGTCGACCGCGAAGCGCCGGGCGTGGGACTTCAACTTCTCGTACAGCACGGCGGCGTGCGACTCGCCTCCGACGAGCGCGCAGAGCTCGGAAGAATTCACCATCGTCTCCAGCCATTCGGAATCATCCGGCACGCGGGCAAAGTTGTCCGCCGCGAGCTGGCCGAGCGTGGCGCGGGCCGACGTCATTCGGCTTTGCTCCGCGTCCAGCAACGCGAGCTGGATGCGTGTCGCGGGATACTCCTCATACTCCTCGTGCCCGACCATCACCTCCCGCATGAGCCGCTCCGACATGTCGGGACGGCCTCGCTGTCGGTGCACCCATGCGAGCACCGTCACCGCGAGCATCGACGCGTTCAGGCTCCCCCCACGCCGGCCGATCGCGTCCGCATCGCGGGCCAGCCGTTCCGCATCCTCGAACCGACCCTGCATGGCGGCCCGCATGCCTCGGAACACCGGCACGTAGCACGTGTACAGCGGCTGACCCAGGCTTTCTGCCAGCCTCCCGAACGCCTCGATCTCAGCGTCGACTGAGGCGATGTCGCCCTGTTCGAGAAATGCGAGCACGCGGAAGCGACGCCCGAGCAGCTCCATCTGCCTGTCTCCGGATTCGCGCCCGAGCTCGACCATCTCGGTCGCGAGCGCGAGGCGCTCGTCGATGTGATCTGGCCCTGCGATGGCGTCGCACAGGCTGCTCAGCGCGTACGCGAGCGCCCGCCCGTCGCCGACACGGCGCGCCATGTCGACGGCGCGCCGGCTCAGCTCCTGCCGGCGTCGCTCTGACTCGACGAACGACAGCGCGACCGACAAACGGGCGAGCAACCACGCCCGAAGGGCCGAGTCGGGCTCGGGCATCGCAGCGAGCGACTCCTCCAACAGGTCGATCTGGCGCTGGTCCCATAGCTTCACCTCGAACCCACCGAGGCCGGCGCCGAATCCGAGGGCCGCTCGAGCGAGCTCTTGCGGTCGCTCCCGCCGGCGGGCGAGCGCGGCGGCGGCGTCGAAGACGTCACGTGCCCGCTCGACGTTGCCGCCGGCCAGCTCGGCGTCGCCCAGCACTAGGAGCAGCTCGACGCGCTGGTTCTCGTCGGCAGGAGCCAGGGTCTCGAGGGCGCGGCGATAGTGGGCGGCGGCGTCCTCGTACGCGAGCTGTTCGTGTGCGCGTCGCGCCGCCCTGATGGAGTAGTGAACGGCCGTGGCCGAATCACTTTCTGGAAGCGCCCGCAGAGAGTGGTGGGCGAGCTCGGCCGCAACGGTGTCTAGATCGTTATGATGCATCGCCTCGAGCGCCTGCGCGGCGCGGTGATGCATCACTGTCCGTTGCGCGGCCGGAAGATTCGAGTAGAGGGTGTCGCGCACCAGGGCGTGTGAGAAGCAGTAGTGACCGGCCGTCGGTCGTGCGCTCACGAGCCGTGATGCCATCGGTGCGTCGAGCAGCCTGATCAGGTCTTGTTCGGAGGCCTGCACGACGGCCGAAAGCACCTCGACGTCGAAGTCGACGCCCAGCACGGACGCGGCCGAGAGCAGCTCGTGCGAGCCCTGCGGCAGCCGGGCCAAGCGGCGATCGACCACCGCCCGTACGCCTTCAGGAATCGTCAAGCTGTGGGCGGAGTCACCGGCGCGCTCGAGGAGGCTGCACACCTCACGCACGAAGAGCGGATTTCCTCCGGTGCGGTCGTGGATTCGCCGCATCGTCTCCTCGTCTGGAGCCGCGCCGGTCATCGCCGCGACGAGCGCCCCCACCTCTTCGACGCCGAGGGGGCCCAGCGGCACCCGGATGCTGCGGGCGACGACGTCGGCGAGCGTCTGGGTGAACACACTCGCCTGGGGAACCTCGACGTCGCGGTACGTGCCGACCACGAGAACGGGTGCCGTGTGCAGCTCGCGCGCCACGAAGCGCAGTAGCCGGAGCGATGACTCGTCGGCCCAGTGCAGGTCCTCGACCACGAGCATGAGTGGTCCGCGCGCCGCACCCTGGCGGAACGCGGTGCTGATCGCATCGAACAGCCGGAAGCGCGCCTCATCAGGAGGCAGCTCCGTTGGAGGTGCGCTCGAATCTCCGGCGTCGAGCTCGGGAACCAGTCGAGCGATCTCGCCGGCGAGCGGGCCGGCGGCGCGCACCGGCTCCACGCCATGCGTAGCGGCAAGCCGACGCAGCAACTGGGTCCACGGCCAGTACGCCGGCGCCCCCTCGTCCTCCCAACACGTGGCCCAGAGCGCAAGAGCGCCGGCGGCATTCGCGCGGACTGCAAGCTCCTCCACGAGCCGCGTCTTGCCGATTCCCGGTTCGCCGCTGACCAGAACAAGCGCGCCATGTCCCGCGAGGGCGCGATCGAGCTCGATCTCGAGCTCGTGCAGCGGCGCGACGCGACCGACAAGCGGGGCGGCCGTAGCGCTACGCGACCCAGCCGCTGTCGGAGAGCTTGCGGTCGATGGCGTAGGCGGCACTGATCAGCCCCAAGTGTGTGAACGCCTGGGGGAAGTTTCCCAGATGCTCGCCGTGGGGGCCGAGCTCCTCGGCGTAGAGCCCAAGGTGGTTGGCGTAGCCGAGCATCTTCTCGAACGCGAGCCTGGCCTTCTGGACGTCACCGGAACGCGCGAGCGCCTCGGCGTACCAGAACGAGCACATGTTGAACGTGCCCTCATCGCCCATGAGACCGTCGTGGGCCCCTTCACCTTTTCGGTACCGGAACACGAGCGAATCCTCGACCAGGCCCTCGTCGATCGCACGCAGCGTCGAGAGCCAGCGCGGATCGGTCGAGCTGACGAACCTCACCAGGGGCATGATCAGTGCCGACGCGTCCAGCGTCTTCGAGCCCTTGTGCTGCACGAACACCCGCTGGTCGGGATCCCAGAAGTTTGTGTGGATGTCTTGGTAGATCTCGTCGCGGGTCGCGCGCCAACGGTCGAACGGGTACGGGAACGAGCGTCGGTCGGCGAGGCGGATCGCGCGGTCGACGGCCACCCAGCACATCAGCCGCGAGTACAGGAACTCTTGCTTCCCGCCGCGCACCTCCCACACTCCTTCGTCCGGGAGCTGCCAGTGCTCGGTGACCCAGTCGACGAGCCGGACCAGGTTGCGCCAGAGGTCGTGGGAGATCGGGGCGCCGTACTTGTTGTAGAGGTAGACGGAGTCCATGAGCTCGCCGTAGATGTCGAGCTGGAGCTGGTTGTATGCACCGTTGCCGATGCGAACGGGCGCCGAGCCGTCGTACCCCTCGAAGTGCGTGAGGATCTCCTCGCTGAGGTCCTTGTGGCCGTCGATGCCGTACATGATCTGCAAGGAGCCGCCGGGTCCGAGGTCGTTGCAGCGGTCCTCGATCCATTTCATGAAGGCGCCGGCCTCGGCCGTGTAGCCGAGCCGGATGAGGGCGTAGAGCGTGAACGACGCGTCGCGGATCCACGTGTAGCGGTAGTCCCAGTTGCGCTCGCCCCCGAGCTCCTCGGGGAGACCGAACGTCGGAGCCGCAACGAGCGAGCCGTAATCTTCGGACACCAGCAGCTTCAGCACTAGCGCGGAACGGTTCACGGTCTCGCGCCACCGGCCGTGGTACTGCGACTTGCCGATCCACGTTCGCCAGTAGTTCACGGTGTCCTTGAACGCCTGGGTGACGTAGTGCGGTGACTCGGAGGGGCTCGGCCGGCCCTGCTGCACCTCCTCCAGCACGAACGCAGCTGTCTCGCCGGCGCGCAGCGCAAATCGCCCGACGACGGCGCCGTTCTTCACCTCGAGCGGTACCTGCGAACGCAATCGCAGGGTCAGGTCGCATGGCCCGTCGGAATGGAACAGGATCTCGCCTTCGCGCACGTCCACCTTGTGGCCGGCGCGGCCATAGTCGAAGCGCGGGTCGAACACGACGTCGAAGTCCGAGACGCCCCTCACGCCCTTCGCCCGGCGAACGAGCGAGTGGCAGTGCTTGTGTTCGCCGACGCCTACCGGCATGAAGTCCGAGACCTCGGCGACGCCGTCGCGATCCAGGGTCCGCGTGATGAGCACGTTCGTGTCCGGCAGGTACATCTGCTTCACCGTGCCCGTCTGGAGACACGGACGAATCTGGAAACGACCGCCGTTCTCGGCGTCGAGCAGCGCGGCGAAGATCGTCGGCGACCCGAAGTACGGGTACGACATGAAGTCGACCGAGCCGTTTGTGCCGATGAGCGCGACGGTGTGGAGGTCACCGACGACCCCGTAATTCTCGATCGGCAGGTACCCGCCCTTGCCCATCTGACTCCCCTTCTTCGTTACGAAGTAAATAGTCCCACGTTGATTCGCTCTCGACCGGCCAGCCGGATTGGCGTCGGGGTTAGCGTGGTGCGCCATGGAAGACATGATCGGCCAGGTCGTCTTGATCACGGGCGGGAACACGGGGATCGGCAAGGAGGCCGCCGTCGGGCTGGCGAGTCTCGGCGCCCGGGTCGTGATCACCTCTCGCAACGAGGAGCGGGGCCGCGCCGCCCGCCAGGAGATCGTCGACCGAAGCGGCAACGACAGCGTGGACGTGATGGCGCTCGACCTGGCCAGCTTCCGGTCGATCCGGGCGTTCGCGGGCGACTTCCTCGACCGTTACGACGGGCTCGACGTGCTGGTGAACAACGCCGGTCTGATTCTCCACCGCCGGACGAAAACCGAGGACGGGTTCGAGGCCACGTTCGGGATCAACCATCTCGGCCACTTCCTGCTCACCGAGCTGCTACTCGACCGTTTGCAGGCGAGCGCGCCAGCGCGGGTCGTGGTGGTTGCGTCGAGGGCGCACAAGGGCGCCCGTCGCGGGCTCGACTTCGACGACCTCAAGGCCGAGCGCGGCTACCGGTGGATGGACGCGTATAACAAGTCCAAGCTGGCGAACATCTACTTCACCCGGGAGCTGGCACGCCGGCTCGACGGCACCGGTGTCACCGTGAACGCCATGCACCCCGGGTTCGTGCGCAGCGACTTCGGCCGTGACGGCGACCTCGGCGGTCTCTACGGATGGGGCATCAAGTATCTGGCGCAACCGTTCGCGATCAGCTCGGAGCGTGGCGCGCGCACCGCGACGTACCTGGCGTCGTCGCCCGAAGTGGAGGGCGTGACCGGCGGCTACTTCTACAAGTGCAAGCCCGCCACGCCGTCGAAGGTCGCCCAGGACGATGGCGCCGCTCGGCGCCTGTGGGAGGAGAGCGAGCAGATGGTCGCCTCGGTTCGGGCTTGATGACGCGCGTCCCGGAACCGCTCCTGGTGCACCTGCGGCGGGCGCGCGATTACGCGGACCGCCACTATGCCGATCCCCTCGATGTCGGCGAGCTCGCCTCGTCGGCAGGAGTTTCGAAGTACCACTTCCTCCGCTGTTTCGCGGCCACGTATGGCAAGACGCCGGCGCGGTACCTCACCGAGCGCCGCATCGAGCGCGCCCAGGACCTGCTCCGCGCCACGAACCTCACGGTGACGGAGGTCTGCTACCTCGTGGGGTACGAGAGCCTCGGGTCGTTCAGCACGAGGTTCCGGCAGCTCGTCGGCGTGTCGCCGTCCGAGTACCAGGCCCGATACGCAGAGCAGGGCGTCCCGCACATTCCGGGGTGCTACGTGTTCATGCACGGCCTCAGCGACCGAAAGCCAGGTTTCGCAATATCCGAGAAGCCAGGGGCGCGTCGGTCGGCGTAGGTTCGTCGCATGATCACGAACATCTCGCTCTTCACGCTGTACGTGAGAGACCAGGACGAGGCGAAGAAGTTCTACACCGACATGCTCGGCTTCGAGGAACGCGCCGATGTCCAGCTGGGCGACGGGTTCCGATGGGTCACCGTCGGTCATCCGAGTCAGCCCGAGCTCGACGTGACGCTGATGCTTCCGGGACCGCCGCTGGAGGAAGGCGTGGCCGAGGCGATCCGCCGTGCGCTGGCCAACGGGACGATGGGCGGCTTCGGTCTGCGTGCCGATGACTGCCGCAAGACCTATGAGGAGCTGTCGGCCAAAGGCGTCGAGTTCATCCAGCCACCGTCGGAGCGCCCGTACGGTGTCGAGGCCATCATGCGCGACAACTCCGGGAACTGGCTCGTGCTCGTGGAGCCGTCTGAGCGATAGCGGAAGAATTCGCTAAGGGATCATCACCACGCGGCCGAACGCCTGGCGGCTCTCGATGTAGTCGTGGGCCCCGGCGGCGTCCGACAACGGGAACGTCCGGTCGACGACGACGCGCAGGTCGCAGGAGGCGATGTCGTCGAGGTGGCGGGCGATGTTCGCGCGCACCCGGTCTGTGAAGATCTCCGCACCGAGAAACACGCCCGTGAGCGTCTGGTTGCCCAACATCAGCGCAGAGGCGTCGAACGGCTTCGGGTCGCGTCCGGCACTGCCGACCAACGTGACGCGGCCGCGGTAGGCGAGCGCGCGCACACTGTCCGACAGCGTCGACCCCACCGGATCGACGACGAGGTCGACGCCTCGACCACCGGTGAGTTCACGAGCGGCGTCGGCGAAGTCGACCTCGCGGTAGTTGATGCCGTGATCCATGCCGTACTCCCGGAGACGCTCGAGCTTCTCGTCGCTCGACGCGGTCGCGAGCACGGTCGCGCCGGCGCGCTTGGCGAGCTGGATGGCGGCGAGGCCGACGCCGCTTCCGCCGGCCTGGACGAGAACCATCTCGCCGTTTTGCAGGTGGCCGAACTCGAACAGGCACTCGGCCGCCGTCCCCCACGGGACCGGCACACACGCGGCCTCGACGATGTCGAGCCCGTCGGGGACGACCCAGGTGACGATCGACGGCGTGGCGACGCGCTCGGCGTGCGAGCCCCACAACATCGTGCACACCACTCGCTGCCCGGGCTGGCGGTCCGCCACGTCCGGGCCGACCTCGGCGATCGTGCCCGCGCACTGGTAGCCGACGATGTGCGGTGTGCTCGCCATCTCACCGCCGGCCCGATTGAGTGTGTCGCCACCCTCGATGCTGATGGCTTCGACGTCGACGAGTACGTCTCCCGGGCCCACCTTCGGGTCGGGGACGTCCTCGTACCGGAAGACGCTCGGCGGACCCGTCTGGTAGTAGCAGGCAGCCTTCACCGCCAATGACGCTACTGCGTTCTCGTTCTAAGCGACGACGTGGAACTCGATCCGGTACAGGAGCGTGTCGTCACCAATGGGGCCCGCATGCGCGGCGCGCTGGCGGAGCGATTCGCGGTCTCGTTCGCCTGATTGGCGCACGTCGGCGCGCGTCACGCTCGAGAACGGCACCAACTCGATGGAGTCGACCTCGATGTCCACGGGCCCAACCGGGTAGCGCCCTCCGACCTTCACCTTCGGCCGCCGCCAGAGCCTGAACGACACCGTGATTTCGCCCGAGGCGACGTCATCCCGCAACTCGGGACTGAACTGCACGAGCAGACGCTACGTCGGCCGGTTTGTCCGTCGGGACCGCGTGTCACGGCGGGTCGGGATCGTCAGGTGGAAAGAGGTCCCAGTTGCCTGGTTCGCCGACGACCTTCCAGCCTCCGTGGGTCTTCAGGGAGTGGTGGTGAGGGCAAATCCGCCATGTGTTGCGGATGTTCGTCTCGCCGCGTTCCTCGACCGGGACGACGTGGTCGATCTCGAGGAACCGGTCGTTCGCGCACGTCTTGACACCACACGTCGGGTAGCGGGCCTCGAGGGCACGGCGCAGCTTCCCCGGGATCGTGCGTTTGGGACTCGACACCGCGGTGATGTCGTGGCCGTCGTGGACCACGACGCTGACCATCGCGTCGTCGAGGAGCGCACGTGCGGTTGTCACGGGCACCGGGCCGACGCGTTCGATCTCGCAGCGTTCGCCGGGTTCGGTGTGCCCGCGCGCGAGAGCTGAGCTATCGACCGTGACCTTGATCTCGACCGGCTTGCAGGGACCTTCGCTCGCCAATGCAACGAGCGCGTCGGCGGCATAGGCGGCTCGAGGCTCGCGCCGCCCGGCGCGGCCGGCGTCTTTGAAGGTGCGGTCTATGTGACCTTCCCAGGCCGAGCCGAACCGGGCACCGGCGTCGGGAGCCAAGCGAGCCTCGAGGCGGTAAGCGCCGTCCGGATCTGTCCATGCGTGAGCGCGCCGCTCGACGTGGAGGCGGCGCGCCCACGCCTTGTCGTCTTCCTCCGCGCCGGCGCGCACCTGCCGACAGTGATCCTTGAGTCTCTTCACGCTCGTGGTGGATGCCGTCTCCAGCAGTGCGGACTCGGCGCGTGGATCGGCTCCCGCGGCGCTCGTGATCTCGGCCGCCTGAGTCTCCGACAGGCTTCCAGCACGGAACGCGGCGGCCGTCTCAGGCAAAGCGTCAAGCGCCCGCGCGGTCTCCAGCGTGCGACACGCCGCGCCAACTGTTTCGCCTGTAGCTTCCGCGACCCAGTGCGCGGCGCTCCGGTACCCGCCCTCGCGCCAGACCTTTGTCTCCTCGACCCGGCGGGCCAGTAACGCTTTGGCCGCCGCGCACACTCGTTCGCCGCGTCCGAGGAGGTCGAGGAGATCCGCCGCGTCGCGCCCGTCGAAGCGACCCGGATCTATATCGCGAGCGACCGCGTCGAGTGCTGCAACAGCGGTGCGGACCTCCTCGAACACGCTTCCTCCTGCGGAGCGAGCCAACCGAGGAAGCGTCAGGGAAGTGCCTTCAGTATAGCGAACGTACGTTCGGTGTCAAGGCGATCCGACGAAAAAACAATGCTCACTCATCATCGGAGTCTGTAGCGCTCTCACTTTGGCGCTCGCGGCGTCCCGATGGCGACTTACCGACTCAAGAGGAAACCGAGAACCGGTTCATCGCGAGCTTGCGTAGCTCCTCGGCGCGGATCTTGGCGTTGCCGGTCATCGACAGCTCGTGCTCGTCGAAGAACAGCACGCGACGCGGGATCTTGTACGAAGCGAGGCGGCCGCGTAGGAAGCCGCGCACATCGTCCTCGTCGACGTGGGCGCCTTCGTGGGCGACGCCGCACACAACGACCATCTCCCCCAGCTTCTCGTCCGGGATCCCGACGGCCAGTGCCGCCTTCAGTCCCGGATGGCGCAGGAGCGTCTCCTCGATCTCGACCGGTGACACGTTGGCGCCGCCGGTCTTGATCATCTCGGTGATGCGACCCGTCCAGTGGAGATACCCGTCACCGTCGACGTAGCCGGCGTCGCCGGTGTGGAAGAAACCGTCGTCGTCGAACGACTGCTCCGGCAGCGCTTTCACGTAGCCGAGCATCAGCGTCGGGCCCTTGACCGTGATCTCTCCGATCGCATCGGCCGACAGCGCGTCGCCCGTGTCGCGGTCCACCACGCGCACGGAATTCCCCGGCAGGATCGCACCCTGGCTTCGCTCGCGGATCTCCCGGGGCGTATCAGCCGGTAGCGAGCTGATGATCGTGCACGTCTCGCTGAGCCCGTACGCGGCGCGCGGGCTCCACGCGTCCTCGACGTGCACACTCGGGTGACGGCCGAAGCTCGTGAACGCCTCGCAGTGGCGGATCGCCGACAGGTCGGCGTTCGGCCAGTCCGGATGGTCCTCGAGCTCGGCCAGCTGATGCGCCCACGCGTGCGGCGACGTGACGCGCTCGCTCTCGAGCAACTGCAGGGCCTGGCCCGGCTCGAAGTGCTCCTGGAGCACGAGGCAGCCGCCGGCCGCGAGCGTCGCGCCCATGACCATCACGAACCCGGCCGACCAGAAGAACGGGAACGCGCTCCACACCCGCACGGTCGGGTCGAGGCGGAGCTGCTGCGCGAACCGCCAGCTCTGTAGGGATGGCCCGCGGTGCGGATGCAGGATGCCCTTGGGCTTGGCGGTCGTACCGGACGTGTAGATGATCAGCGAGTGGTCGCCCGGCGTCACCTCAGCTGACGTCGCGTCGACCATTGCGTCGGGAACGCGATCACCGGCGCCGAGGAACGCCTCCCACGGCTCGACCGCGCCACGCGGCGCGCCCGAGCCGACCGCCGCCACCCTTCGCAGGTGGGGAAAGCGCACCGACCGCAGCTCGCCCGGGCCGGCGTCAGGAAGCTCGGGGCACAACGCGGCGAGCTGGTCGACGTACGCGTGCCCGAGCAACCGCTCCTGGGTGAGCAGCACCTGTGCGTCCGAATGCCGGAGGACATGGTCGAGCTCGGGCGGCTCGAAATAGGTGTTGAGCGGGACGGCCACCCCGCCCGCCAGGGCGACACCGTACGCGGCCGCGACCCATTCGGGTCGGTTGCCCATGAGGATCGCGACCCGCGTGTCCTTCCCGACCCCGCCGGCGAGCAGAACGCGAGCGATGCGCCGCGCCTCGCATTCGAGATCCCGGTAACTCCAGCGCACGACCCCGCCGTCGGGGTCGTGGAAGACGAACGCCTCACGGTCGGCATGGCGTCGCGTGACCTCGAGGAGGAAGCCGCTCAGCGTGAGCGCGCCGATGCCCTCCTCGGTCTCGATCGGCGGCCCGCGGAACGTGGTCATGCCATCCCGCTGCGCCCGTTAATCGGGCAGCTGCACCTCGACCGGGCCCTTCGCCATCACCGCGCCGTCCTGGGTGCTCATGACGACGTTGAGCGTGACGAGCGTCTCGCCGAGCGTCTCGTCGCGGCGCTTGCTGGTGACCTCGGCGTCGAGGTAGGTGACATCGCCTTCGAAAGCCGGGAAGCGGTACTGCACGTTCGAATGGCGCACGAGACCCTGGTGTCCGGCCCAGTAGGCGACGTAGTCGAGCACCCACGCGCCCATCGACGCGCCGTATCCGTAGCCGCGCGGCATGCCGATGAGCTGCGCGTGCTCCTCGTCGGCGTGGCCGCGCGACGGTCCCCGGTAGAGCCCGTCGGTCATGGCCGGGTCCTCCTCACCGGCCTCGAGGTTGCGCTCCATCTCGGGGAGCCAGCCAGCCTCCTGGAGATGCTCGGGGCCCTCGTGGTAGCTCGATCCCCACACGGTGAACGTGTACGCGCGCCACTCGGTCGCGAAGCTGGCGATGGTGTGCGGCCCGATGGCGCGCCGCGGAAGCGTGGCGCCCACCTCGACGTCACTCCACGACGGCGACTCGCCGTGGCGGTTCGAGCGGATCCACGCCAGACGCGCCTCCTCCACTTGGTCGAGCTGGTCGCTCGTCCATTGCGGCCGCGGGGCGGCGCGCTCGAAGAAGCCGAGTCGCCGTGCCTCTTCGGCCAGGTACCGCACCGACGTCGAGCGCTGCAACGCAACAACTTCGTCGCGCTGGTTGCGGTAGAGCGTGTCGCCCCGCGAGAACATCGTCGGACCGGCGAACTTCGTGTCCGAGACCTTGTAGTCGTGGAAGCGGCGCTGCATGCGCAGAAGGTCGCCAGGCAGGATCCGCGGCCCGTGGAACCACCACTCGTCGCCGCCGAAGATCATGTGCGTACCGGGAATGTTGCCGACGATCGCGGGACCGGCACCGTGGCCGACGTCGCAGCAGATGGTGAACGACTGCGGGGCGACGATGCGACCGAACCGCGTCTGCGCCGCGAACGCCTCGTCGAAGTGCAGTGGATTCGGATACTGCATCCCCTGCACCCATCGCCGGATGTCGTTGACCGCCACCGGCTCCTTCAGTTGCCCGCCACCGACCGGCTGGCCGACATGGCGGTCGACGTCCGTCGTGTCGAGCGAGACCCGGGATTCAGACTCTTCGACCTTCGCCATAGGCCCCCCGAACCGGCCGCACGCGCTCGGACGGCCGCAGTATGACACGCCCGTCAGGTCGACGACTCGGGCGCGGGGGGACGAGACTCGTCGAAGAGCTTGACGACGTCCGCCTTGCGCACCTTGTCGGTACCGGTGCGCGGCAGCTCGTCGACGAAGACGATGCGCTGCGGCACCTT
Organism: Actinomycetota bacterium; assembly: GCA_046724655.1. GTDB lineage: Bacteria > Actinomycetota > Acidimicrobiia > IMCC26256 > JACDBD01 > JALZAA01. Next base: position 16,393 of record JBKOWY010000196.1, read on the forward strand.
GTACTCGGCGAGCCGCTCGGCCGCCCACTCTCGCAGCTCGGGCTCGCCCACCGACGTGCCCTCACGGCGCTGCACCGCCGCCGCCGGGACCTCACCCTTGCGCGCGTCGGGCAGCCCGACGACCGCACAATCAAGAACCGCCGGATGCTCGTCGAGCACGTCCTCCACTTCGGCCGCGAACACGGAGTAGCCGCCGTGCTTGATGACGTCCTTCTTGCGTCCGACGAACTCGAAGAACCCGAGCCGGGAACGCTGCGCCAGGTCGCCCGTGCGCAGCCACCCGTCTTCCGTCAGCGTCTCGCGGGTGTCGTCCTCGTGACCGTGGTACCCGCGCATGAGCCCCGGACCCGTGACCGCGAGCTCGCCCACCTCCCCGCGCGGGACTTCCCTCCCGGTGTCGTCGACGATCTTCATCTTGTACCCCGGCATCGGAAACCCGAGGAGGTCTCCGAGCGGCAAGGGCAGGCCGGGAGGAAGGACCTTGACCGCCGCGCCGCCGCCGAGCTCGACCATGCCGTAACCGTCGACGAACAGGGCCTCGCCGACGGTGCGGCCAACGACGGGCAGGTGCGCGATCGCGCCGAACTTCTGGAATCGCCGGGCGAGTGCGTGCGGCATCGCGTCGGCGCCCGACGCCCACATCCGCACCGACGACAGGTCGCGCGACTCGGCGCCCGCTTCTTCCATCATGCGGTACATGGCCGGCACGCCGACGAAGATCGTGGCGCGCCGTTGCTCGATCGCGTCGAGCGCGACATCGGGCCGGAACTTCGGCAGCAGGTAGACGGGAATCCCGAACGCCGCCAGCTGCAGCAGCAGCGAGAACCCGGCGATGTGCGCGACCGGCATGCCCGACACCGCTTCATCCCGGCGCAAGCCGGACGGGAACAATGCCCCGTTCACCGCACGCCCGAGGAGGGCCCGGTGCGTGAGCTCGGCGCCCTTCGGCCGGCCTGTCGTGCCCGAGGTGTAGAAGAGCGCAGCAACGTCGTTCGGATCGGCCGAGGCCGCACCGGCCGGTTCCCCGTCATCTACTTCCGCGGTGTCGCGCACGACCAGCGCGGCGGCGGAATCCTCTACGACGTGCTCGATCTCCTGGGGGCGCATCTGGGGGTTGATGGGTACGGCCACGCCGCCGGCACGTGTCACCGCCTGGGTCAGCAGGAAGACGCCGTACCCGTTCGGGAGGGCGATGACGACGCGGTCGCCGGATCTGACCCGTCGCCGCACCCCACCGGCCCACCGCTCGACGGCCGCGGCCGCGGCCTCATAGCCGAGCCGCAGGCCGCCGTCGTGTTCCTCGACCAGCCGTCCCTCGCCGTGAACCCGAGCCAGCCGCTCCGCGAACGTCCCCAGGGTGAGATCACGGTCCCGGGCGAGCTCGAGCCGCCGCAGCAGGCCCATGACGGGCATCGTACGCAGGAAGCGGAATGATGAAACCACCATCTGGCTTGCGGAATCTGGTAGAGCAGTAGAGGAATAGACAACGAAAACGCGGCGGCAGGGGGAGGTCGCGTGTTCGAGGTCATCGGGCTCAGCTTGGGTCGGGTATCGGCCGATACGGTCCCCGCCGGGACCCCGGTTGAGCTCGCGGGCCGGGGCACCGTCCTCGCCTACGACGTGCCCGGCCCGGCCGGCGCCCCCACCCTCGTCCTCCTCCACGGCCTCGGCGCGACGGGGACGCTCAACTGGTTCCCCTCCTTCGGGCCGCTGAGCGAACGGTTCCGGGTCGTCGCCATGGACCTGCGCGGCCACGGTCACGGCCTCAAGGCCGGCCCCCGGTATCGCCTCGCCGACTGCGCCGACGACGCCATCGCCCTGATGGACGGGCTCGGCGTCGAGCGGTGCATCCCCGTCGGCTACTCGCTCGGAGGACCGGTCGCGCAGCTGATGTGGCGCCGGCACCGCGACAGGGTCGAGGGGCTCGTCTTGTGCGCGACGAGTCGCAACTTCCGCGGTCATCCGGTCGAGCAGTGGGGCTTCCGGGGCTTCGCCGGTCTCGTGATCGCCCTTCGCCTCGCCGACGTTCTCCCGTGGCCCCGGCGCGCAGAGCCGGTGGAGACGCCGCCGCCGGAGCCGGAAGTTCTCGACGGCATGCGGCTGCCGCAGTGGGCCCTGGCCGAGATGCGCCGCTGCGACCCGGTCGCGATGATCGGCGCGGTCTCTGCCATCGGGCGCTTCAGCTCACACGAGTGGATCGGCAACATCGACGTTCCGACGGCGGTCGTCGTCACCCTGCGCGATCGGTTCGTCTCCGCGGCGCGGCAGCTCAAGCTCGCGCAGGCGATCCCCGGCGCCACGATCCATCCCGTCGACTCGGATCACGCCGCCTGCGTGCTCGGCGCGCGTCGGTTCGTTCCTACGCTCGTCGGCGCGTGCGCATCGGTCGCCGATCGCATCGGCGGCGTTCCGCGTGTCGCCTGAGACTGCGAGCGGGGTAGAACAAGACCCAGCCGACGAGCAGGAGGCGACATGGTGCTCGCAGGTAGTCGCGTGGTCGTGACCGGCGCATCCACCGGCATCGGGCGTGTCACGGCGCTGCGGCTCGCACGCAAGGGCGCCCGGGTGTGGGCGGCGGCGCGCGACGAGCAACGCCTCAAGTCACTCGCAGCCGAGCATCCCGAGATCACACCGGTGCCGGCGGACGTCTCGGACGACGCCGACCGCGCCGCGCTCGTCGAGCAGAGCGAGCCGGTCGACGTGCTCGTGAACAACGCCGGGCTCGGATGGAAGGGCCTCGTCGAGGACATGCCGTCGGCCAATGTGCGGGAGTTGTTCGACGTCAACGTGCTTGCGCTCATCGACCTCGCGCAGCGGGTGCTGCCGGGCATGCTCGAGCGGCGGCGCGGTCACATCGTGAACGTCGGCTCCATGGCCGGTTACGTCGCGCCGCCTGGAGAGACGGTGTACTCCGCGACGAAGTTCGCAGTGCAGGGGTTCACCGACGGACTCCGCCGCGAGGTCGCCGGGCGGGGCGTGGACGTCACGTTGATCGCGCCGGGACCCATCAAGACCGAGTTCATGGCCCGGATCCGCACCGGGGAGCCCGCCGACGAACCGGGCAAGCTCGACTACGGCATGCCGGCGGAGGCGGTGGCGAAGGCGATCGTGCGCGCGCTCACCCGCCGGGTGCCCGGGTACCGAACGATCACGGTCCCCCGAATCGGGGGACTCGGCCGTCTCGGCGCGGCGCCGGGCTTGGCCCGGGCGACCGATCTCGCCACTCGCGGTCGCGTACGTAAGGCTCTGGCCGAGCGGCCGGAGGGATAGGAGAGCGTCATGCCCGTCCGGCGAGGCCGCGATGCCAAGGGGCCCTACTACGAGTGGGGCGGGCACGGCCGGAAGTACCGGTACACGCCGGGTGACAAGGCCAGCCGCGAGCGCGCCAAGCGGGCTGCGACTCGTCAGGGGCAGGCTGCCCGCGCCCGCGGCTACCGCGGCTGACGCGCGTCCCGGTCGTCGTCGGCGGCCACGCCCTGGCCGCGCTCGCCCGCCTCGAGCAACCGGGCGATCTCGGCGACCTCCTGGCGCACCGAGTCGGCGATCCATTGGCCCAATCTGGTCGTACAGCCAACCGAGCGGTCCGCGGCCCAGGTCCATCTCCTCGACGTGGTGGATGCGGGGGCCGCCCTCGACCTCGTCGATCTCGAACCAGGCGTGCAGATGCTGCGGCACGCCGTGCTCGAGCGTGACGTCGATCCGGTGGGGCGCCTCCCACCGGTAGCGGGTGACCACCGACCCGGGGAACCGGCCGAGGAAGCGGCGTCCTCGCGGGCGATCATGCCGTCGGCGGTGTCGCCGAGCTTGGTGACCCACACCATCTTCGTGTCGGCCTTCGTGTACTGGGCGGGATCGAGCACGAAGTCGAACGCCTCTTGCGCCGTGACGCCACGCGCGACAGCGGTGCCTTCACCTCGGATCATCTCGGTACCTCAGTCCTTCGTGTGCCGGTACACCTCGGTCATCGCGATGAGGCGCGAGTCTGCGAGCCCGGCGCTGCGGTCCTTGGACACTTCTCGGTACTGCGGGCTTGACGTCATCTCGAGGAATGCCTTGCGCGACGGGTATTCGACGAGGATCACCGCGTCCCAGTCGTCGCCGTCGCCGCCGATCACGACCGAATCGGCGCGCCCCTGCCAGAGGACACGAGCCCCCGTCTGCTCCAGCATCGACCGCATGCGCTCGCCGTAGCGCGCGTACGAGTCACGCCCCGACTCCGGACCGTCACCATCGCCGCCGGCACGCTCGGCGAACTTGAGCAGGTTCAACATGACGACCGGCGTCTCCAGTGGGCTTTCGACAAGCTCTTGGATCTGCTCCTTCGTCGGGGCGATCGGCATCGCGCGGTCCTCTCTCTTCTTCTATGCGGGACGAGCGACGGGCAGCCGCGGCTCGCGCGCGGCCGGCAGGCTGTCGTACAGGTCGGCGATCAGGTCGGAACGCACACCCCGGTACCCCGGCTCGTCCCAGAGGTTCTGGAACTGCCACGGATCCTCGTCGACGCGGTACAGCTCGCCCTCCGTGCCGTCGTAGGCGACGGTGCTACGCGGACCGCCGTCCGTGAGCCCGAGGCGCTGCGCGGCACGTTCGGGTAGGAGGGACAAGAAGTCCTCGAGCCCGTTGGGCTCGCCGATTGTGCTGCGCTCGTACGCGGTGCACAGCCAGCCGTCGCGGTAGATCGAGCGCAGGTGCATGCCGTAGCCCGGAAACTGGCTGTCCCATTCGCACAGCGCCCGCTGGCGCCCCGAACCGGGCGCGGTCGGCAGCTCGCTTCCCTGCATCCACTCGCCGGGCTCGACGCCGGCGATCGCGCAGAACGTGGGCGCGAGGTCGACGTGACCGACGGGCTCGGGAACCTCGGACGGTGTCACGCCCGCCGACGGGGCCGGACGCCAGATGAGCGGGACGCGCATGAGCGCGTCGACGTGGAACGGGCCCTTGAAGAGCAGTCCGTAGTCGCCTTGGAGCTCGCCGTGGTCGGTGGTGAAGAAGACGTCCATGTCGTCGGCCCACCCTCGTCGGCCGACGGTGTCGAGCACGCGGCCGCACGCCTCGTCGATGAGCTCGTTCATCACGTGCGTGAGCGCGTTGATCTCGCGCAGCTGGTCGCCGGTGAGCGTGCCGGGCCGGAACGTGCCCGGGCCGCCCTCGACGTTGCGCCACGTGCCCTCGTAGAACGCCAGCCAGTGCGGTGGTTTCTGGGCGAGTACGTCGCGGATCGCGTCCGGCGAGCCGGGATGCCCGGGCGGGAGCCCGAGTTCCTGCCACTGGACGCGCTTGCGCTCGGTCGCCGGCGGGTCCCAGGGGTGATGCGGGTCCGGAAAGCTCATCCACACGAACCAGTCGTCCTCGTCCGCGAGCGTGTCGAGGAACGCGATCGTGCGGTCGGCGACCCAGTCCGTGTGGTACAGGTCACGCGGGATCGGGTTGACCTTCGTCTCGGGCGCGCCCGTCTCCCCTCCGCCCTCGGCCTGGAGGAGCGCGGCGAAGCCGTCGACCTGGTCCGGGTGGTGCTCGAGGAGCCACGTGCCGTAGTGCTGGAAGCCGCGGCCGGCGATCGTCGGCGCGTGCATGGCCAGCTCGGCGTGCTCGAAGCCGCGCAGCGGACCCGTCGAGCCCTCGTGCGCCATCGCGTTCTCCGGGAAGGTGAACATCGGGTCGAAGCCGGGATCGAAGTGCGCCTTGCCGAGCAACGCGGTGCGGTAGCCGGCGCGTTGAGCGAGGTGGGCGGCGACGCTCGGCGCGTCGTGGGGCAGCTGGACGCCGTTGGCGAACACGCCGTGCGTGCGCACGTACTGGCCGGTGAGCATGGTCGATCGTGCCGGCATGCACACCGTGTTCTGGTTGTACGCGCGGCGGTAGTTGACGCCCTCGGCGGCAAGGCGATCGGCGACGGGCGTTCGCGCGATCGTGTTGCCGTTGCAGCCCAGCGCGTCGTAGCGCTGCTGATCGGTGGTGATGAACAGGATCTTGCGGGCCACCGGGAACCTCCCGCTCGCGCTGACCACACGTAGTTCCAGCAGCTTACGGACAGGCGAGCGGCGTAGTCTCGCCTCGTGCCCGCGGCGACGCTCGACTGGCTCGGATGCGCGACCTTCCGGCTCACCGTCGGCGACCTCGTCGTGTTCCTGGACGCGTACATGGACCGCGTGCCCGCGGCGCCGCCCGTTGGTCTCACGACGGCAGATGTCGAGCGGGCCGACTGGATCGTGGTGGGCCATTCGCACTTCGATCACCTCTGGGGCGCCGAGACCGTTGCCCGTAACACCGGCGCGAACGTGCTCGGCTCGTACGAGAGCGTGCGCGTCATGGCCGAGCAGGGCGTGCCGGGCAAACAGCTCCTGCCTGTCGCAGGCGGTGAGCGGGTCCGACTCGCCGACGGGATGACCGTTACCGCATACCCGAGTCAGCACTCATGCGTCTGGTCGCAGACGAAGATGACCGACGCCGGCGAGGTGTGCGTCGGCGATCTCGGGCTGACGTACCAGGAGCAGCAGGAACGCTTCGCCGCCTTGGTCGAATGGTTCGGCACACTCGACGCCGACGTGCAGGCGCACCTCGCCGCGAGCTTTCAGGGCGCCCGGGGCGACGGCGGCGCGCTCGTCTACCTCTTCGAGACGCCGCAGGGCTCGCTCTTCTACCAGGACACGTCAGGACACTGGTCCGGCATCCTGCGCGACCTCCGGCCCGACATAGCGATCTTGGCTGCCGCGGGTCGCGGCAACGTCGACGGCGAGCCCGTGCAGGGATCGCTGGCCGGCTTCGTTGCCCGTGAGGCGGATCTCCTCCGCCCGCAGCGCGTCGTCCTCAGCCACCACGACGACTGGCTGCCCGGCTTCTCGACCGCCATCGACACCAAGCCCATCCGCGACGAGCTGGCGCGCCAGTGCCCGGGCGCCGAGCTGGTCGAGATGGGCTACGTCGAGGGCTGCCGGCTCTTCGACGACTTGTAACCGGCGACGAGCCCGACCGGACCGCGGACGCGTTCGCGCCGGCGCTCCTGCTCGAACGCCAGCTTCCCGGCCCTGATCCCGACCCGCGTCGCGTGGAGGGTGTCGTCGATCTCGTCGACCACGCCCGAGAGCACACGATCGACCTCTCGCACGGCGGCGTTGAACCGGGCTCCGGCTTCCTCGAGGAGGTCCCGAGCGGTGTCGAGGATGCCCCGGCGGAGCAGCACGACGTTGGCGGGGCGGGGATGCTGTACGGCCACGAGCCACCTCCCGGGCGAGGAACCCAACGCTACCGTCCCGCTATGCTGACACCGGCGTCAGGTAGGGGTTTGCGGTCGAGCCGGGAGGAACGCCATGGATGCCGTGTCCGACACGCCCGAGATGCCCGAGTCGCAGTTCGTCCTCGACGACGAGACCGCGAGCGAACCGCAGCCCATCTACCGCATGCTGCGCGAGAACTCGCCGATCCTGCGCGCCGACGAGGGCGGAACGGTCATCTCCCGGCACGAAGACGTCGAGTTCGCCCTCCGGCACTCGGACCTGTTCTCTTCGGACATGGACGCGATCTCGATCGGCAACGTGCGCCCGCTCATCCCCCTGCAGATCGACCCGCCCGAGCACGTGAAGTACCGGCGGCTGCTCGACCCGTTGTTCGCGCCGAAGCAAGTGGCGTTGCTCGAGAACGACGTCCGCAAGCTCAGCAACCAGCTGATCGACGACTTCATCGACAGCGGTGAGTGCGAGTTCAACGGCGCCTTCGCCATCCCGCTGCCGTGCACGGTGTTCCTCCGGCTGCTCGGACTGCCGCTCGAGGACCTCGACCTATTCCTCGAGTTCAAGAACAACATCATTCGCCCGCCCGCGAAGGACCACGCGGAGTTCGAGCGGATTCAGGCCGCGACCGGTCAGCGGATCTACGCCTACTTCGACAGTGTGCTCGACGAGCGGGAGCGACAGCCTCGGGACGACCTCATGAGCGGGTTCCTCGAAGCCGACGTCGACGGTCACCGTCTCACGCGCGAGGACATCCTCGACATCTGCTACCTGTTCCTGCTCGCCGGACTCGACACGGTGACGGCATCGGTGGGTTGCATGGTGTCGTACCTCGCGAGCCACCCCGACCAGCGTCAGCGCCTCGTCGACGACCCGGCGCTCGTGCCCGGCGCGGTCGAGGAGCTGCTGCGGTGGGAGACGCCGGTGCCGGGCGTGCCGCGCGTGCTCATGGATGAGGTCGAGCTCAGCGGCGGTCAGCTCCAGCCCGGCGAACGGGTCACGGTGCTGCTCGGCTCGGCGAACATCGACGAGCACGAGTTCCCCGAGCCCGACAAGGTCGACTTCGAGCGGCCCGCGAACCGGCATCTCGCGTTCGGCGGCGGTGTGCATCGATGCCTCGGTTCGCACCTGGCTCGCCTCGAGCTGCGCGTCGCACTCGAGACCCTGCACGAGCGCATCCCGGACTACACGATCCAGCCCGGTGAGGAGCCGCGGTACACGATGGGCATCCGGGCCGTCGAGTACCTGCCGCTCGTGTTCACTCCGCCTGCGCGGACGTCCTGATGAAGGTGCGCGTGGATCCCGACCTCTGCGTCGGGCACGGACGCTGCTACGCGCTCGCGCCCGACGTCTTCGAGGCCGACGACATGGGTCACTGTTTCATTCCCGGCGAGGACGTCCCACCCGAGCTCGAGGAGAAGGCGCGCATCGGCGAGCAGAACTGCCCCGAGCACGCGATCACCATCGAGGAGTAACGACGGCTGATGCGTATCTGAAGCGCGCCCGGCGCGGTTGAGATACGCATCGTGATCGGGGCATAGCCTGATCGGCATGGCCACGATTCCGGTCACCGGTGACGCCGAAGCCGACGAGCTGCTCGCCGAAAACCCGCTCGCCCTGCTGATCGGGATGCTGCTCGACCAGCAGGTACCGATGGAATGGGCGTTTCGCGGGCCCCTCACGTTGAAGGAGCGCCTCGGCGGCACACTCGACGCGGAGACGATCGCGGCTCTGGGTGAGGACAAGATCGAAGCGATCTTCCGCGACAAGCCGGCGATGCACCGCTACCCGGGGTCAATGGGCAAGCGCACACACGCGCTGTGCGTATATGTCGTCGAGCACTACGACGGCGATGCGGCCGCGATCTGGCGCGGGGCGGCGTCCGGTCAGGAGATATACCGCCGGCTGCGTGAGCTGCCCGGCTACGGCGACGAGAAGGCGAAGATCTTTCTCGCCATCCTGGGCAAGCGGCTCGGCGTGGCCGCCCCGGGGTGGGAGGAGGCGGCGGCGCCGTTCTCCGACGCCACGCCGCGTTCGGTGGCCGACGTCGATTCGCGCGAATCGCTCGATCGGGTGCGCGAGTTCAAACGCGCCCGGAAGGCGGAAAAGAAGGGAAAGGCCGACTGACCCGGGGCGATCCACGGCTTGGGATGATCCCAATCCGGTCGCCGGTACGGCATATTGGTCGATGTGAACCCGGGGAGTGCGTATCTCGACCATCTGACCGACGCGGACCTGTCGATCCTGGGTGGAGCGCTGGAAGGACCAGCGACGGACGACACGTCGGCGTACCTCCGCTCGCACCCGGAGCTTGTCGAGGACGCACTGGGCTCGCCGACCGTGTTCGATCGGGTACTCCGCGATCCCGTCGACGACGAACTTCTCGTGCACGCGTCGCCGTTCCTCGTCTTCGCCGTCGCAGTCCACCGGGTAGTCGATGACCTCGGCCACACCCCATTCGTCGAGGAGCGGATCGGGCGTCGGATGCGCGTGCCGGTCTTCGATGCCGGGCAACTGCGAGAGTTCGGCGTCGACCCAGCGCGCCGCTACTTCCTGGTGGAGCACCTGACGTCGTACACGCGGGTGATGAGCGGGCCGGTGTGGATCCAGCGTCGGGGCCGGTGGCGCCGGCAGCGGTTCAGCGAACTCGACGCGGCACGATTGGCCGCCGCGCTGGACGCGGTGCCGGAGGCGGACCGACCGGGCATCTACCGACGACTCGGTGACCTCGCGCTGTTTCTCACCGGCGTGTTCCCCGATCACTCGGCTGCACGCGCGGTGCACCCGATCGAGCTCGAACGCCTGCTGCGCTCGTTGCCATCCGCGGGCGACGACGCCCCGACGCTTGCCGACATCGAGCGACTCGCCGGCGAACGGGGCGCAGCGGGATTGCTCGAGTGGCTCGGACCGCGCTGGTACCGGACCGCCGCGCAGCGGACACCGGTCTCGGGGCTGTCCCGTCTGCTCGAGGACCTCGCGACGCGATTCGACCAGGGGCGCCGGTTCCTCAACCACCTCACCGACCGCTACCTCTTTCCTGTGCGCAACCGCTGGTTCCCCGCCGCCGGGCAGTAGCCCCGCAACCGGCGACAGCGCTCAGAGCTCCTTTCGCGTCGGTCCGACGGTGTCGGCGGCGTAGGCCCCGCGCTCTCCCATGGGCGCCTCATCGCCGGCAGTCGTGTCGCGCGTCGTCTGACGTTCGAGCTCGGCGTTCAGTGCCGCGCCGAAGAGGACAGCGAAGGCCATCAAGTAGAGCCACAGCAGCATGATGATGACGGCGCCGAGGGCTCCGTATGTCTTGTTGTAGTTGCCGAGCAGGCTCACATAGACAGAGAACCCGATCGATGCGGCAAGTCCGACAACGACAGCCACGAGAGCCCCAGGACTTACCCAGCGCCACCGAGGCCGTCGACGCTGGGGGCCGTACCGGTATATGACGGCCAGACCGACGAAGAGCAGACCTGCCATGAGCGGCCAGCGAGCCAGCTCGACGGCCGTACCGCCGATGCCGGTGATGTCGATGCTGTCCACCACGGAGGGCAACGCCACGACAAGAGCCAACATGAGCAGCACACCGACCACGGCGAAGATCGTGAGCACGAGTGCCAACAGCCGACGCTTCAACGGACCTCGGGTCTCGTTCTCGCCGTTAGCCACCGTGAGCCCGGTATTGAGTGCGGCGATCCCGCTCGAGGCGCTCCACATCGCGCCGGCGATCGCGATCAGCGCGGCGATACCGGTACCGGTGCCAGCCGAGCGGGTGATGGATGTGAGCTGACTCGACAAGAGCTTCTGGGCATCGCGCGGCAGCGCATCGGTAAACGACGTGATCTGCTGTTTGACGTCGGCGGGATTCGCCACCAGGCCGTAGATGGCAACCACGGCGATGAGCGCCGGCACGAAGGCCAGGAACGCGTAGAACGCCACCCCCGCGGCAACGATGGACAAGTTGCTGTCACGGACGCGCCGGCGCGCTCGCTTCAGGACATCGAACCAGCCGCGGCCGGGAACCTCTCGCGGCTTGGTTGCGTCGCGCCCGGGGGCCTCGAGGTCGCGGGTTTCGGTCCGCTCGCTAACGTCGGTTGCCATGGTCTCACCCCTCTCCCATGACCGACCATCCCGTTTTTCGGCGATGAGAAGTTCGTCGCGCGTATTCCCTCCGGTCGGCGACTCCCAAACCGCCGGACCGTCAGGGCCGGCAGTTCGGTCACGCCGCGCAACGCCGCTAACGTGCGGGATGTCTCCCACCGAATGGCGCGACAATCGCGCTCGGCCCCCGTAGCTCAGGGGATAGAGCGTCGGTTTCCTAAACCGTGCGTCGCAGGTTCGAATCCTGCCGGGGGCGCAGCCGACAGGAGTAGCGGCTCTATTGGGTTCGTGCTCGTCTTCGGGGAGTAGACGCTGCGACCCAGCGGAATTCATTGCCGATTACGAGCCCCTCATCCGCCGGCACCGGGCCATCGGAACCGAGCGGCCGGCGGCGAGTCGGCGCGCCGATGAGAAGTGCGTCCAGGAGTGGTCGTACTGAGTGCCGATCACGCCAGCGGCTTCGGGCCTGGCGGCACACACCGCCCAAGGAGTGAGCATCATGCAGATCCGCACACGCATGGGAATATCGGTCGACGGATTTATCGCGACGACCGACGGGCTACCGGCATTCCTGGCGATGCCCGGCTTCGTGCCCCACGGTCATACGACTGGCCCGCATTCAACGCTCAAATC